>QEUW01000600.1 GCA_003577005.1 Chloroflexota bacterium | reverse complement strand
GGTCAGCCCATCCTGGTCGGTGTCGGTGCCGTCATCGGTCAGTTGGACGGCGAGCGCCGTGGCCATCACGCCGGGCGCAACCAGCGGGTTGGCCGCAAACTGCGCCTCTTCGAGGGCGCGGCGTTCGGCGGCGGCGAGCGGGTCCTCCTGCGGGTTGAATGCGGGGCTGGCGGCATTGAGTTCGGCCAGCGTGTGTTGCAGGTCGCTTTCATCCTGTGCGGCTTCCTGCGTGGCCGCTTTGGCGCGCTGTGCATCCATAAACGAAGCCAGTTGCAGCGTGTGCAGCAGTGGCGTCAGCACCAGGCTGGCGATCACAGCCATTGCCAGGGCCCGCTCCACGGGTCGCGCCCGACGGTAGTAGAGCATCAGCGCAGCCAGGCCGAGCATGGGGAACAGGACCAGCAACAGCCCGGCGTCGGGCGCGAGAGGGCCGACGTTGGTTTGCAGCCACTGCGTGAGGGGGGAGGCGTGGTCTGCGATCTGCGTTTGACTTTGGCCAAAGCCGAGGAAGTCAACGGTGATGCGGGCATTGACGGTTTCGTCGCGCTGTTCGGGGAAGCGCAGGTCGAGGATCTGGCGCAAGGGTAGCCCATTTTCACGCACCCACAGTTCGCCGCTGCCGGTCATGTCGCGATAGTAGGCGGGCAGGTCGATATGCACGCCGGGTGGCAACTCGCCCTTTTGGCGCATGGCCGCTTCGATCTGGTCGCGGACATAGGCGGCAAAGATTGGCCCATCGAGCTCAAAGCGATAGCGGGTGAAAGCAATGTCGGCCCGCAGTTCTGGTTCTCCGGCAGTGACATTGCGCACTGCGGACAGGTAGGCCATAAAGTCACCCTGGGGGGCGATGACGCCGCTCATATCTTCGCTCTGTTGCCACTCTCCTCCACCCTGGCGGATAAAGGTGTTGCCGTTTTCGACGCGCACCGCCGGCGCGCTGGCGTCATCCAAGAGGCTGCCCTCTTGCGACCAGAGCTGCATTTCCAGCCTGGCATTGCGCAGATCGCTTTGCCCTTGTAGGTGGAACTGTTCGGTGCGGCTGCTGCGCCCCACGTTGGTAATGCGCGCACTGGGCGCGGTCACCTGGAGGATGTCGCTGCTAAACTGATACGACCCGGCTGCCCGCGCCTGTTCCCACGCCGCGAGGATCGGGTCACGCGCCACCGCATCGGCCAGGCGGGGTTGCACAACGAAGACGATGAGCGGGATAAAGGCAGTGACGAAAGCTATGCACCACAACAGTCGACGCCAGGTGAAATGAATCATGACCTGCCCTCCTGGTTGAAATATGATCCGAGTTGGTATGGAAACCGAGTCTAGCAGTTTCTTGCTTGGTTGTTCAGGGACAAGTGGCAGGACAATTCTAGGACAGTTGTACAAACGATTCTTTGTCCTGGCTTATGAGGGAGTAGTGCAAGGGAGTACTGACGGCAGTTTTCTAGGGCACCCCCTTCAAGCTGGCGCAGACAAATTTTGCAAATTCGTCGTGTTTGTTGTCGATTTGAGGCGTTGCCAGACGACTGTCTTGTGACAACCGTAGAGTCAGGGCGCACCTCCCGCTTATGGTAGTGCGAATCCTGCTCCGAATCCGAGATCAGATCGTTGGAGAAAAATCATGCAAACCGTGACTCAAACCGTCCCTGGCGCCAAGCCCATGCCCAAGACAACGCTCTGGGCTGGACGTATCCTCAGCGCTTTGCTCGCTCTGTTCCTGCTCTTCGATGGGGTGATCAAAGTGGTGAATATTCAACCTGTCGTGGATGCGTCCATCCTGTTGGGGTTGCCGGTTGACCTTGCCCCCAGCCTTGGGTTGCTTTTGTTGGCCTGCGTTGCGGTCTATTTGATCCCCCAAACCGCCATCTTGGGAGCGATCTTGCTGACCGGCTATCTCGGTGGCGCTGTCGCCATCCACGCCCGCGTCGGTGGGGAGCTCTTTTCACTGGTCCTGCCCGTCCTTCTCGGTGCGCTGTTGTGGGGCGGGCTCTACTTGCGTGATGAGCATCTGCGCACCCTGATTCCGCTACGCCGTTAGGAGCGGCAGGCGTACGGTCACCCGCATTCCCTGTTCTTTCCCCTCTGCCTGCACGCTGCCGCCTTGTTGCTCGACAATGGCCTTGACAATCGCCAGCCCCAAGCCATTGCCGGGATAGGCGGTGGCGTTGCTGGCGCGATAAAAGCGCTGAAAGAGGAGCGACGCTTCTCCGGCGGGGATGCCGATGCCCCTGTCTTCGACGACCAGGTAGGCCGACTCCCCATCCTGGCGCAGTTCCACGAAGATGGCGCCGCCGGGCTGGCTAAATTTGAGTGCATTATCCAGCAGGTTCACCAATGCCTGTGCCACCAGGCTACGGCCACCCTCGATCAGGAGCAGTGTGGCCGGGGTGGCGAGTGAGAAGGCGATGTCGTGTTGTTCAGCGCGTGAGGCATAGGGTTCGCACAGCTCGCGCACCAGGTGGGTCAAGTCAAACGGTCCCTGTGCATCCACCCTGCCCACTGGCGGGGCGCTGCTGTGGGCGTCGAGGCGCGATAGGGTGAGCAGATTTTGCACCAGGGTTTCCAGACGCATGACCTGCTCCAACCGGGCGCTCCCCAGCGGCGAAGGGGCATCTAACTCTAGATTCGTGCGCAGCGCGGTGAGCGGCGTATTCAGCTCGTGCGCGGCGTCGGCTACAAAACGGCGCAACGCCTGGACCGTATCTTCCACCTGCTGGGCCATCTCGTTGAACAAGCGCGCCAACAGGCCGAGTTCATCCTTTGTCGCCACGGTGGCGCGGGCGGAGAGATCACCGGCTGCCATTTGTGCGGTCACCGTGGTCAACTGCGCCAGGGGCCGGTTGATCTGGCGGCTGACCCAAAGACCGGCCACCGCCGCCAATCCGAGGGCGATGGCGCCGGCGATGACCAGGCCTTGGGCTGCGCTGCGCACGATCTGCCGGCCATAAGCCGGCCCCTCACTCAGTTGCAGGTAGCCGATCGTTTGACCCTGTTCGCCGGCCAGGGGCCGACGCACCCGCTGGGTGGAGCGTTGCTCGTTCTGGTCGACTGAATCGGCCAAATCCCGGACCATAAAAAAGTCGGGGGCAGGCGCAGTGAAAAAGAGATTCTGTTCTTCGAGCGCCTGCCCATCGGTGGCCGGCGCCGTCCGCGAAAGGATAATCGTCCGGGTGATCGCGGCGCCGAGCCGCAGCCGGCCCACCTCGTGGGTGATGGGCTGGCTGCTGATGAGCAGGCGCACCTGGTTTGGTCCCCCATCTGCCAGCGTGACCGCAGGCGTGAGGGGCAGATTGAAAAGGGCGCTCGGCTGTGGTGAACCGGAATCGGCCAGAAGCTGCCCGTTCACGTCGTGAATCTGGACACGCGCCTGGGCCAGAAAGGCCGACCCGGTGACCAGTTGTTGCAAGGTCGCCGGGTCGGCCTTGCGTTGGAGTTCGGGCGTCACGATCGCACTCAGCAGTCGCGCCCGTTCTTCCAGATAGGCTTGCTCACGCTGCCAGTAGTAGCCGCGCAGGCTCACCAGCAGCACAGCCCCCAGCGCCAGTGCAGTCAAAAGGGCGATCCCGGCGTAGCTGAGCGGCAAACGCCAACGAATCGAGTGAGGTGG
>QEUW01000599.1 GCA_003577005.1 Chloroflexota bacterium | reverse complement strand
TCGACGCCCATGGCGGCCGGATCATGCGCCGCCTCGAGCGCGATATTTTCCCCTGGCTGGGCGGGCGGCCCATTGCCGAGATCACGGCGCCCGAACTCCTGGCCGTCATTCGCCGCATTGAGAATCGGGGCGCCCTGGAGACGGCCCACCGCGCCCTGGCCAACTGCGGCCAAGTCTGGCGCTATGCCATCGCCACGGGGCGAGCCGAGCGGGACCTGTCCGCCGACCTGCGCGGGGCGCTGCCGCCGGTCAAGGGGGAACACTTCGCCGCCATCACCGACCCGACCCGGGTAGGCGCCCTGCTTCGGGCCATAGACGGTTACGAAGGCACGGCCACGGTCCGCCACGCCCTGCGCCTGGCCCCGCTGGTCTTTGTGCGACCGGGAGAACTGCGCCGGGCTGAGTGGACGAACATTGACCTGGAAGCGGCGGAATGGCGCTACACGGTCACCAAGACGCAAACCGAGCACATCGTGCCCCTCTCGACGCAGGCCGTGGCCATCCTCCGGGATCTGCACAGAATCACCGGAACGGGGCGCTACCTGTTCCCCGGCGCCCGGAGCAGCAAGCGCCCCATGAGCGACAACGCCATCCTGGCTGCCCTGCGCCGCATGGGTATCGAAAAGGACGAAATGAGCGGCCACGGCTTCCGGGCCATGGCCCGCACCATCCTGGACGAGGTTCTGGGCGTGCGGCCTGACTACATTGAGCACCAGTTGGCGCACGCGGTCCGCGACCCCAATGGCCGTGCCTACAACCGGACGGCCCATCTGCCCGAGCGGCGCAAGATGATGCAGCAGTGGGCGGACTACCTGGACAAGCTGCAGGCCGGGGCGGAAGTGATCGCCTTCCCGGGCACTGCAGCATAAAGCCAGCGCAGTTGATACAGTTTCAGGCGGGGGTACTCCCCGCCTGTTTCGCATCCGCTGACCGCATCGCTGGGGCCTAATCTGCATGACCACGCTGGCGTCGATACTCCGCACCTTCCGCGACAAGTCCAAATCAGAGCGCGAGAAAGGCGCCTACTTCGAAAAGCTGGTCAAGGTCTATCTAAACCACGAGCCGTACTACGCAGACCTGTACGGCGGCAGGGTGTGGCTCTGGGAGGACTGGCGCCGGGAAGCCGCGAAACGGCACAACACCAAGCTAGGCGCGGATGCCGGCATTGACCTGGTCGCAGAAACGGCCAGCGGTGAACTGCACGCTATCCAAGCCAAGTTCTACGCCGAAGACGCCAGGTTGGGACTGGGCGACTTCGCCACCTTCTTTGCCGCCTCAAGCAAGAAGCATTTTTCCCGCCGCCTAATCTTCGTGACGGCGACAGACAGCACTCACCATTTGCGCGATGCAATTCCGGACCAGCATCCGCCCGTCAATCTGATTACGCTCCTAGAACTGGAGAACAGCAAGATTGACTGGTCCAGCTTCCGGCCCCAGTCCGAGGGGGTAAAGCTCAAGGCCCGCAAGATACTCATGCCCCACCAGAAGCAGGCCGTGGCAAGTGTCACCAGCGGTCTCGCCGCCGCAGACCGGGGCAAGATGATCATGGCCTGCGGCACGGGCAAGACGCTGACCGCCTTGCATCTTGCCGAGAAGATCGCGGGCAAGGGCGGCCGCGTGTTGTTCCTGGTGCCGTCGCTCAACCTGCTGTCACAGACCCTGACGGAGTGGACCCAAGAGGCCGCCATTCCCCTGCACAGCTTCGCGGTGTGCTCCGATACCGAGGTCGGGAAGAAGCGCCAGGCCCAGCGCGACGATTTCCAGATGCTGGCCCACGAGCTGCAGTATCCGGCCACCACGGAACCGGCGAAGCTGGCCAAGGCCATGACCGAACGCCAGGACAAGAATCACCTGAGCGTCGTATTCAGCACGTATCACTCGATTGATGTCATCAGCGCCGCGCAGAAGAAACACGGCCTGGGCGCCTTTGACCTGATCGTCTGCGACGAAGCCCACCGCACGACCGGCGCCACCTTTGGCGACGAAGACGAAAGCAACTTCGTCAAAGTCCATGACGGGAAGTATCTGCAGGGCACCAAGCGGCTTTACATGACGGCCACGCCCCGTATCTACGGCGAACGGGCCAAGGCGACCGCCGAGCAGGACAACGTCGCCCTGTGCTCCATGGATGACGAGAAGCTGTACGGCCGGGAGCTGTACGTACTCACCTTCTCGGATGCGGTGAAGCGCGGCCTTCTGGTGGACTACAAGGTCATCGTCCTGGCCGTCGAAGAATCCCACGTCAGCCGGCGCCTGCAAACCCTGTTCAAAGACAGCAATAACCAGCTCAAGGTGGACGACGCGGCCAGGATTGTCGGCTGCTGGAAGGCGCTGTCAAAGCAGGGACTGACCGCCGACCTGCCCGGGGATGACGGGCCGATGAAGCGGGCGGTTGCGTTCTGCCAGGTTATCGAAATCGCCAAAGCGGGCAAGACGCACAAGGTCAGTTCCAAGCAGATCGCCGGTATGTTCCGGTCCGTCGTGGAGGCGTATCAAGCCCAGGAGGAGGAAGAAGCCCCCGATGTTGTGGAGCGGCTTGCCTGCGAAGCCGATCACATCGACGGCGGCATGAATGCCATTGAGAAGGAACAGAAGCTGGCCTGGCTCAAGGCTCCGATACCGGACCATACCTGCCGCATCCTGAGCAACGTGCGCTGCCTGTCTGAGGGCGTGGACGTCCCCGCCCTCGACGCCGTGCTGTTCCTGACGCCCCGCAATTCCCAGGTCGACGTGGTCCAGTCGGTGGGCCGCGTCATGCGCAATGCCCCCGGTAAAAAGCGTGGTTACGTGATCTTGCCGGTGGTGATTCCGGCCGGCCTGGAGGCCCACGAGGCGCTTAACGACAACCTGACTTACAAAGTGGTCTGGCAGGTCTTGCAGGCCCTCCGATCCCACGACGATCGCTTTGATGCGATGGTCAACAAGCTGGACCTGGTGGGCAGGGATGTCAGCAAGATGGAAGTCATCGCCATCACTGACAAGATCCAGAAGAAGGCAGGCCCGGCCCCAGGACCCAGCAATGCCCAGGCTGGCCATGGGGCATACACGATTGGCGAACCGTCCCCGACGGCCAGCAAGCCGGATCAAGGCCAATTGCAGTTCGAAATTGGCGAGATCGAGCGCGCTATCTACGCCAAGCTGGTCCAGAAGGTGGGGAACCGTCAGCACTGGGAAGATTGGGCCAACGACATTGCCAAGATCGCCAGAACCCACATAGACCGCATCAATGGCATTCTGGAGAACCCAGCCAATCGGAAGGAACGCAAGGCGTTCAGCGCGTTTGCCGACGAGCTGCGCGACGACCTCAACGACACTATCCCGGACAGCGAAGTGGTCGAAATGCTGGCCCAGCACTTGATCACCAAGCCCGTCTTCGACGCCCTCTTTGAGGGCTATAGCTTTGCCAGCCACAACCCAATTTCAGTGGCTATGCAAGGCGTCCTGGACACCCTCGACGTTCATCGCCTCGACAAAGAAGCCAACACGCTGCAAGGCGGCTACGACAGGGTAAAACGTCGCGCCGAAGGCATTGACAGCGCCACCGGGAAGCAAAAGATCGTCGTCGAGCTGTACGACAAGTTCTTCCGTAATGCCTTCCCAAAGATGACCGAGCGCT
>QEUW01000068.1 GCA_003577005.1 Chloroflexota bacterium | reverse complement strand
AAGGGCTTGCGCCTCGCGGGTAACTGCCAACCGCGACCGTCATGCGGCCTTCGACACAATAGCAGCGCGCCGGGTCCCACTCGTCTCCCCAGGTGTAGATGCGGCCATCCGTGCCGCGCGCCGCCTTTTCCCATTCTGCCTCGGTGGGCAGGCGAAAGGCAAGGCCGGTCTTTTTCTGGAGCCAGGCACAGTAGGCCCTCGTATCGTACCAGCTTACATCGACCACGGGGTGATCCAGCTTGTCGCGGGGTGGGTTGCGTCCCCGCCAGATCTTGGGTGGGGAATAGTCAGTCTGCTCGATAAACGTAAGATACTCGGCTACGGTCACCGGGTAGCGGCCAATGGAATAGGTGGGCAGAAATATCTCGTGTTGCCCGGTTTCCTCTGGGGGTACTCCTTCAGCAGCGGGCCGGCCCATGAGAAAGCTGTCACCGGGAACCACGACCAGCTTTGGCGCCCAGTCCGGGGGTGGTGGCGCCACCTGTTCGCCGGGCGGCTTGTGGCGAAGCGCCTGGACAATCTCATCTCCAATATAGACGTTTATCGTATCTCGACCAGTAAAACCGCCTCCCCCCGTGTTGACATCACCGCCAATCCATGTGCCGCCGCCCGTCGTAACCGTGTCTGGTCGCACCATCTCGCGTTTTGATGATGCAGTGGGTAGCATTAGAATCTGGTTATCCTCCGAGCGGCTGAAAAGCACGGGCGTGGCCCACTCCAGCGCATTACCGGAGACAAAAACGGCACGGCGCGCCTCAGCCAGGGCAGCATCGATGGGATAGCCGTCGGCCAGGGCCGTATAGAATTCATGTGCCAGGTCAGCAGCAGCCCGGTCACTGACTGCCGATTGCATGGCAATGACCGCCGGCAACCCCTGGCGCACCAGGTGTTGCGCCACGCCGGCAAACGGCTCGGCTGAACTCCCACGCGCGGCGTCACACGCGTTCAAAAAGACGAGCCGCAGCGCACGGCAGTCCTGTACCAGCACGCTCAGCCGGTCGGCCCGCACAAATTCGCCGTTGCCTTCATCATCGGCCAGGATCAGGCCGCCCTGATCTCGCTGTTCGTCGAACCAACCGTGGCCGACAAAATGCAAAACGTGCCATTCTTCCTGGCGAAGGCGGCGCTGCAAGGCTGCCCGTGTTGCGGCGGGCAGGCGCACCAATTCGACCGCAGCCCGCTGGTGCAGATCGGCAACCGCCTCCTGGAGCCGGCGCCATTCGGCCTCGACCTCCAAGCGTGGGGTGACATCCTGCGGGTCGGCGATCACGGCGAGGATACGCAACGGAGGAGCGACAGGGATAAAGGGCTCTGGCTCGGCCAATTCCCAGTAACGAACAAGTGGTGTCTCGGCTGAGAGCACCAGAAAACGGTCGTTTTCACCGTCCAAGAGATATTCCCAGGGGAGGTTAATCAGCGCCGGAGCCGCATTCAAGCGCAGCCGGATGCGGAGACCGGTCTTGTCACGGCGTGTGGCATCCAGGCTGCGGCGGAAGCTCGTCAGCACGTTACCCTGGAAGATAGCTGAGAAGAGGCGGCAGCCAAAACGCTCTGGCGCAAGGTCTGGCGATGGTGAGTGGGTGGCGTCGTACTGCCCAATGGCCCCACCCGTCATTTGGAGATTTTCGGCCAGTTCTTGCCGGGAAAAGGGCCAGACGATGGTTGCTGTTGCCTGGCCCACTGGAGAGTTTAGCACGCGTACGCGGTAGCCATCCTGAGCGGGTTCGATGAGCAGGTCAAAGTTCTGATAAACTCTCGTCGCCATGAGGAGGCTGGTTCCTGAACTGGGGCGCATTCAGCAACGCCTTTTCATCATAGCATGAAATAGCTGTCAGTTCAATTCACAGAATTTAGCGACAGGCAGAGCGATCACACACCTGGCTGCCGCAACCCGCCCGGTGCTGGCGACAAACGTTTCGTCTACCCCAATCAGTTGCACCCGCGCTGGTTGTGACAGGCCAAACCCCAATCAGCCGGCACGATTGTCTCTGGGATTGGACCGGTTTTGCTTGTTCGGCGTACAATAGGGTCTGTTGTCCAATCTCAACCACCGTTCCCATCGATTACAGGAATCTCATGTCTGCACGAACAATTGGTTTTAGTGACGAACTCCATAACTATCTACTCAGCGTCACCCTGCGCGACCAGGAGCTCTTCCGGCGTCTGCGCGAAGAGACGGCTCGGCACGAGGCCGGCGGGATGCAGATCTCGCCCGAACAGGGTCAGTTTATGCAGTTGCTGGTCAAGCTAATTGGCGCCAAACGGGCGCTCGAAGTCGGCGTTTTCACCGGTTACAGTTCGCTCAACGTGGCGCTTGCCCTGCCCCCTGACGGTGAACTGGTCGCATGCGACGTTAGCGACGAGTACACCGCAGTTGCCCGCCGCTACTGGCAGGAAGCTGGTGTGGCCGGCAAGATCACGTTGCACCTGGGGCCGGCTGTCGCCACACTGCAACGGTTTTTGGAAAAAGGCCAGCAGAACAGCTTTGATTTCGTCTTTATTGACGCCGACAAAGAGAACTACGACACCTACTATGAACAGGCGCTCCAACTGGTGCGACCGGGCGGGCTGATCGCCATTGACAACGTGCTCTGGGGCGGCCGCCTGATGAATGAACCGATCCAGGATGAATCAGGCCGCAGGATCGCCGCGCTCAACAAAAAGATCCACACCGACGAGCGTGTCGATCTCAGCCTCGTCCCCATCGGCGACGGACTGACGCTGGCGCGCAAACGGTAGTTATACTCAAATCAGCATGAGAACCGGAGTTCTACTTTACACCCGCATTCCGGGAAAGGGCCAGCGAGCCTACGCTGCGGAGAAGCATTGTGGCTCTTTCCCGGAATGCGAAAGGTTGGCGCAAATCCAGGTTTCAACCTGAACGCAGTATAGCGAGGAACCTGGAAGGGGTGAAGAAGATTTCGTGCTGTTGGTCCTCGCTCTTGTGTCAGAGAGCAGCAAGGCTTTTATTGCCCTGTCCGCAACGATTTCACCAGAGAAAAAGCTGTCGACCAATCATCAAAACTAGCTGTTGAGGAATATCTGTTACATGAAACTCCAGATCAATTTGGACGGCCACATCGCCATCGTCACCGGCGCCACGGGCCAACTGGGTCGCGTCATGGCGCGCACGCTGGCCGGCTGCGGCGCCGATGTGGCGATCCACTATAACCAAAACCGGGCCAAGGCCGACGAGCTTTGCGCCGAACTCCGTGACCTGGGCCGCCGCGCCATCCCCGTCACCGGCGACGTAGGCGACAGGGACGCCGTCTTTGCCTTGCGCGATGCCGTCGTGGCCGGGCTGGGCCACCCGGACATCGTCATCACCAACGCCGTCTCGCAGTACAGCCCCTGGCAGCATGTGTTGGACGAAAAGGTCGAGAATTACGAAGACCAGTTCCGCACCTGTGTGATGCAAAATGTGCTCATGGCCAAGGCCTTTGTCCCCGGCATGATCGAACGAGGGTGGGGGCGTTATATCGGCATCAACACCGAATGTTCCATGCAGCTCTTCAAACGCCAGTCGGCCTACGCCAGCGCCAAGCGTGGCATGGATGGTCTCTTGCGTGTGCTGGCCAAAGAGGTGGGCGAACACCAGATCACCGTCAACGAGGTGGCGCCGGGGTGGACCATCTCGGACCGCGACCGCGAACGGGGCAGCGAACGCAACGAACGCTACGAGAGCACCGTCCCCCTGGCCCGCCGCGGCGCCGACCAGGAGATCGCCAATGTGGTGGCCTTCCTCGCCTCGGACCTGGCGAGCTTTATCACCGGCGCCTACATCCCCGTCTGCGGCGGGAACGTGATGCCGGCGATCTAGGTGGGGAAACAACAGCAGTGACACAGAGGACACTGAGGGCTTTTCCTCCAATTTCTCTGTGTTGCTGCTTTTTGCTTTCGGATTCGGTGATCACCCGCCGGAGCGCAGGCTGGCCTGGCGCAGCAGGTCGTCGAGCCAGGCGGCGTCTTCGGGTGCAAGAGGTGGGGGCGGGGGTTCGGCCTGGTAGTCGATGCGCAGGTCGTAGCGTGCTTCGCGGTAAATGGCGGTGAGCAACGGGCCGATTGCCAACACTGGTTCATCTTCGCCTTTTTTCAGCGGAATGGGGATCGCCGGGATCGGGTCGCGCAGGTTGAACGGGTAGAGATCAGCGCGTGGGCGGCGCCAGCCACGGCTAACCAGGATGCGGTAGTGGCTGGCAGGCAGCGGTCGCACCTCCAACGCATCGCCGCCGCGCAACAGGTCGATTTCCACCAGGCTGGTGCGGGTGCTCAGGAGATCGATCCGCTTGGTTTCGTACTCGGTGCGCCCGCGGCCGGCACGCTTGTTCGAGGGTGAAAGAATCTCGATGACGGTGATGACCTGGTCAGAGCCCCTCTGGCGAATTTCAAGATAGTGTTCGCGCACCTCTTCCACAGAAGGTGTCAAGACGGGGACAGGCTCCCCTACGACAACGGAACCACCATTGCCCGGCATAACGCGATGCGGCGTACCGAGGACAGCAATGTCCGCACGCCCCACAAGTGTGTCGGGATCATCAGCGGCAATGTAGGTTCGCTGTTCAACTGCCACATAGTACCGAGGAGCGACCTCAGGCACCAACGCAACCCTTATTGCATTCGCCAGCGCCTGATGTAGATCAGGCCACAGATCCCGATTTTCAAGGTAGGGATTCATACCGGGAAATGGATAAGCCATGAACTGGTTTCCTGTCACCACATAGACGCACGCTGTGGACACAGTATAGAGCAGAGAGCGGCAAGAGTCAAACAGTACCGGCGGCTTGCCCCGGCCCCGCATTCCGGGAAAGGGCCGCCATCGCGGTGAACGTTCAGAAACTTTCCGGCCCTTTCCCGGAATGCGGGTTTGCCCCAAATTTGGGACACACCCCGCACAACTGGGTAGGGCCAGAACCTGTTGTTAAGGAATACGAAACAAGCATCGACAAGCACTAGGGGGAGCCAGATGATCAGACTCAGCAGCGACGAAATCGCCTTTTTCAAGCAGGAGGGCTACGTGGTCAAGCGAGGTGTGCTCGATCCTGCGCTCATGGCGTGTGCCCAAGACCAACTGTGGGCTGGCGCACCGCCCAGGTTGAACCGGCATCAGCCGGAAACCTGGGTAGGCGCCTTTGCCGAGGATCGCTTTACATGGAAATATCGCGAGCCGGGTCACGAGCCGTGGATGATCGAACTGCTGGCGACGAATCCATCGATCCAGGCGATGGCGGAACAACTGTTAGGGTCTGGCACGCTACAGACGCCCGAGCGGGTACGCGGGATCTATTGCATCTTTCCTGCCGGGGATGCGCCGGCGCCGCCTGTCCGCCTGCACGTGGATCAACACCCGTTCCACCTGGGCGTGGTCGGCTATATCGACGACGTAGCGCCGGGTGGCGGGGGCTTCACCGTCTGGCCGGGGAGCCACCGCAAATTCTATTACGATTTCACCACCCGCTATACCTTTAACGCCACTGCAAACTACGCCACGGATCGGGATTACTACAACAGCCAGCCACCGACGGAGTGCCCCGGCCAGGCCGGCGACATCATCTTCTGGCATCACCGCATTGGCCATTCTGCCGGCTACAACCGCACCAATCGCATTCGCCAGGCGGTGCTCTATGACTTCAAAAAGAACGATCTGGTCGCCACCCAAGACCTGCCCCCCGCGGCTGACATGTGGGAGGATTGGGCAATCTAGGCCCTAAGCACGCGCGAGGAATCGACGCCGCGCGGGTGGGCCACCCGGTGCGCCGCCACCATGTCTGGGTTGAGCCGGTGTCCCAACCCCGCTGCGTCCGAGAGGATCAGGTAGCCATTCTCGATGGGTTCACGGGGGGTCAGCAGGTCGGCGCGCCAATCTACCTCGCCCCAGGCGTATTCGAGGATGTAGAAGTTGCGTAACACCGCACAGACGTGCCCACTGGCGACACTGGCCACGGGGCCGGAGGGGTTATGGGGCGCCACCAACAGGTCACACAGCCGGGCGGCTTCGGCAATATTGCGTGTCTCCAGCAGGCCGCCATCGTGCTTGACATCGGGCATGAGCACGTCTACGATGCGGCGTGTCAAGAAGGGCCGGAAGCCTTCGACGCCAAAGACGGTCTCCGCCGAGGCCGTGGGCATGGGCGCGGCCTGGGTGATGCGCGCCAGGTCGTCGATCTGGTCGTGACGCACTGGCTCTTCATACCAAAAGAGCCTACAATCGGCCAGTTCCTGCGCCACGATGAGCGCCTCGGATGCCTCCATGCGGCCATGACAGTCTACGGCCAGTTCAATGTCATCGCCGATAGCCTGGCGCACGGCGCGCACGCGCTCTACACCGGGTCGCCACGCCGCCTGCGGCCCGGTGCGGATGTGGTCTCGTTCCTTGAGTTCGTCAAAGGGCGCCAGTTTGATAGCGGTGAAGCCCTCTTCCACCGCCTGCGCCGCAGCGCAGGCAAAGCCCTCTGGCGTGCGCTCTCGCACATGGCGGTTGATGTTGGCGTAGATGCGGATGCGTTTGCGCTGCGCACCGCCCAACAACTGGTGGATCGGTGCGCCCAAGTGTTGGCCAAAAATATCCCATAGCGCCTGTTCGATGGCGCTGAGCGCGGTGTGGGCGATGCGCCCGCCATCGAGCCGGGCCAGTTGTTGCCAGATTTCGTTGATGTTCAATGGCGACTGGCCGGCAAGGCGCTGGTTGAAGAGCTCTAGCGTAGCCAGACAGAGGGCATCATTCCCGCTGTGGCTGGCTTCACCCAGCCCGGTGATACCCGCATCGGTGTGGACCAGCACAAAGACCCAATCCCCGCGCCGGTTGACGTGGACGATGATGGGTTCGATGGCAACAATCTTCATGGCAACCCTCACGAACAATACTCGTCTTGAAGCAAAAACGCACCGGGAGATCGCGCAGATCACCCAAATTTTGCACGGCAAGAATCGGCGTGTATCCGCTCGATTCCCCAATCAGCGGTCTATCGTTGGAGGTCCTGGCTGCACCAACGCAACGCATTCAGGATCAGCGCCTGGTATGACGGGTGTAGCCAGACCTCGGCGTTGTGGCCGGGCGAGAGAATACAGACGCGGCCCGCGCCCTCGCTGCGGGTCCAACCACCGGGATAGGCGCCATGCTCAGAGGTTGTGGTCAGAAAGAGATCCGCCTGGGGGTCATCCAACTCCATAAAGTAGTGCTCATCCACCAGTGTAAAGGGGGTGCTGCCGACGGTGAGGAGATGGCCTGCCCGGGGTTGGACAGTAACCGGGCATTGGGGCGGGTGTTTGAGGAAAGCGCCGCCCATCAGGCCACGCAACACGGGCCGTTCGCGGTAGCCAGCCGTACCGTTGTGGATCACCAGCAACCCCGCGCCGTTGCGAACGTACTCGCAAAAAGCGATCTCGATTTCGTCCGTAACCCAAGGAACATTGTCAGTAGCCGAGATATTGTTGGCCTTGACCAGTACTGTCAGCCGGTATTGGGCCATCCGCTCTGGCGACCAGCCGCCGATCTCCTCGATCCAGTCAAAGGCAAAGCCAGCGTCGCCCAGGGCGCCCAGCCCGGTGCGGGCAATTTGCGGCGGGTGCCAGCGGTCGCCGCAGAGCACCAGCGTCTTCACCTGCTCGCTCATCCATCTTCCCTTTCGGTTGTGGCGCCGGTCAATTCTGCCAGCAGCGCCTCGATCTCTGCTCGGTCGGTGGCTTCTGGTTCTAATTCCAGATAGTGTTCCAGATCGTCGGTGGCCTCGGTAAGGTTACCCAGTTGCTGGTGGACAAAGGCTCGATACTTGTACGAATTGCTCAACTCTGGGTCGAGCGCCAGCGCCTGGTCGTAATCAGCCAGCGCCAGTTCGTAGTCGCCCCGGCCATAGTGGGCTTCGGCGCGGCTGTCATAGATGTAGGCTGCTTCTGGGTCGAGTTCAAGGGCGCGGTTGCAGTCGTCCAGCGCCTTTTCGTATTCCGCCAGTTTGACATAGGCATAACAACGGTTGTTGAGCGTCGTTGCGTGGTCGGGATCGCGTTCCAGCGCAGCGGTGTAATCGGCCACCGCCAGGGCGTGCTCTTCCAGGTCGAAATAGGTGTCGGCGCGCGCCCGGTAGGTGACGGCGCTTCTGGGCGCCAGTTCGATGGCTTTGGTATAGTCGGCCAACGCCGCCTCATGGTCACCCTGCGCCCGGTAGGTGTCGCCGCGGTTGAGATAGACGTCTGCCTCGTCGGGGTCGATGGCGAGCGCGGCGGCAAAATCGGCCAGCGCCTCCTCGAAGTCGCCCAGTTGGGTCAGCGCATAGGCGCGCTCGATCAGCAGATTGATGCTGGTTGGGTCGAGTTCCAGCCCACGATCAGCATCGGCGATGGCGGCTTCATAGTCACCCAACGAAGTGTTGGCACGGGCGCGGGCAAGATAGAGACGAGCGTTTGTGGAGTCGAGGGTAAGGGCTTCATCATAATCGACGATAGCCTCCTCAAAGCGACCCATATTGACCAAAGTATTGCCGCGATTGGTAAAACCGAGCGGATCAGCGGGGTCGAGTTCGACGGCGCGGTCATAAGCGGCCAGCGCCTCTTCGTATTCGCCCAAGACATCGAGCACGTTGCCGCGACCGATCCAGGCGCCCTCGTTGGCCGGGTTGAGTTCGATGGCGCGGTCGTAATCGGCCAGCGCCTGTTCATCCTGGTCGAGATAATAGTGGGCGTTGCCGCGGTTTAGATAGAGCACATCATCGGTGGGCGCCAGGGCAATAGCCTCGTTGTAGTCGGCGAGGGCTTCATCAAAATTGCCCAGTTCGTAATGGGCGTCGCCCCGGCCATCGTAGGCCGCCCCGGTGGTTGGGTCTTGCTCAAGCGCCTCGCTATAGGCAGTTATCGCCTGGGCATAGTCACCCTGGTTGTAGTAGACATTGCCGCGGCTGACATACGCATCGGTGAAGGTTGGGTCCAGGCGGATGGCTTCGTCGTAGTCAGCCAGCGCGTCGGCGTACTTGCGCTGCTCCGAATAGACATTGCCGCGATTTTTGAAAGCGATAGCATTTTTAGAGTCTAGCTCGATCGCCCGGCTATAATCAGCGAGTGCGCTTTCCAACTCATCGAGCACATAATAGGCATTGCCGCGGTCGATATAGGCCGAGACAAAGGCGGGGTCCAGGCGGATAGCCTGGCTGTAGTCGGCCAGCGCCTGGTCGTAGTCGCCCTGTTCGTAATGGACGCTGCCACGGTTGCGATAGAAGATGGGGTCATTGGGATTCTGCTCGATTGCTGCTTCGTAGTCGGCGAGCGCACGGGCCAGGTCGCCCTGGTTGTAATAGAGGTTGCCCCGGTTGTTGTAAGCTTCGGCAAAGGTGGGTCCCACTTCGATGGCGCTCGTATAATCGGCCAATGCCGCTTCGACATCCCCCTGGCGCTCGTGGACGAGGCCACGGTTGTAGTAGGCGGTTGGATCGTTGGGCGCCAGTTTGATCGCTGTACTGTACTCGGCAAGGGCCTGTTCCAGGTTGCCGTCGCGCAAAAAGAGGTTGCCCAGCCCGGTATGGGGTGGCGCAAAGGCCGGGTCGCTCTCGATGGCGCGCTCAAAGTCGGCCTGGGCGCTGGCGTAGTCACCCAGATCTTCATAGGCGTTGCCGCGCGCGTTGTAGGCGAGCGCGTACTGGGGGTTGAGGGCAAGGGCCTGCGAAAAATCATCGACAGCAGTGTCAAAGTCTCCCCGGCGAGCATGGATGAGGCCCCGGTTATAGTAGGGCAAGTCATTATCCGGTTGGGCAGCGGCGGCAGCGGTGAAATCGGCGAGCGCCAGTTCCTCCTCCCCTTGCGCGTCGTAGAGGATGCCACGGTTGATATAGGCGCTGGCGTAGGTCGGGTCGCGCTGGATAGTCTCGGTATAGTCCGCAATGGCGGCGTCAAACTCGCCCATCCCTTCGTACGCCAGGGCGCGGTTATAGTAAGCATCCACATCGTCTGGTGTGCGGGCGACGAGCTGGCTAAAATCATCCACCGCCGCCTGGTAGCCGCCCGTATAGTAGTGCAGCAATGCACGTTGATAGTACGCGAAGGTGTCGTCCGGGTCGATCAGGAGCACACGGTCGAGGTCCTGCCGAGCCGTCCAGTAGTAGCCCTCACTGGTCGCCACATGGGCGCGGCCATAGTAAGCGGCGATGTATTCGGGGTCCAGGTCAAGGGCGGTGTCAAAGTCGCGGGTGGCTTCGATATAGCGCCCCAGGCTTGTGTATGCGTTGCCGCGCCCTACATAGGCCGGCGCATAGTTGGGCGCAATTTCGATAACGCTCGTATATTCGGCGACGGCGCGGTCCGGCTCGTTCCAGAGTTGGTAGGCCACTCCCCGCTCCATCAGGCGGACTACGGCCTGAGTGGGCGCCGTGTGCGCCATGCCAGGGATGAGCGCCGAAAGCGCCAGCCGGTATGGGTTGCGTTCGCCGCCACCTACGGTCGAAACGCCGACCAAATAGAGACCGTTCGCCGGCAACCGGTAGCGGGTGAGCGACGCCAGTTGCCCCCCCACATCGTAATCTCCTCCCTCGAGTGGAATGCCGAGCGCATCCGTCAGTAGGAGAACCGGCTCGCTCTGTTCGCTGGTGAGACTGAGCGTCACCCGATCCCCGGCGCAACCGTAAAACGCCCAAGTGACAATGGCGCCCGCAGCCAATCGCCCGGTCACCTCCTCGCCATAACCGAGAAAACCAGCCGGTTCTATCAGCGGGGCAACGCCAGGGCTGCGCACGCTCAGCGCATAATCTCCCTGGCGGTCGCTCTCTACCGACCTCACCGTCAGCAGATAGTCGCCGGTAGCCGGCAGGGCCAGCGCCCCGACTGCGCGCTCTGGCCCTGCGGTTTCGGAATCGAGCAGTGGCTCAGCGTCCGCCGCCTGGGCCAGTGTAAAGCTGGGTGCAAAACCTTCGGTCTTGAGTTCGATCTGAATGCGGTCGTCGGCACAGCCATAGAGACGCCAGACCGCGCTTGCACCTCTCCGCAAACGCCCTTCCGCCGTCTCGCCCACATGGAGCGGCTCGGGCGTCTGCGCCTGTACCTGCGCCACATTTACCATAAACAACAGCAGACCAGCCAGTCCGGCTGCCAACAAAATACGAGGCAGTCCAACCATGCAGGTAAGACGTGCGTACATCAGACCTTCTCCTAAACTTGTGAGTGGCGCTGCCAACAGGGCACAATGGACCTGGCAAGCGAGCCAGCGTATGCTAGCGTTCTGCGCATCTTATCGCAGGCCGTTCGATCCGTCAACCGGCAGTTTTGATTCTGTTTGAGGGCGCGCTATACTGCGATTCTATACTCACTTTGTGTATTCAAGATGAACAGTGGACCTACCCAAAGGACGGTCTTGGTGATAGAGTTAGAGACAGTTGCACAACAGTTTGTACAGCATGCCTCCGTGTATCAGGTGGCGAGTTACGGCGCAGGAAATGTCAACGACACGTTTTTGGTAACGCTCAGTACGCAGGAACCGGCCATCCAGGCAGACCGTTTTGTCCTCCAGCGCATCAACCAGCATGTCTTTCGCCAGCCGGACCTGATCCTGGTCAACATGCGCATTTTTACCGATGCCATGCGAGCGCAACTGGCGCGCGAAACCCAGGATGGGCAACGACGCTGGGAAGTGCCGCTGGTGATCTCCACGCGCCACGGCCAGGACTATTGGGTGGACGAGGCGGGCGGCTTCTGGCGCGCCATCAGCCTGATCGAACGCGCCAAGACTTATGCCAGGATCCGCGATGCGGCTCACGCCCGCGAAGCCGGGTATGCGCTAGGCCGGTTTCACCGGCTGATCAGTGACCTCGATCCGGGGCAACTGCACGATACGCTGCCTGGTTTTCATATCACACCCAATTATCTGGCCGAATATGACCGCGTGATGGCTCAATTCGCTCCTGCACACGGGGCGCAGAATCCGGCGGTAGCGTACGGGCAGGCCTTTGTGGCCGAGCGCCGCCACTGGGCCACGGTACTGGAAGAAGCGCGCAGCCAAGGCCGGCTGGCCCTGCGCACCATGCACGGCGACCCAAAGGTGGACAACATTCTCATCGACGACGTCACGGGCCAGGCGGTGAGCATCATCGACCTGGACACGGTCAAGCCGGGGCTGGTGCATTATGACATTGGCGATTGTCTGCGATCCTGTTGCAACCCGGCGGGTGAAGAGACCACCGACTTGAGCAGCGTGGTCTTCGATCTCGATCTCTGCCGTGACATTCTTACCGGCTATCTCAACGAGGCGGCTCGCTTTTTTATGCCGTACGACTATGCCCACCTTTACGACGCCATCCGCCTGATTACATTCGAATTGGGGCTGCGTTTTTTTACCGACCACCTGGCGGGTGATCGTTATTTCAAGGTGAGACACCCGCAGCACAACCTGGATCGCGCCCTGGTACAGTTCCGCCTGCTCGAACAGATCGAGGCGCAAGAGGAGGCGATCCGCACAATCGTTGACGAGCTAACCCCCACAAGATAAAGTGTGCCCTTCCTCGTATGAAAAGCCAAGCATAAGGAGAAGACCGATGCACCCACTTGCCGACCTAAAGGTGCCGGCCGGCGCCGTCGCTGTCCATTGGTTTGAGCAGAGCAGTTACGCCGTCAAAGACGAACACGGCACCGTTGTCCAGATTGACCCCTATTTCCCGCGTGAACGGCCGACAGACCGCTTTGTCTATCCCGACCCGCCGCTCGACGAGGCGACGCTGCCCACCGACTTTGTGCTGCTGACCCACGACCACCGCGACCACACCTGGCCCGAATCGCTGGAACGCATCCGTCAGAGTTTCCCGCGGGTGAAAATGGTGGGGCCGGTGGAGAGTATCCGCAATATCCTCGCCAACACCGGGATGGATGTGACCTACACGACCACCATCCAGGCCGGTATGGGTGTCGATCTTCGTTCGATGACAGCCTATGCCGTCTATGCCAAACCACCCCAGGGCGACCCGGCCCATGACATCAAGCCGCCCGATGTGACCCACCTGGGCTATATCCTACAGGTGGGCAAGCTCACCCTCTATTTTTCCGGCGACCCGATCAATACCTTTGCTGATCTGGATGAGTTGGTCCAACCGGTCGCGGCTTTCCGTCCCGACCTGGGTTTTCTGACCACGCATCCCACCGAAGGTGAATTCCCCTTCTTTGAGGGCTCAGCTAAGATGGCGACGCGCATTGGTCTCAAACATGCCTTCCCTTCGCACCGGGAATGTTTTGTCAAACGCAATTATGATCCGCATGCCTGGGCCGCCCATCTGCCTGCCGGCGGGTCACAGCCGGTCATCATCGAGCGGAACAGCCGTTTTCTGTACGATGGGACCAATGTAACCCGGTAATCTCTACCCCCTGGGGAGTGCGCACGCCCACGTGCGCACTCCCCAGTATCAAGACGTAACAAACATACGCTGTGCTACGTTAGCGGGAAACGTGGATGATCCCCAACTCGAACACATCGCCAACCGGCTGACCCGCATGGACCACGGGCAGGCGTTGCAGGGTGGCTGAATCGTACAGGCCAACGAGGATCCGGTGGGGGCCAGGCGGGGCATGCTCCGGCAGCATAACGGCCACTTCGTCGGTCACTGGGTGACCGGGGCGCCAAAAACGGGTGGGATAAAAGCCGCCCAACGGTGGCGCATCGTGTTGGGCAACCAGGGCGCCGTCCGGTCCCACCAGGTGGACGAAGACTGTGTAATCGGCGGCGGGCCGGGCGGACGCCTGCCAGATCAGGCGGATCGTTACAGCCTTACCTGGTGCAATTGAGTCTGTGGTGCCCGGCGTTACGGCGGCAGCCAAAAGCTGCAATCCATCGCCAAATTCGGCCAGCGGCGCAGCCGGAATGGGAGCCGCCTCATCCGCTCCGACGAACAGATAACCCACTGTGGTCGCATCGTCAAGCAGCCCTAAGGTTGCCGGGTCATAAAAGCCCACCTCCACACGGTAGACACCGGGTGCGGTGGTAGGTGGCAAGGTCAATTCGTGGCCATCGGGCCAGACTTCGCCCGGCGTCCAGGTAGAAGTAGGGGCGCCCCAAGGCCATCCCTCGCTGCGCGCCAGTTCCTCCGCATCACGCCCCACTACCCGCACGAGCACGTTTAGGTTTGTCGCCATCGAGCGCATGGCCTGGAGATAAAAGGTCGCCACAAAAGAGGCGCCCGGCTCCAGCGTGTGCTGTGGCAGGGTGTGCCCGCCCAGCCGGATCGTAGACCCCCATTCAGCGAGCGGCGACAACCAGAGCGTGGCCTTGTCCGCCAGTTCCACCGGTACATAGCCGTGGGTACGGGCCTGGTCGATGAGGGGCGCTTCTTCGGCGGCGTCGTCTTCGGCGGCGCCTACCAGCACCGCGCGCGGCGGGTTAGCCGCCCAATAGTCCGGTAGATCGCCAGGACCGAGCAGGCCCAGCCGGCGCCGCCGCTCCGCTGCCACCTGGTCGGCGACGCGCCAGGCGAACGGTCCGGTGGCCAGCGCTGGCTCAATGGGCATATCACTCTCCAGCGGATAGAGGGGAGCGAGGGTCAGCACCCGCCCGCCATCCACCAGCGTCGCGATCTCAGCGCTGCGCATATGCGCCTGCCACGTGGACCACTCATCCGGTGGCCAGAGGCGGATCAGCCCCGATGTATATCTGGGCAGCGCCAGCAGCGCGGCCAGCAGCGCGGCCGCCAGCAACCAACGTGTGCGCTGCCGTTGTACATCTGCTGGTTGAGCTGCGAGACCATAGCTGGCTGCGAGCGCGGCCAGCGGCATGAGCGGATAGAAATATTGCCATTGGCTGGGTGTTGCCCCCAGAGCAGCCACAAAGGCAAAGCCGGCCAGAAAGAAGAGGAGCCACAACCGCGAGTGTTCCTTCGCTAGGAGCCCTGTGGCCGCAGGTGTGCGCCAGGGGAGGGCCACCGCTGCCGCCAGCAGCAACAAGTTGCCCGGTTGGAGCACTATCAGACGCACGAAATAGAGCAACTTACTGGCCAGGGTCATGGCTTCCGGCGGCTGAGCCAGGTTACGATAGTAGAGCGTGTTGAGGCGAATATATTCTACATTGCCAAACCAGAATGGCTCCGGCGTCTGCCAGGCATACCAGAGCGCCGGCCCAAAACCGAGCAGACATCCTAGCCCAAAGAGGCCGCTGTCCATCATCCACTCAACCAACTGCTTTTGCGGATTGCTACCGGCACCGTACCAACGCAAATACGAGACGCCCTGTGCCAGGAGAAAAGCCGGCGCCAGTAGCGCAAACGAGAGCCGCACGCCGGCTGCCAGCCCGATCAGAAGCCCAGCCCCAACAAGCGCCGGGCGCCGCATGTAACTCTTCATGCCTGGTTCGGCCTGCCCATAAACCAGATAGGCGAGCAACAATAACAAAACCGGCAAATCATGGTTCCAGGCGCGCCCGCTTGTGTGCGTAAAAAGCGGTGCGGCTATGAGCAACACGACGATACTCGACGCTGCGGTCCAGCGTAGGGGCGGGCCCAGGCTGCGATAGGCGACAGCAAAGAGGATGAGAAGACTCAGCCAACTGCACAGGATCGAAAAGAGACGGGCAGTCAGCAACAGGGGAGGAAAACGGCTGAAGAGCGCCGCATAGACGATCCCTAAGGTTGGAACATGAAAGTAGGGAAAGTCTGCGTAGGGCTGCAGTCCGGCCGCCATGAGCTTGCCAGCAGCGATAAATTGGTGTTCGTCGTGGTTTCTCCCGCGCTGCATATTGAGCGCCAACAGCAAACAGAACAAACCAGCGCCGAGCAGCGCCATCACAAACCAACGTCTTACCGGCGGCAAGATTTTCATTAAAGTGGGCGCCTAACGATAGACAAAGGGTAGATATGCCTGTTGCGGTTGGGGGCGAACCGAAGTAAAGGCAAGATCGACCAATTCACCGTCCGGCCCGGTCGCCACCAACCAGTAGGTGTAGGACACAGCACTCTTTTCCGAGGTGTTAGCTGTGGCGTCAAGCCAATGATAGTCGCCGCCGGTCGTCAGTCCCCCCTCTGCGCTAATGACATTGCCCGTCACCTGTTCAGCATGTTCGCGCTGGCCATCTGCGCTCCGGTACAGAAAGAACCCCGCCACATTTTGCTCGCTGCGCGTGACCCAGCGGACGGCCAATCCTGCTTCAGCGTCGATAAAGACCTCGAAACTACACAAGTCTACCACCGGACCGACGCCGGCGGGTTGGATCACGCTGTTCTCGCGCAAGCCACGGCGCCAGTTGAGCGGGTCGTCGCCGTAACCGGCGAGGTGGAGCCGTACAAGCGTGGCGCCGGGTTCGCCGGCGCGCGGCCACGGCATGAGATTGGTATATGCCAGTTCGTCCACGACCACGTAGGGAATCAGCCCGTCGGCGTCGGGCGGAAGCGGGCGCTCCAGCACAAGACGCTGGCCCTCATCATCGAGCGAGAACGGGAGCGGGCCGAGTACACGAACCTGCTCAGCTACGGTGTAACCGGTACAAACGGTAGATGGCTCGCCCGACGTGACGACGATTTTGCCGTCGGGCGGGATGAGGACACCGGTGGCAAACTGGAAGGGTACCCCGGCGAGCCGCCAGGTGTTGGCCGGTCGCTCTGGGTCAAAGAGCGACACTGCTTCGCTGGTGAGATTGGTCAACTCGATAAATTCCAGATCTCCGCTATTGCTGTACTGAATCTCACTCATCACGACCGGTCCGACAGCCGGGCCGGCGTTAGATCCACCCAATGTGGTGGCGCTCTGCAAGGGGAATTTTTCCTGGCCGGCAGCATTGATGTAACGCCCAGTGGAGACCCCTGGCGGCGCCACACCGTAGCGAAATGTATGCTGGTAGCGACGCATCTTCCCCGCAGCGGGTGCTACGAGTTCCAACGTCCGGGGGGTTGGCACCAGATCAAAGGAACCAGCGGATCGGCTCAATTCCCGAACTGTGAATGCTCGATAGCCGCCGGCCGGCAAGCTCTCGCCCGGAAGTGGATGGAACACTCCGGCCCCATCGCGTAACGACCAACCGGCCAACGAGATCTCAAACGCCGATGGATTGTGCAGTTCCACATGCTGAGTTTGGCCGAGTGCAGGATGGGCTAACACCTCGTTGATCACCAGCGGTAGCGGGTCATCGGCGCCCGGCGAGCCCCCGGCAAACAAGCTGGCGCGCCAGTTGGTTCCCAGGTTGGGGTCCAGGTTACGTTCGGGCGTTTGCAGAACCAGCGAATGGCCTACTCCATCGGCGAGCACAGGCCAGGGGGGAGCGTCATCGTAAGTCAGGTCGATAAGGGTGCGGCCAAAGGCGTCGGTCAGGGTAAGCCGGTCGCCGCTGTTGCCTAGCTTTTTCCGATATTCCCCCAGCGGCGTAAGGCCATAGGTGGTTTCAAAGTGGGCACTGTTGCTGGCCAGGACGGCAAATTTACCCGGCGGCAACACCGTACCCGCAGGAAACGTGAAAGAGATGCCTGCTATAAAGCGCAGACCGGTGAGGTCGAGCGGCGTTTCCTCCACATTTTTCAATTCGATAAATTCGAATTCGGTTTCAGGCAGATAACCCTGGCGCAGCGGATGGTACATCAACTCCGTGATCTTCAGCGTGGTAATCGGCGGGTGTGCGGGCGGTCCGGTATAGAACTCGACGGGCGGCGACCAGTGGCTCCAGCGGCCCACGGTGTTCTTCACCCGCACCCGCACGCGGCAGACGTAGCCAGGCAGGCAGGCGCCGGGCGGCAGGATGATGGCTGGCGTAAACGTAGTAAGTTCACCGCTTTGCCAGGTTGCCTCGATTTCGTAGCGGTTGGGTCTATCCGGCACATAACCTGGCAGCCCAGGGGCCACCACCTGGGCTGCGCGCCATTGTATGGCCGCAAAGGCAGCGTAGCTGTCGGTAAAGGGTGTACTCTGAAAGCTGAGTTGGTCGGCTGGATAGCTTGGCGGCCCATTGTAGCTGACGGTCGGCGTCTCCGGAATAAAAGGGTCGGTCAGCAGCGTCTGGTCGATCCACTGGCTGCGAAAGACCACCCACTCTTTCATCAACTGGACCATACCGGCGAAGTCGCGCGAGGGTGGGCGTTGATAGAACTTGCCGTGGCCGGCACGGTCGGTCTCCACATATTTGCGGTTGGTCAGGATGGGGTTGTAGTCCCATTTGGCGCGGTCGGCATCAACCATCGCCAGACCATCGGCGGGGGTGTTGATAAAGGCGGCGTATTCGTCGATAAGCAGAAAAGCCTGGTCGGGGTTGAAGAGCAGGTCACGCAATTCACGCAGGCGGTTTTGGTAGGCGATCTGGAATTCGGGGATAGCAAGCACCCGGTCACGGAAGGGTTCGTTGCCGTCGCCGGTATTATGGAGCGCCCAGGTAATATCCAGATCCCACGGGATGATCGACCATCGGTTATCATCCGGGTTATGGAAATAGAAATAATTCTTATCCAAATTGGTATCATAATGACGGATCGCTTCGAGAATCGTGCGAAAGCTATAGTAGCCTGTCAGATCAAAGTTCTGACGCCACCAGTCGGTATCAGGCGTGCGCCGTGTGTAGGTATTGAGAAAGGTATTGAGATCACTCTTATTGGTAGGGGCGAGAAGACCCTGGTTGTTGAGTTCGCCCGTACCGTTTTCCATCTTATAGAGATTGCCGTCGGGTAGATCGCGTGCATCGAGAAAGTGCCCATCCACCTCTTCGACGGCCAGGTAGAGCCCCCAAAAGTCTCCGCCGTACTGGTCGACGCCCTGTTCATCTGGCCCATCGATGACGCGGAAATGCACAAAATGGGTGTCCGAGGCCGGTGCATCGGCGAGGTTGAAGAGCCGATACCCGACAGACTCAAAGAGCCCCTGCTCCCCTCGATAGCCGCGAATGGCGTGCTGGATGACGCCCGAAAGGTTGAGCTTGTCCCAGGGAGCGGGGTAGGGTTCCCCATAATCGTTAAGGGCCTGGAGGCGGTGGCCGGGGTGAAAGTTAAACTTCCACATATTCTTGCCCAGCGAGTAGCGACGAAGGGCTCCGCGGGCGCGGAAGCCGATATGATCATAGACCTGCCCGTTGTAGACCAACGTACCCTGCCAAAGGTATTCGCCGCCCATATAGCCCTCCTCCCGCTGTGAATTGGGGATGAATTGGGCATCCTCTACATCGGTGCGGCGGGCTAGAAAGTGATAGACGGGTAGGGGTCGCATCGTATTGAAATCATAAGCCTGCACCTGGCCCTGGATATCCGCCGCTCCTGGTCGGATAGCGCCGTGCCAGATTGGGATTCCATCGTAGACGAAATAGGCAAAATTGGGCTGCGGATCATCACCATAGGGAACCAGCACACTGCGACCGCCGTGGTCGATTGCGCTCACCCGGTAGCGGACCAGGTGGCGATGAAGCCGGGCCCCAGGGGGCATCTCTACACTATAGCGATCATCGCCAGTTGGCGTCATTGCGAGGGTGATCCATTGTGTCAGATAGGCCGGGTCCTCGATTCGAATATACGCACCCGGCGCCACTACCTGGTAGTGCAGATAGACACCGGCTACCCCATCGTTGTCTGCCACGGTGGCGCTCACAAGGACAGTGTCATGCGACGTTGGGGCGGCAGGTGTGTGGCTCACCGCCTCGATAGCCGGGGGCGGATTGTCCACGAGATTGGCGTTGGATGCGCCGGGGGTCGGCGGCGCCGATCGCCAGGCGCCGGGGCGGCTGTTGTCCAGCGCCGGGTTGAGCAATTGCAGCGACCGTTCATCCCCCTGACCGGTGATGGGCCAGGGAAAGCCTAGCCCATAGGACACTTCATCGACAACGGCAGCATGGTTGTCGCGCAGGATGATGGCCTCACCTTCGTTATCCAGCCGTCCGGCGAAGGGACCAAGCGCGGTAACGCCGGTGTGGGACCAAAGAGCGCCCGGGTCCTGCGCCACTACCAGGTAACCACCGGCCTCTATCAGCGTGCCGGGGGTAAAGAAAAAATCTACGGCGTCAGAGAGTGTCCAGTAGCTGAGATCGACCGGTTGTGGGTTGGGATTGTAGAGCTCGATAAACTCGAGCAACTCGTGTTTCTTGAGCGGATCGACGAGGATCTCGTTGATCACAATTGGAAGCGAGGTCTCATCATCTGCGGTCGCGGGTGCTGCCTGGGCGTGCGCGCTGGTGGGGAGACAAACGATGAGTAAAATGATTTGCGCACTCAGGCGGAGCCAGAAAACGAGCATGTGCAGCATAGGCTCTGTGTTTTGTACAAGCGACCGTTTAGGAAGAAAGCCATCCGTAAATGTATTTGCGATTCTGATTTTACTCATATTATACTACCATAGCTGTTGATCTTTGCCATCTTCCCGGCCAAGGGCTTCTCGAACAGGGGTTTCTCGAACAGCGGTCGAGCAAAGGATACAGTGGATACTGGCAGTTGTCTGCAAATTATATAATTGCTCCGCCAGTACGACTGTAGTGCGCAAACTCATCGCACTCGACATCCCGAATCCGCTCTTTATCACGAAGATGTTCCGCTCTCCAGGGTTTGATGGGAGTAGAGGAGTTTGTGCCCGCCGTAGTTGAACAATCTCTATGTTGCGGGTATCTCTTGGATGGAAATTCTCCCACTCCGTTCCTATGTGTTCGGTTGTCTGCGGTTCTCTCTAGGCAAAGATGATAGGGTTGCCCCGCCGGGGGTGGCTGTGGGGAAAAGCAGAACTCCCTACACGCGGGTACTTTCCAATGAAAGGTTTTGTGCATGAAGTAAGTGAGTACATGGCCAGGCTATGAGAAAACCAAACATATACCGCGTTCTGGCGGGGCTCGTTGTCGGTACGATCTTATTCGGGTTTCATTTCTTTGGCCTTATGGCAGCCGATCCTTACGCAGCGGTCGCCCAGGACGGAATCGATCTGGTAAGCGATCTGGCAGGTGCCCATTCCGTCAGGAGCGCCGACCTGGACGGGGACGGTGACCTTGATGTCATCGCTGTGAGCCGAGAAAGCGGGCAGGTGCTCTGGCTCGAAAATTTGGGCGGCCCTTTTCCGGGATTTGCGCGCCACCAAATCGGTTATGTCCAGGGGGCCTACACTGTCCGGCCGGGCGATCTCGACCACGATGGGGACATGGATGTTGTTGTCGTCGGTGTAGGCGAGCTGAACCCGGCCGCCACCGACGAGAGTATCGGCGCAACCGGCACCCTGGTTTGGTTCGAGAACAACTTGCGCGACGGTGGTTGGTTCACGCCTCATCGGGTCGCAGGCGCGCTACCTTATTCGGTGGCGGTTCATGTCGTGGATCTGGATCGCGATGGCGATCTGGATCTGTTGCTTGCCGCGCGCGATGGCAACAGCATCACGTGGTACGAAAATAGCGGCACACGACCACCCGCCTTTGTACAGCGGCTGGTAAGCGCCAACGCGCTGGGCGCTGTCTCGGTTCATGCCGGCGATATGAACGGCGATGGCGCCATTGACATCGTCTCGGCCTCAGAAAACGACAACAAGATCGCCATCTATCTCAACGACGGCGCCAGACCGCCTAATTTTTCTGAAGTGGTAGTTTACCAACCTATGTTGCCACCGCCGGGCCAAAATTATGCCAAGGCAATCTATGTGGCGGATGTCGACCGGGATGGCGATCTGGATATTGCCTATGCAAGCGAGAACAACAATGAGGTCGGTTGGCTCGAGAACATTGGTGGTTCTCCCCCTGTCTTTGTCCCCCACGTGTTGAACAACGATACGAACCATGCCAAGGATGTTCTCGCCGCTGACCTGGATGGCGATGGTGATATCGACCTGTTGGTCGCGTCGAGCGATGACAACAAAGTGGCCTGGTTTGAGAACAACGGCGCCGGACCGCCTGCCTTTACCATGCGGTTAATCAGCACCAACGCGCTGGGCGCACGGGCGGTCCATGCCGCCGATCTCGATGGGGATGGTGACCTGGATGTGCTCTCGGCCTCGCGCAAGGATGGCCGGGTCACCTGGTATCCCAATCAGGCCATCCGCCGGACAGCCATCTATAATGCAGCCACGCAGAATGTCTTCTATGTTCGCCAGGGCGCACGCAGTATCCATGCCGCCGATGTGGACGGAGATGGACATACGGATCTCCTTTCCGTAGCGGAATACGAAGTCGCCTGGCACCAGAACAACGGCGCCATCCCCCCCAGTTTTACGACGCACGTCATCGGCACCAATCTCAGCGGCGGGCGCTGGGTGGCGGCTGGCGATTTGGACGGAGATGGTGACCTCGACGTGGTGGCAGCCTCCAAGCGCGACAACCAGATCGCCTGGTATGAAAACCTGGGCGGCACCCCCCCTACCTTTGCCAGCCATATCGTGACACAACAAGCCCTGGGTGCGCGCGCCGTGCTGATTGCCGATCTGGACCAGGACGGAGATCTCGATCTCTATTCGGCCTCGGATACCGACAATGCTATCTACTGGTATGAGAATCTCGGCGGCCGTCCCCCTACCTTCCAGCGCCACACCGTGACAAACCAGGCGAAATACGCGCGTTCAGCTTACGCCGCTGACCTGGATGGCGATGGCGATCTGGACTTGATGTCGGCCTCCCAAGATGACAACAAGGTTGCCTGGTACGAAAACCTGGGCGGCACACCGCTGCAATTTCACGAACATGTCATTGACGGAAGCGCCGGTGGCGTCCAGCATATCCATGCTGACGATCTCAATGGGGACGGCGACATGGATATCGTTGTTGCGGTCGAATACGAGAATAGCATCCGCTGGTACGAAAACTTGGGCGGGTCGCCGCCGACTTTCCGCATGCACTTTATCAGCCAATCAGCGCCAGCGGTTCATGCGGTTTATGCCGGTGACGCCGACCACGATGGCGATGTCGATATCTTTGCCGCTGTCGAGGGCTCCAATACCATCGCCTGGTACGAGAACCTGGGCGGCAACCCACCCACCTTTGTGGAACATATCATTGTCAACAATACACAGGTTGCCCATGGTGTGTATGCAGCTGACATCGACGGCGATGGCGATATCGATGTGATTTCAGCATCACGCGACGACGGCAAGTTTGCCTGGTATGAGAATGTCGGTGGGCAGTACGCTATCAGCGCCGACCATGCCCCCGATAACCCCTCCATTCTCTACCTGCTCGTCACCCATCGTGGCCGACCCGGCGACCCAGACTTGCTCTTGGCCAATTTTGAAGTACAGCTACAAGATGAAAGCGGAGCGCCACTCCAGGCCAGCCAGGTCAACTCGTTGGTACAGCGCATCAATGTCTACCGCATCAACTGTTGCGAGAAGGCGTTTGATCCGAATACCAGTCCCCTGATGGCGGTTGCTACCCCGCTGGAACTTACCGACGATGGACGACAACTGCTTCAACTGTCGCCAGATGATCCGAATACCCACATCCCCGTTGGTGGTGTCGCCGCTTTTGCGATTGTGTTTGAAGGGACCGCCACGAGTTGTCAGAATGGGGTGCGCGCTTTTCGCACCGTCAACGTCGTCAGTAGCCGGGTGGCGCAGAACAGCGCCACAGGTCTGCCGTTGCAGGCCGAGTACATGCGTCGCAATGATCAGGAGGCGTTACCCCATCTCACCGAACGCTCTGTGTTGCTGATCAACGAGTTTATGGCCGCTAACGAATCGATGGCAGTCGACCCGGCCGACCCGCGTCGCTTCCCCGACTGGCTTGAGATCTATAATTCCTCGGCCATGCCTATCAACCTGGGCGGCAAATTTCTCACCGATAATCTAGCCATACCGGACAGACACCAGATTGCCGACGGTGTTGTGATTCCTCCCTTTGGCTATCTCGTTTTTATTGCGGATGGCGACCCCGGGCGAGGGCCGCTCCATCTCAATTTCAAATTAGAAAAAAACGGAGAAGCCATTGGTCTCTACGAAACGACCACAACGGGGTTCCGCAAGCTGGATGAAATCGTGTTTGGTGAGCAACCGCTCAATCTCTCATCGGGACGTTTTCCTAATGGCAGCGACCGCTGGCAGCGTCTGGCGGCGCCGACGCCAGGCGGGCCCAATGTCGATGTTGCCAGCGCCAACGATGTCCATTTGCCCTTTGTCTACCGCGCGGTTGCCTGTCCATGACCTGGCTGGCCGCTTGTGATCAGCCCCACCTTACCCCTCACCTGGTGAGGATGGTCCGTGGGACTGGATCTCGCTAGCCGAGCCGCCAGAAGCAAGGAGTTTGCATCATGATCTCTCGTTCGTTAATCCTGTTGGTAGCCGGCCTGTTGGCTTTGTTCGGAGTGACAACGCTCACCTGGTCTTTGGCTGCCGCCGCTCCCGCAGAACCGGGCAACCAGTCGAATCTGCGCATCAATGAGTTCATGGCTGACAACAAGAACACGCTGGAAGACCCTGACGAGCCGGGTGAGTTCCCCGACTGGATCGAACTGCACAACACAGGGTCAACCGATGTCGCTCTGGACGGCCTCTTTCTGACCGACAACCCCGACCGCCCGACCCGCTTCACTATCACCGATGGCCTGACGATCCCGGCGGGTGGGTTTCTGATCTTCTATGCAGACAATGATCCTGGCCAGGGTCCTCTACACCTCAACTTCGCCCTGAGCCGTCACGGGGGATTTATCGGCCTCTTTAGTGGAGCAAGCGAGACCTATATCGATAGCTACACCTACGGGCTACAAGAGCCCGACGTCTCTGAGGGTCGAGCTGTCGATGGCGGTGAGTCGTGGCGCACCTTCCTGACACCGACGCCGGGCGCGACCAATAACTTTCTGCCGCCCGAGATTTCCAACGTGCAACAAATGCCACCTGAACCGGGGATCAGCGACACGGTGACGATCACGGCCAAAGTCGTCGATGAGCGCGGCCTGGCCAGCGTCACTCTTTTTTATATGACCACTGGTGTTGGCGAAGTCGCGGTGCCCATGACTGCTACCGGCGACCTCTACAGCGCACAGATTCCCCCACTGCCAGACCGTGCGCTGGTCGGCTATTACATCGTCGCCACCGATATCGACGATTTGAGCAGCCGCATGCCGCGAGTGACACAACAGCCTTTCCGTTATATGGTCGGCTTTCAGGCGCCGCTCATTTTTATCAATGAGATCGTGGCTGACAACGAGGGTTCACTGGCCAGCCCAGTTGACCCCACTGAGTCTCCGGACTGGATCGAGCTTTTCAACCCTGGCCCCAACCAAGTTTCGTTGGATGGTCTCTTTCTGACCGACAGCCGCAATCTGCCAACGAAGTACCCAATTCCAAGCGGTCTGACCATCCCGCCGGGTGGGTTTATCATCTTCTACGCCGACAATACGAGCGACGTGAATGACCCAGACCGGGCGCTCCACACCAACTTTGCCCTGTCGCGCGATGGTGAATATCTGGCGATCTATGCTCATGCTGAACTTGAGCCCATCGACGAAATCGAGTTTGGCCCTGTGTCCCCCAATGTGGCCTGGACTCGCTACCCCGATGGGGGCGATACTTGGGTCCAGAATGCCTGCGTTACGCCAGGCGCCGCCAACGAAGTGTGCGACCCGCAATCTCATTTACCCTGGGTGAGTAACTGATACAGACGATAGGCGACAGGCAATCGTCCGTCGCCTATCGCCTATTATTCGCTGTCAAACCGCGCCCAGGCTACTGGGCGTTGACGCCGCAAAGGCTACAGACATGATGGATGACCCAACGGAGCAAAGCCGTGTTCAAGCCACTGTTGATGATCCCCAGCTTTCTTGCCATGCTCGTTGCCGCCGTCTCGTTACTACGCCCGCTGGTTGCGTTGCCACCAGTGCTGGCTTGTGCGCCACAGTGCGCCAATTTTGACTTGCGCGGCATCCAGTTGGCGCGCGCCAACCTCCGCAACGCCAATCTGATTTCTGCCGACTTACGGGAGAGCGATCTGCGTAATGCCAATCTGCTCTACACCGACTTGCGCCAGGCCAATCTGCGCCAGGCCATCCTGCATAACGCTGATCTGACCGGCGCACACCTGGCCGCAGCCGACCTGCGTGGGGCTGATCTGACCAACGCTCGTCTCCGGTTTGCCGACCTGCGCGAGAGCGATCTGCGTGGCGCCGACCTCAGCTATGCCGATCTGCGCGGCGCCCAGCTTGCCGGCGCCCGGCTCGATCGCGCCCGGCTTGTGACCACCATTCTCACCGAAGCGAACCTTAGTGACGCCAGCCTTCACCGCGCCGACCTGCGGCTAGCCGACCTGCGCAGGTCGGTCTTGCGCAATACAGACCTGCGCAGGGCAGTGTTAGATGATGCGCGCTTTGAGGGAGCCGACTTAATTGGCGCGCTCTTTTCACGATGAATAGCGCCGCTGCGCAATCGTGTGCGCCGACCTCCCCCTATGCTGCTCTTATCAGCGCCGCTGTGGAACAGTTTGACCCTATCAACCTGCAAGAGATGGATGCGGTGGCGCTGCTCAACCGCGTCGATGTCAAGTATATCTTGACGCCGGCACAATTGCTGGAGGCGCTGGCTCCACTACAGACCTCTTACCGTGTGCTTGCTGTGGATAAGGTTCGTCTCAACCGCTATCAGACGCTGTATTTGGATACGCCTGAGTTCAGCCTCTACCGCGCCCACCACAACGGTAGCCAGAACCGCTACAAGGTGCGTTTTCGCACCTATGTGGATTCGAGCCTGACTTTTTTTGAAGTGAAATGGAAGAGCAACAAGGGGCGCACGTTGAAAAGCCGGCTGCGTGTCACGCAACCGCAGCCGCAACTGGACAGCGTGCTCGATGAATTTCTGGCCACGGTGCTGCCCACAGCTACACCCACGCTAGAGGCCAAGCTGTGGAACAGTTTTATACGCATTACGCTGGTCAACACGACCCGAATCGAGCGGCTCACCATCGATTTCGCTCTCCAGTTTGACGGAGGCGGAAAGACGACCCTGGCGCCCAATCTGGTCATCGCTGAGGTCAAACAGAATGGTTTCTCACGGCGATCCGAGTTCATCCACCGGATGCATACTGTGCGCGCCGTACAAATGAGTTTTAGCAAATATTGTATCGGCGCCGCCCTCCACTACCCACACTTGAAGTGGAACAACTTCAAGCCGGTCTTTCTCCGCCTGCACAAAATGGGTGCTATGCCGTTGTCAAATACAGGCGACTTGGCATGGTGCTTCACTTCGAGAGCAACCGATGACCGTATTGCTTGAGCTCTTTCCTGGCTTTGTCCTCACTCTGGTGACAGCGACGTTGATCATCACCCTTGCCTATGTGCCCTCAAACCGGCGCAATATGGACCACGGCTTCACCTGCATCATCTTTAGCATCGTCCTCTATTTTGTGATCGCTGTGTTGCGTGATGTGCAGTTGAGCCTGGGGTTGGGCTTTGGGCTGTTGGCGCTCTTTTCTCTGCTCCACTACCGCAGCAACAACATCCCCATCAAGGATGTCACTTATCTCTTTGTCTGTATCACTCTGCCCCTGCTCAATACCTTCTTTGTAGCGACACGCATCTCGTTTGCCGAGCTGGTCACGCTAAACATGACTCTCCTCGTGCTCGTGCTCGTGCTTGAACGGACGTTTCGTATCCCGTATCGCCCCAACAAGCGCGTGCAATATGAGAAGATCGAGCTGATCACGCCCGACCATTATGAAGACCTGCTCGCCGATCTGCGCACCCGCACCGGCCTCAATGTGCTACAGGTGACTGTCGAAGAGATCGATTTCCTGCGCGATACGGCAGAGCTGCGGATTTATTATGTGGAAGAGAGTGAAGAGAAGAAGGGGGTGGCATGACGGGAGATCGTATGCTCCCCAACCCCCTACCCCCCTCTACCGCTTGTCTCTCGGCATCATTTTAGCTCGGCGCGAGTATAACCGAGGATCAAGCGCGCCACGATGAGCGTATTGATCTGCCCTGTGCCTTCGTAGATGTCGTTGATCTTGGCATCGCGCATCCACTTTTCGACGAGCAACTCGGTGCTGTAACCGAGCGGGCCGAGCAACTCCACTGCCTTTTGGGTAACCCAGGTAACGGTCTTGCCCGCCTTGACCTTGCACATGGAGGATTCAAGCTGGTTCTCCTCTTTGGCGTCGAGGAGTGCAGCCGCTTTGAGCGTGAGTAGCCAGGCGGCGCGCAATTGCGCCTCCATCTCCAACAGGTCGGCCTGGACTGCGCTCAGTTTCCAGCGCGGTTTGCCATACTCCATGCGCACGCCTGCTCTTGCCAGTGCGTCACGTGTGAATTCAAATGCCGCCCGGCCAATGCCGATGGCGCTGGCGGCGACGATAGGGCGGGTGGCGTCAAAGGTCTTCATGGCCCCTTTGAATCCTTTGGTGCCGGCGCCGGTCTTGACCTCGGCATCCCCCAGCAGGTTATCGGCGGGGACCCGGCAGTTGTCGAGAATGATCTCGGCTGTGTCGCTGGCGCGGATTCCTAGCTTTTCCTCCACCTTGCCGATGGCGACGCCCGGTGTGTCCCGCTCGATGATAAAGGGTTTCATGCCCGCGCGTCCGGCATTCCTGTCTACCGTAGCCCAGACCACCACCAACCCATCCGATTCTTCGAGAGCCAGTTTGCCGCTGGTGCAGAAGATCTTGCGACCGTTGAGCACCCATTCATTGGTTGCCGGGTCAAAGGTCGCTGTGGTCTGGATGTTGCTGGTATCGGAGCCGGCCTGGGGCTCGGTCATGGCCATGGCGCCCCACTTGGGTTCGCCCTCGGTAAAGCGGCGGAGAAAGCGCTCCACCTGCTCTGGCGTGCCCACCGCATTGATGGCGGCGCCCGCCAGCGCGCTGGCGGGGATACAGAGATAGACGCCAGCATCTCCCCAACTCAACATCTCGATCATGTGGACGAGTGTCAGATTGACAAGGTTGGCCTCTGCTTTGCGGGCGGGGTGCCCATTCCCATTCTCACCCGACCCGTGGCCGTTTCTGCCCCGGCGCGCTCGCGCCAGTGCAGCCTCCAGATTGGCCTGCTCCATCTGGCGCATCTGCGGCCACATCATGTGGATAAACTTCACTGGCCGTGTATGTTCATGTTCATCCAACAACCGGCTCTCCGGTCGCATCACATTCTCAGCTATCACCTGCACCTGCCGCAGTTGTTTTTCAATCACATCGGGCGTCTTAAACGAAATCGCCATAGATTGCTCCCATAACATGAAACGTAGAGCGTAGATGTATTGACACATGAGGTTAGAGAGCTTAATGGGAGGTGCAACGCACTTTTCAAGTGCATCGCACCTGTAGCACCCTATCTAACCTGATGTGTCAATACACAGAGAACGTAGAACGTTCTACGTTCCCACTTACCCCATGACAAAGCCATCCCACGTCGCAAAGCCGCGGCCGTTGCGCAGCCACAGCTCTACCGGATGGTCGCGCACATAGCCGTGACCGCCCAGTATCTGGACGGCGCCGTCGGTCACTTCGAGTACCATCTTGTCGGCATATTGTTTGGCAAGGAATGCGCTCTTGGTGGCATCTTCGCCCTGGTCGAACTGCCAGGCCGTCTCCCAGACCATCAGCCGGGCGCCTTCGATTTCGATGCGCATGTTGGCAAGCAGAAAGGCAATACTCTGGCGCTGAGCGATGGGTTCGCCAAAGGCGACACGCTCCTTGGCGTACTGGAGCGCATACTCGTACGCCGCCCTGGCCTGTCCCACAGCCAGCGCAGCCAGACCGATACGGCTCACCGTGAGCAGGCGGTTGAGGCGGATGCCGCGCGTTCCTCCCAAGCGGTTCTGCACGGGCACACGCACATCCTCCAGTTGAAGATGATAGGTGGCCAACGCCTGAGCGCCCATCATCTTAACTCGGTCGCCCACCACCAGCCCAGGCTCATCCCTCGGGACGAGAAAGGCCTGTGTAACCCCATTCTCGCGCGCATAAACGAGAAAGAGTTCTGCGTCCTGTGCCAGCGGGACAAAGCTCTTTTTGCCGTTGAGCACATAGCTGTCAGCCACTTTTTCGGCAGTGGTAGCCAGATCCGCCGGGTCGAACTGGATCACCGGTTCAATCATGGCGGCCGTCGCCTTGGGAAAGGTTTCCCCACACAAGAGCGGCAGATAGTGCTCCTTCTGCTCTTTTGTGCCCAAGAGCGCCAGCGGAATGCCAACCAGGTTTGGCGCAAGCAAATGGAGCGTGATCCCCACATCGCCCCAGCCTAGTTCTTCGAGATAGAGTGCGCTGGTCAAGGCCGAGTATTCGCCAAAGCCGCCGTATTGGGCGTCGATAGCGCCGGGCAACAGACCCAACTCCCACCCGGTCTGCACCAGCGCCGGTGGTATAGCTTTGCTCTCCTCCGCCTGGCGGAAGGCCGGGCGCAATTTCTGCCCGGCAAAACGATGCACCGTCTCGACGAGCATTTTCTGTTCGGAGGTCATGTCGAAAGAATACATAGGTGCTCCGTGGAACGTGGAATGTAGAGCGTAGAACGCAACGTATCGTCGCCACATGATGTCATTGATAGGGTTTAGTTTACAGGAGGGAAGTTGTGTTGCAGTTGTCGGGGCGTTTGTTGATGGTTGTGTTAAAATACCAATTTGGATCACCCGTCATTCCTGCGCTACAATACATACCCATGACGCCACCTGAAGAATGCACCAGTATCGATGAGATCCGGAACGCCATCGATACGCTCGACCGTACGATCATTGCCGCGCTTGGCCAGCGCTTTGGTTATGTCAAAGCCATTACTCGCTTCAAGCGAACGCCCGAAGATGTGGCCGCTCCGGCGCGCTACCAACATGTGCTTACCACCCGTCGCACTTGGGCCGAAGAGGCCGGTCTCAGCCCCGATGCCATCGAGCGCATGTACCGCGACCTCATTGCCTACTTTATCGACGAAGAGATGAAGCTGCTGAAAAACCGTGATGAGTGATAAGTGATGAGTGAACAGAATGCAGTTGCCCAATCTCACTCATCACTCATCACTCATCAGCCAGTTGGCGCTGAGCGACTGTCCAACCTGCGCATCGCCCTGGTCCATGATTGGTTGAATCAGTTGGGCGGGGCGGAGAACGTGCTGGAGGAGCTGGTGGCGCTTTTCCCCGGCGCACCGCTCTATACGAGCATCTACGCCGCCGACCGGATGCCGCCCGCCTATCGCCAGTGGGATATCCGCACGACTTTTATGCAGTGGATACCCGGTGTGGCGGCCCACCACCAGGCCTACCTGCCTGTCTATCCCTTCGCCTTTGGCGCCACTGACCTCAGCAACTATGATATCGTGATCAGCAATAAGAGCGGCTTCTGCCACGGCGTGCAGACAGCGCGAGGCAGGCGCAAGGCGCTCCATGTCTGTTACTGTTTGACACCGACGCGCTATCTGTGGCTCTTCGACTACTATCGCGAGCGCGAGCAGCTTGGCGGAGCAGTGAGCGCGATCCTGCAACCGGTGCTGGCGCTGCTCCGCCAGTGGGATTGGGCAGCGGCGCACCGGGTAGACCACTTTATCGCCATCAGCACAACGGTGCAGCAGCGGGTCAAGAGCATCTACAGTCGCGAGAGCGTGGTCATTCACCCGCCGGTGAATACAACCTTTTTTACGCCCGACCCGCATAACCGGCAGGGCGACTATTTTTTGATCGTCGGCCGGCTGATCCCCTATAAGCGCATCGACCTGGCGGTGCAGGCATTCAACCAGTTGCCGCATGAAAAGCTGGTGATTGTCGGTTCAGGGCGCGATCTGGCGGCGCTGCGGGCGCAAGC
>QEUW01000067.1 GCA_003577005.1 Chloroflexota bacterium | reverse complement strand
GTTATAGGGCCTGTCATTCTTATCGGTCGAAGGAGGAAATTATCAAACCGAAGACCGCACGGGTAGATGGATAGACGATGCGGCAACGAAGGGCATAATGGCGCCTGAATCGGTGGGGAATCAGGCTGCCGTTCTCAAACCAAAGACATCATGGTGAGGATTGGGCTATGAAATTTGGGCGGGCGCTCGAAGGATACTGGCTGGAGAAAGAACAGGACTTCAGTCCGCACACGGTGCGCGATTATCAATATACATTTGAACGCTTTCGACAGTTCATCGGTGACTGTGACGTAGCTGAAATTACCAGTGATGATATACGACGATTTCTCAATATCCACCTGGTGAAGAAATTCAAGTTGAGTGACAAATCACGCTGTAATGCGTGGGTAGCCCTGGCCAGCTTCTGGACGTGGGCCGAGCACGAACTAAAGGTCGAACACGTGATCCGTGGACGGATCAAGCAGCCCAGCTACCGTAAGCCACTAATTGTGCCATACACTGAACTGGAGGTTCGCTCCATGCTGGCCGCCGTGGAATACACGGCCGGTTGGACGGGCAGGGCGGGAGGATCAGCGCGCAGTCGGCGCCCAACCGGACTCAGAGATAGGGCAATCTTGCTTACTTTGTTTGACACAGGCGTGCGCGCCAGTGAACTCACGGAATTCGAGGTGAGAGATTACCTGCAAGAGCAGGGCCAGTTGACGGTCCGGCACGGGAAAGGCGACAAGCGCCGCATCGTCGTCTTGGGTCAAACTGGGCGCAAGGCCTTGTGGCATTACTTGGCATCGCGTGAGGATCTGCGTCCATCTGACCCGCTCTTCGCCACCAGGACGGGCGCCAAGCTGGGACGCTCCGAGCTGCTCCACATGATTCAGCGGGCAGCCAAGCGCTCCGGTGTGACTCACGCAAACGTGCATAAATTTCGCCACTCTTTTGCGATCAATTTCCTCCGCAACGGTGGTAACCTCCTGGAGCTACAAGAAATGCTGGGGCATGAGAAGCTGGAGACGATCCGCATCTATGCCAAGCTGGCTGAAGTCGATCTGGCGGCTGCTCAGCGACGGGCGTCGCCGGCAGACCGTTGGCGGCTGTAACTTCTAGTACATCTGGCTGATTGACCGCGGTGGTGGTGGCTGGTATGCTAAGACCAGCCCGCTTCCCGCGTGCAGCCCAATACCCACGAAAGAGACCGGCCCCACCCGGTCTCTTTCGTTTATCAGTCCGATTGCTTGTGTTCGCACATCTGTGCTACACTATATGTGGGTATGTCGTGGTGGCTCTTGTGAGCCGGGGCGAAGCGGTCCTTATGGGTTGCTTCGCCTTTTTTGTTGTGAGGATTCGTGTAGACATACGTTATCGTCGCCAAGCACCGGGGCTTTGCCCTAAGAGGAACGCACGGATTTCACGATTTTGAGAGATCAGAAGAGAGAACTATGGCAGATGGTTGGGCATCCTGGGACCAAGCCCCCGAAAAGCCAGAATCGCTAGATATTGCGGAGCCGCCTTGTAAGCATTGCCGCCAAATGAGCAAGGCTCATCAGCTTGATGAGATATCGCAACGGATATTGCTCTGGCTGATAGACTACGGGAGACCAGCGCCAAGATACTTGATCGCTCGTGGCACCGGCATTCCACCACACAAGGTCAGTTACGCTTTATTTCGCCGGCCGGAGATATTCGTCAAAACAGGATGGCTCGATAGTCAAAGGGCTTTGTGGGCAGCATGGGAAGAATAGAATGGTCGATCTGGTCGAGCAGCTTCATCGCGATTATGCTCATTTTGCAACCTTCATCGCCTTGACTGTGCCGCTCCTCATCCGGGAGATACAGGATCACGGGGGCGAGCCGAGCGAATGGCAGATCGAGTAGGCGAGAGCCTGGTTGGGGAGCGATCCGGGGACGGACGGACTGCCAACAGGCGTGGTGGGAGAAATAGCGGCGCGCTGGGCTGAGATCATAGCCATCCTGGCCTTTGCGCCAGGGGGGATCGAAGTGTTTGGGCAGAAATTTGAAGCGGGTGTGCGGAGGGCCGATTCCGGTAGTCGGTCCACGGCGATTTGTTGGACCGACAACAACGAGTTGTCGGTTGAAGATATTGTATGACCGACGAGCTAGAGCCGGGCTTCCTCCTACCGGCAAACGTACCAGGGCAGGCCGAGAGCCGGGCGAGTAAGGCCCGGCTTGATGCGATTCTGGAAGCCCGGCGAGCACGGCCAACGTCGCCAGAATGGACGGAGACGTCCGGTGAGCCGCTGGCGTGGGAGGCGATGTATTACGATCTGCTGGCCGAAAAAGTGGAGGTCAAGAAACCGGACGGCTCGGTCACGCAGGGTCCGCGCTGGGATTGGCGGAAGGCGCTCTATATCGCGTGGAGCTGCGTTCCTCCCTCGAAGCGGTGGCCGCGCTTTGAGACCGACCTGATCGACCTCCTCGGCCTGACCAACACGGCCACCATCCGCAAATGGAAAGCAAGTGACCCGGAGATTGAAGATCGCATTCGAGAGGGGCCGAAGAAATTGTTGGGCGGCCACATCGCCGAGGTGCTGGAGGCACTTGTCGAGGTTGCGAAGCTCCCAGATCCGAAGGCCCACCAGGACCGCCGTCTATTTCTCGAAATGACCGAGCAGTACAGCCCCAAGGGTACGGTGGGTGTGGTGGGCGCCGTGGCCACGGGGGACATTGACGACTTGCTAAGCGAGGAGGAGCAAGCGGCCGTAGAGAAGGCGCTCAAGGAGATGGCAGCGCAGGTCACATGAGCGTCCTGGGCAAGCTCCGGGCGGCCGGGAGGCGTAACACAGCCATCTTTGCCAAGTGTTGGCGGCCCAACGTCGACCCGGCTGCCCACCAATATGATATGGCCGCCCGGGTCGACGGGCCATCCCAGTATCAGGCGGACTTCTGGCCGCGTGACCATGGCAAGTCAGAGATATTTTGCATCTCCTATCCGCTGCGGCGGATCTGCGAGGACCCCAACATTCGCATCCTCATCGTCCAGAAGACGGCGACAGAGGCGGCCAAGACGCTGGGGGTCATCAAGCAGGAGATGGAGAACAACCAACCGCTGAAGGCGTATTACGCGCCACACTGGCAGCAGACGGTTGGTCATCGAGACATCTCGAACCAGATCGGCCAGGTTGAGATCGCAGGCCAACGCGAAGGAGCCTGGCAGCAGCAACGCATCTATTGCAAGCGCACCCGGCGCGGCAAGGACCCTACGGTGGAAGCTGTGGGCGTGCTGGGGGCCATCACTGGCGGGCACTTTGACATCATCATCCTGGACGACGTTGAGGACGATGAGAACACGCGCACGGATGACCGGCTGAAAATGCTCATCGAGTGGCTCACGGGCACCATCATGCAGTTGCGTGAGCCGCATACGAAGATCATTATCGTTGGCACGTTGAAAACCAACAAGCCGGACATCTACAACACGGTGCTGGAGTCACCGGTCTGGGACACGCATCTTACCGGCGCCATCCTCAGCCACCGGCTTGAAGATATTGAGTATGAGCCGACATTTATCGAGAGCGACGGGGCACCCGTGCTCTCTGGTGTCAAGGTGACGACGCCTGGCGTGCGGACGCTCTGGCCGCAGAAGTGGCCCATCGAGGAACTCGTCTTTGAGATGCTGGCGAGCCTGGATCGGGCGGTGTGGATCCGGGAGAAGCTCAACGATCTTCGGGCGCTGGCCGGCAAGATTTTCAAGCGTGAGGAGTTTCGCTACTTTGACGATGAAGACCTGGCAGCTATCCGGGCCTGGGGCGGCTTCGAGCGCATCGTCCAGATTTGGGATACCAGCTATGGTGAGACCGCGGCCTCAGACTGGTCGGTGTGTATCACGGTCGGGTTGTTCAAGGGCAGCGTCTATGTGCTGGACGTGTACCGGGCACGCCTCACAACGCCGCAACTCAAGCAGGCAGTGCAGAGCCAGTATGCACTCTGGCAGCCGGAGTATGTGGGCATCGAGGATGTTGGCAGCGGCAAGAGCGTCATCCAGGTCCTGGAACAAGAGGCAGGCGTGCCCATCAAACGGATCAGTCCGCAAGGGAAGGATAAACCCGCCCGGGCTCGCAGTGTGACGGTCTTTGTGAACGCTGGCCGGGTGCTCTTACAGAAAGGGGAGGCCTGGCTGCAGGCGCTGCTCAACGAACTGACGATGTTCCCGGATGACAAGTTTGATGACCAGGTGGATGCGTTGGTCTATGCGGTGTTGGAATTGCTGGTGCCGACAGATGGGACAACCGTACGGGTTGTAAGCCGCCGGCGACAATGAGAGGGCGTAAGATGGCGACAATTGACGTAGCACCTGAAAGTGAGACGGTGCGCAAGCTGATGGCAGTGAACTCGCTGCTGGTTGAACGTCTGGCCATGGCGAGCCGGCTGGGCATCTCATTTGGTGGGATGCGCGACATCTACAAGGCGGCCGGCTACAAGAAAATACTCGACTTCAATGACTACTATGGCGCCTATCGCCGGCAGGACGTTGCCCGGCGCGTGGTCCGTGCGCCGGCGGATGAGACATGGCGCAAGCCCCCGGAAGTGATGGATGGCCCGACAACGGACGATGCGAAGTCTGACACCGACTTTGTCAAGGCATGGAACCGTCTGGCTCTGGGCCAGGAGGCTGGCGATAAGCCGGAGACGAGCAAGGGCCTGCTCCACTACCTGAACCGTATCGACCGTGTCTCTGGCATCGGCAAGTATGGCGTCCTCTACCTGGGCATCCGCGATGGGAAGACACCTGACCAGCCACTAGAAAAAGGGGCAGCAAAGGGGCCGGACGATCTCCTCTTTGTCGGCACCTACGACGAGGGCAGCGCGCAGATCGCCAGCCAGGTTTCCGACAAGGCCGCGCAGCATCCACATCGCCGAGGACCTGGAGAACGATGACATCTTCGGCACGCCGCGCCTCGAGGCGTGCTGGAACCGGGTCTATGACCTGCTCAAGATCATGGCCGGCAGCGGCGAGGCTGCCTGGAAGCTCCTGGATACGGGCCAGATCCTCACGACGAAGCCAGGCAATAAGCTGCCGGACCGAGACGATCAGTTGCGTGACCTCGAAGACCAAATCGACGAGTTCGTGCATGGGCTGCGCCGCTGGCTGTTGGCTGAAGGTCTCGAGTCGACCGGGGTCGAGGGTGCGGTCGAGGATCCTAGCGGCCTGGTGAAAATCAACGTGGCACTCATTTCAGCAGCCACCGGCATCCCGCAACGAATTCTCATCGGATCGGAGCGTGGGGAGCTGGCGAGCAGCCAGGACGAGGAAAACTGGGCCAACCTGATTGCCACCCGGCAGCAGAACTACGTGGGGCCAAATATCTTGAGACCGCTGATCGGCCGATTGATCTGGGGCGGCGTACTGCCCAAGCCAAGCAGTGGGGCCTTCTCCATTTGGTGGCCACCGCTCAAAGAGTCGCGGCGAGAGGAAAACGCTACGGTTGCCCAGAAGGTGGCTGCCGCGTTGCGAACCCTCGGCATCGAGGTAGACCCTGTAGAGTTCGTGAAGACCTTCCTCAACGAATTGCCGGCGACAGCGGTTCGAGCGCCAGCAGCACTACCAGCACCGGCGACCAACGCAGCGAAAGGGGGTGATGGCGCCGGCGACGGCGTCCCCTTTCGCTGGGCAGATTACCCATAACGCCGGCACCATCCTGCGTCTGGAACCGGAGGATGACGAAGATGAGGATGAGCGGCGCAGGGAAGCCGAAGAACGCGCCAGGCGGGAGATCGAGGCGGGGCTGCAACAACAACTGAATGCCGTGATGGGCGAGGGTCTTCCCGGTGAAGGTGAGCTGCCTGGTCCTGATGATGTGGGGAATCGGCTGAGTAACAGCAGTGGCCCAGTACGGGTGGCGCTAGAGCGGGCGCTGGCCGAGGGCGCCGACCTGGGTACGAGCCTGATTCTGAGGCAGTTGGCTGGCATCGGCATGACGTTTAACTATAACCTAGTACATTCGCAGGCGCTTCAGTGGGCCAGGGATTATTCGTACGAGCTCATCACCGGCATTAACGAGACGAGCCGGCAGGCCGTCGAGACGGCGTTGGCTCGGTGGATCGAGACCGGCGCGCCATTGGATGAGCTGCGTAGAATGTTAGAGCCGACCTTTGGAAGCGTGCGCGCCAGTCGGATAGCGGTCACCGAGGCGACACGGTCGTATGCTGAAGGGACAATTCGCTCGTATCAGGCGGCTGGATTCAACGAGGGCCGGCCAACCATAGAGATCCCACGCCATGTCAACTGTCGTTGCTGGTACGGGTTAGAAATCCTTGGGGACGGTACAGCGTATTGGACCTATTTTTCTGTTGATGCAGGCGAGTGTACGATGGAGCCACCTTGCAGGAGCTTTCACCTCCAGCGGGTCGGCCTGGCGAAACGAGGTGGATAAGCATGACAGAGATTGCTGTGAATATCCGAGGGCTTCCCGAACTGCACACGAAATTGGGCGCCGATGTGCTGGGCATTATCGAGCCAGTGATCACCACCTCGGTGATCCGGGTTGAGCACAGGCTGAAAGTCTATCCGGCTGCACGGTCTGGCCAGAGCTATCGTCGCACGGGCACGCTGGGCCGGCGCTGGACTTACCAGATTCGGCGGACAGCAGAGGGCGTGATCGGGGAGATTGGCAATAACACTGTCTACGGCCCGTGGGTGCAGAGCCAGCAGTTTCAAGCCTGGATGCACCGGGAACGCTGGACGACCGACGAGCAGGCGCTTCAGGAGGAAGCGCCGTTGTTGGAGGCTGAAGCGGAGGAGATCGTGATTCGAGCATTGAGTAGAGGGTAACCACAATGAAAGCAACTGAACAGGAACGATTGCGGATCATGAGGCTTGCTGGTTCATATCATGCTTATCACAACGCGCCACAAGATATGTTCAACGACTGGATGGCCAGTCTCTTCCTACGAGATCGCAAGTGGGTCGCGTCCTACGCCACAAGGGGGCCAGAAATGCTAGAGCCTGATGCTCCATCACCGAACTCGATCCCTGGATTCGATATATCGCTTGTTGCTGTCGGAATGAGCCAGGTTGTATCAACATTCGTGGCAGCCGCGGAGAAGGCTTCTCTCGCCATGGCGCAGCTAGGCATGACTGCCGCCATCAGTCCAGACGCAATCAAAAAGGTGCGCCGGAAAATGCTTGAACTAGAGCTGACAAGGTTCATGCCAAAGCGGTGGGCGGTCGCACTGGCTGAACGCTGGCCGGAGTCGTGGGCGTTGCCCAGCGAACTGATCGACATGGTCAATCCTCAGTATTTGGTTGAAGATACACTTACCTCTTGTCGTCACTGGTTGGGAAGGCGACTCGGCGAGCTTTCTGATTGGCTACTAGAAGATTGGGAAGAGTGATGGGTCTCTACGAGATCACGAACGGTTATGTCGGCGAAAGCTATCTTCGAGTCTATGCCTGGGCCGAGAGCGAGGAGCAGGCCCTGGAGATGGCGCGGCAGCGGCTGCAAGTGGAAGATGGATACCCAGCGCAGTATGCTGAGAACCTGCGTATCGAGTTGCTTTTTGATGCCCAAGAGCCGCCGTTTGTGACCGATCCGAGCAGCACGGGCTTTGAGCGTTCTTGGGCTGACAAGCGTTTCTTATCAGTCGAACAATATGACTAGTACAAATGGCGGATTGACCGCTATACGATGCGATGATACACTGCCGCCTAGAACAGGCGTTCAACTGGCTGTCGTGGCGAGGCTGGAGCGCTTCGTCCGTCGCATTTGTGGGTTGCCAGAGGGTCGCTACATCATCACGCTGACCATTGCGGATGACCAGTCATTTTGGACAGTCTCTGAACTGCCCAAGTTTGAGAAGTGAATAGCCACCCCTAAATAACAGGGCCAGGCGCCAGGACCTGCACACGCATCAGATCGCAGACACACGGCGCACGTAGGAGTTACATCCTGCGTGCGCCGTTTTTATTTCCCGCCAGGAGACAAGCCCATGGCTTTCGACATGACGACAATCTTTGTTGCTGTGGTGTTCGGCATCGTGGCACTTGTGGCGTTGCTACGAGGCAAGGTGTCAGTGACGGGCTTGATCGAAGCCTCCACCGACATTCAAACGGCGGCTGGAGCGGCGCGTGAGCTGGTGCTTGCAGCCGAGCAGCTCTGGCTCTCCGGCAAGATCACAAAGCACGAGCGTTACCAGTACGTGCTGACCCGGCTGCAGGAGATCTTCCCAGACATGGAGGATGATACGCTGGCCGGCAGCATCGAAGCGGCGGTGGCCTGGATGAAATTGCTACGAGGCCGGAGCAACGATGAGTGAAGTCTTCGTCGCTGTGCAGTCGGCGGCTCAGGCGAGCACACGGCGTGAACATCTGGATGGCCGCGAATATCTGGTTGTTCCTGCGGTGGCTATCGTCGAGGGGGTCTTGAACCACCATTTGGTGCAACGGGACGAGATTGCTGCCTACGTCGAGGCATGGAACGGACGGCCCTTTGTGGTCCGCCATCCACAGAAGGACGGCCAGTACATCAGCGCCAACAGCCCTGGCGTGCTCCAGCAGTCCGGCATCGGGTTCCTGTTTAATAGCCGCATGGATGATGACCGGCTGCGTTGCGAATTGTGGCTGGATGTGGCCAAGGCGCAGACGCTAGGTGGGGACGCCCTGACCGTGCTCCAACGCTTCGAAGCGAACCAGCCCACCGAACTCAGTACGGGCTATTTCTGTGACGTGGAGCCGATCAGTGGCTACCACAAGAATAAGTTCTATGAAGGCGTGCAGCGCAACCTCCGGCCGGATCATATTGCTGCACTGCCTGACGAGGTGGGCGCCTGTTCGTGGCGGGACGGGTGTGGCGCACCGCGAGTGAATAGTGAACAGATGTTCACCGTAAACCAGAGCCACGATGGGGTCATGCTTGCCTTCTATCTGCGTAGCGAGGACGCCCAGGCATTGGCGCTCACCGACGTACCAGAGGGTGTGAAGGCGCTGCCTGCGAGCGAACTGCATGTGACACTTGCCTATGCAGGCACGGTCGATGAGCAGTATACCACGATGGCCGAACTGCTCGAGATGGCTGCCGACTTCACCCGTTATGAGGTGGTTGTGGCGGCGCAAGTGATTGGGAGCGGCAAGTTTCTCAACGCTGAGAGCGGCAAGGATGCCCATTTCGCTATCGTGCAGTCTGAGCAGCTCTATCAGTTTCGTGATCGGCTCTGTGAATGGCTGCGGTATGAGATACCGGTCGAACGCCGGCACACCTATCTGCCACACATCACCCTGGCCTACGGGCCACCTGGCACAGAAGTTCCTCTCAACATTGTTGAGCGTGAAGTAATTTTTGAGTCCCTGGCGGTGAGCTGGGGCGATACGACTATCGTGTTCCCTCTCCAGGGGCAAATTAGGGAGACAGACATGGCAACAAATGAACAGGAAAAGGCGAAGGTGACGACCAAGGCAAACGAACGGGACGGCGCTGCGCCAACCAAGCAGCCTGAGACCTCACCAGAGCAGCCACCGGTGACCAACACCAATCGTGCGCAGGCCCAGCCGCCGGCGACCAACACCCAGGCCGAGAAGGTGGCTCAGCCACCGGCCATCCCGGCCGAAGTGGTGGAGCTTGCCGGGCTGGTGAAAGAGTTGGGCGGCGTGGCTGGCGTCAAGGAGGCGATCCAGTCGATTCAGGTCAATGCCCGCCGGATGCGGGACGACCTGGTGGGCCGGCTCACCGCCAACCGGCAGTGTGCGTTCACACAGGAACAGCTCCAGGTGATGCCGTTGGACCATCTGGAAGCGCTGGAGCGGTCGCTACGACCGGCTGACTATAGCGGCCGCAGCGGCGTGACGGCCAACGCTTTCACTGACGACGATGACTGGGAGGACTACGTGCCGCCCAGTGCAGAGGCTGCCAAGCAGTAGGCCAACAGTAGGTCAGCAACTCGGTTAGAGGAGAACAGGCTCTTAGGACGAGCAGGAGGATAGGATGGCAAGTTCGACACCGAACATTATCTTTTTGGAGAGCAATGGGGCGCTGCCGCCGGCGATCCACGAGCGGCCCGCCGGCGCCACTGTGACACCGGGCGATCTGTTGACGCTGGCGAGCACCGGTAAGGTTTCGCCGTTGGCCTCGGCAGGAGGGGTAAACGCTCGCATCTTTGCGTTGGAAAACCCTTACGCTCCCGACCCAATGCAGAAATCGCTAGGTCAAACCTACGCAACTGATGATTATGTGCGCTTCGTGTTTGCTCGACCCGGCGACCTGGTCTATGCCCGCCTTGCGGCCAGCCAGACGGTTGTCGTCGGCGACGTGCTGATCGCATCGGCGACGGGCGGATGCCTGGCCAAGGCAACCGTGGACGCAACGACGCTCGAAGGCGCCATCGTGGCTATCGCTGAGGAGGCGGTGACGACCACCGGCAGTGTCGGGCGCATCAAGGTACGTGTGATCTAGACACGCAGGAATTAGGAACGACAAGGGCGGCAACGCTCAGGCTGGAGGAGACAAACAAGATGACTGCGACAGTGATGGACCTGCGCGAGGCACGAACCCAGTTGGTGGGAGGCTGCCGGCCGCTGCGGGTCAACAAACGCACCGGAGAGGTGCAAGTCAAGACCAAGAGGGGCTTTTGGGTCAACTCGCTGCTCATGCGTGACGAGTGGGCCGAGGTCGACCGGGCCGTGATCGAGGCGGCGCGCTATCCGCTGCGCGTTGTGGCTGATCTGCGCAGCCGTGGTCTGACCAAGCGGTTGGGCGGTATCGGTTCAGTGGTGAGCCGCTGGTATACCTCCAGCGAGATCACCGGCGCCAGCGTCAACATGACCGGGCGCGGCGGCGGTGAGCGTGATCTGCCCGAACTCATCGAGAACGGCGTGCCGGTCCCTGTGATCTTTAAGGACTTCGAGATTGACGCCCGTGCTCTGGAGGCCAGCCGTAGGATGGGTGATGGCCTCGACATGACGGTCGTGACCGAGGCCACGCGCGTGGTCGCCGAAGGCATGGAGAACCTGGCAGTTAACGGTTCGCCGGTTCGGCTCAATGGCCAGCCTCTGTACGGCTACCGCAACCATCCCAACCGGAACACCGATACGGCGACCAATTTTGGCGGCGGGGACTGGACGACCATCGCGAACATCATCCCCACCGTGGCCGGGATGGTCAATGCAGCTAATGCCGACCTGCAGTATGGACCCTTCATCCTCTATGTCTCACAGGTGCAGTACAACGAGGCCTCGTTGACCTACTACACCGATGGCTCTGGCGAGTCGCCGTTGCAGCGCATCCTGAAGATGCCCATGATCGCGGCGGTCAACATGTTGCCGGAGGTATCGCTGCCCGCCGGCGAGTTGCTGCTGGTCGAGATGGCGCGTGAAGTTGCACTTTGGGCAGAGGCAGTGGACATCCAGGTGCGCGAGTGGGCCTCGCCCGATGGCATGGCCGATCTGATGAAAGTATTGGCAATCGCTACTCCTGAGATCAAGGCTCGCCAGGATGGTAAGAGCGGCATCGTCCATGCGACAGGGGCATAAGGTTTGGGGTGACAATAAAGCATTGTCACCCCACCATTCTAGATTCTTGAATCCTGCAAAGTACTATCGAGAGCCGATGTAACTATGGCGAGTGGCGATCCCGTTGTTCAAATCCTGGAAATCTCAGCGCCGGCAGCAAATTTCCCGCAATACGACATGCGGGCCGGTGGCTCAACCCCCGCGGAACGGGTTCCGGTGTGGCGCTTCGACGCTGACACAATCGAGTATCTCGATTTCAAGTGTGTTCTCCAGAATTATGATGGCGGCGGACTCACCTTCAAACTGCCCTGGAGCGCCACTAGCGCCACAAGCGGCGCCACTCGCTGGGGGGTTGCTATCCGGCGGATAAATGATGATGCCGAGGACATCGACGTTAGCCATACCTACGACTATAACGATGTAGATGACACTGCGGCCAGCGCAAGTGGTGAATTGAGCTATGCGAGTGTCTCGTTCACTGATGGCTCAGATATGGATTCGTGGTCAGAGGGGGAGGTGGCAATTGTCCGTGTGCGGCGAAACGCCAGTCACGCCAATGACAACATGACTGGTGATGCTGAGCTTTGGGGTCTGTGGGCCGTGGAGACGTAACCAGTGGCGATCCGTTTTGATGCCAGCGCCGACAGAATCAGCCGCAATAGCGACCTGCCGGCCAGCAGCCGGGGGTTCACCTGGGTCTGCTGGTACAAAACAGTTGTTGATCGCAACGACTGGAGCCAGGGCATCGGCAATCTGTCGGCCTCTACATCGAACTACATTTATATCGAGACGGATGCGACCGGTACGCAATATCAAGTCTGGTTTTCTGGGGGCAGTAATCATCATAGCCTCAATCTACTCAACGTTACCGTCAACCAGTGGGTGTATTTTGCCTACACCACCAGTAGTAGCGGCTCTGTCAATGGGTACCACGGCGCATTGGGAGCGTCCCTGACAAAAGTTGGACCGCACGCTACGGCTATCAATAGCTTCGCGCCAATTTTGCTTCAATGCGGTGATACGGTCTGGACCAATGAGTGGTGCAATGGCGTGATGGCGTACGCAGCCGCCTGGAACGCCGAGTTGACGCAGGCGGAATTAGAACTGCAACGCTACTCGATCATGCCGGTCCGCACCGCTGACCTATATGGCTGGTGGCCTATGATGTCTGGCGTGTCTGAGCGGCTGGCGGATTATTCCGGCAATAGTCGCAATTGGACGGCTGGAGGCACGCTGACGGATGAAGATGGCCCGCCCATCTCCTATCGGCCCTATGTGTGGGCTATTGCGCGGGCAGTTGGTGGTGGAGACGAGACTAAGACTGTCGAGGATACCGGGGCTGGGGCGGATGCACTTTCACAAGTATTGGTCTCTTTGGCGTTATCCGACAGCGGTAACGGCGTAGATAGCCCTGGTGCGGGCGCAGATGTGAGCCTGGCCGAATCTGGTACTGGCATCGATGCATTGGCGCAGATCCTGGCAGTGCTCAACCTGACTGATATAGGCGCTGGGGCTGATGTGCTCTCTGGCCTTGCGGTGGAGGCCACCATCGCTGATGGTGGAACTGGAGTGGATGCACCGGGCGTCACCGTGATTCTGTCTGTGGTGGACAGTGGAGATGGCGCCGAGGCTGTTGCAGCGGCCATCCTCGCCACGATAGCTGACAGCGGCGTTGGCGCAGATGCTATCACGGGGCTGTCGGTCAACTTTACTATGCTCGATGCTGGGGCTGGCGCTGAATCGCTCAGCATCAGCGTCAGTGTGGCCATGACCGATGCCGGCAGCCTGGCCGATGCCGTATCTCTGCTCTCTGAGAGCATTAAAAGCATCCTGGACAGCGGCACGTTTACTGACGTCGTCTTATCGCCTGTCGTGAGCCTGACGGTCGGGGATGCGGGTAGCGCACTCGATACGCCGGTCATCGCCGTAACGCTCAGCCTGGCTGACAGCGCAACGGGCGCAGATGTTTTAGCTCAAGTCCTGGCCGCATGCAGCCTGGCTGATGCAGGCACCGGGGCTGACACGGTCTCCGACTTCGGTGTGCTGGCCACGGTTGCTGACAGCGGGACAGGAGTAGATGCGTCGAGCTTAACCGTCAGTCTCTCCGTGTCTGATATGGGCGTTGGCATTGAGGCCATTACGGGGGCTATTCTCGCCGCGGTCGCGGAGAGCGGCGCCGGCACAGACGCAGTGAGCGGCCTGTCCGTCACCTTGGGCCTAGCCGATGCCGGCGCCGGCGCCGAGTCGCTTGTGATCAGCGCCAGTGTAGCGGTCACAGACGCAGGCAGCCTGGCCGATGCGGTGGCTCTGCTGGCCGAGGACCTGAAGGCCATCTTGGATAGCGGCTCTTTTGTCGATGTCGTCCTGTCGCCGGTAGTGAGCCTAGCCGTAGAGGATGCGGGTAGCGCAGTCGACACGACCGCCATTACGGTGACGCTCAGCCTGGCTGACGGCGCAACGGGCGCCGAACTCATCAGCATCATTGCTGAGTCTCTCAAGACGGTGCTCGACCTCGGCAGCGGCTCTGAAAGCGTCAACGTCCTGCTGACGCCCTTCATTGTGGCAGACAGTGGAGACGGCAGTGATACGGCGGTTGCTAATGTCACGCTGACGCTGAGCGATGCGGTCGTCGGGAATGATGCGGTTGTGGCTGCCGTTCTGGCCACTGTTGCCGATGTCGCTGCCGGCAGCGATGCGGTGGGCAGTATTACGGTCAATCTGGCGGTCACCGACACAGGGCAAGGGGCCACTGTACTGGGCCAAGTGGCTGCGCTGATCGTTGTGCTGGAGCAGGCGACGGGGATTGATGTGGCCGTAGGGTATGACAGCGCGGTGCGGATCGTCCGGGTTTCATTTTCGCTGGCGAGTTACAGCATGGTCTGCTCGTTGGCGACCTATCGTATGGAATTTGAACTCAACAGCGAGGGCTAGATGATACACGACAGAATCAATTATCAGACACGCTGGATCGTGCGACGCTTTGCCGATGATGCAGCATTTACGGCCGGTGTCCCGACCCCGGTGGTCGATCCAGTGACGGGCGGAATCTTGCCAGCGATCAGCGAGATCGAGGGCAACCTCCTTCTCAATGAGGGGATTGGCGAACTCTGGGATCTGGCCTGTGGACTAGGCACACCGGGTGCGTTTGATAACACCAACTCCCAGATTGGCGTCGGCGACAGTACGACATCCGAATCGGCTACCCAGACCGGCTTGCAGGCCAGCACAAACAAGCTCTACAAAGCAGTCGAGGCAGGTTATCCGCAGCGCAGCGCTCAGACCGTCACCTGGCGAGCAATCTTTGGCTCCGGCGACGCCAACTTTGCCTGGCAGGAATTCACGGTCGCCAACGGCAATAGCGACGCCGCCGTGAACCTGAACCGCAAGGTGTCGAACCAGGGAACGAAGGCCAGCGGACAGACGTGGACGTTGGATCTGCAGATCACACTCAGCTAATGGAAACCGTACCCGAAGGCAGCACCGCCTGGCTGACGATCCGGCTGTTCGGCAAGGACGGCGCCAGCGCCACGCCGGCAACGTTGACCTATCGTATCGATGATGCGGCGACGCTGATGCCGGTGCGTGAGAACACTGAGGTTGAGTCGCCGGCAGCCATCACCGAGATCGAGCTGACGCCGGAAGATAACGCCATTTTGAATGAGCGCGGTCTTAACGAGCGTAGGCTCGTGACGGTGCAGGCCACTTTTAGCAATGGCCGCGCCCACAACCAGCAGTATGTCTATCGGGTGGAGAATCTAGGGCGGGTGCAGGCAGGCAACGAACTAGGTTGATGACTGGGAGGTCATACATGGAAAAACAATGGTACGAGGTGAAGCCAGGCTTCACGCACGGGCTGAATGAGATGTACGGGCCGGGTGATAAGGTTTTGTTGTCACCCGAAGAGGCACGGGGCTTTTTGGACAAGTTGCGCCCGTGCGACCCACCGGCAGACCAGGTCCGCGCTGTGGGCCTGGCGGATGACGGGCAGGGCGCTGACAATGTGACCACATGGGGCACGCTGGCGCCAAAGCTGGCGGAGATCCTGGTCGCTTTGGGGCTGACGCCGGACCAGGTGAAGGCTATGAGCGATGAGGAGTTGCTTGCCATCGATGGGATTGGCCCAGCGGCGTTGAAAGCCATCCGTGAGGCGGTCCCAGGCCAGTAAAGGTTGACGTATGAGTGCCACACGTAGCGATGTGGAGTTCATCCTCACCAAACGTCTGGCCGGGTATCTGGGCCGGGCGGAGATGGCTGTGCCCGCCGGCGATGAGAATGAACATCTCACCGACCCGATTGGATGGGCGCTACGCCAGCTTGGATACAGCCCCGCATCGCTCATAGCCATTGGTGACGTCGATGTTGCGGCGGTGGCGGCAGCACACATCGATGCGTTGCTCGACCTGGCGGAGTTGCGCACGATGGAATCGATGCTCACCAACCTGGATGACGTGTCGGTGAAAGGCGGGCCGGTTGAGGCGCGGTGGGGTGAGCTGCGCGCCGATCTGCTCAAGGCCCTGCCAAAGAAGCGAAGCGATGTGGCGGCCATGTGGGGCCACCTGTTGGCGACACCGCTTGATGGCGACGCACCCCGTTCGGTGAGGTTGAGGGCGATATGAGTCTGGCAACGTTGATGACCAAGACAGCAAGCACCAAGCGACCGCGGATGGACGGCGGCAGCCGCACGCCGCAGCACCACCTGTTGGGTCTGAAGTGTACGCCGCGCTATGTGGCGGAACCAGGCCGGGTGGGTGAGTTGCAAGAACAACTTAAGCTGGACACGCTGGGCCGCTTCTGGGATGTGATAGTGGACGGCCTGCAGGACATCCAGCCTGGCGATTTCTTGGCGCTGGATGGGGTCGAACACGTGGTGCGGGCGAGTGCGCCCTATGAGATACCCAGCCCAGAACACTACACGCACGTGACGATAGAGGAGCAGATCAGTGCCTAATGGCGCCACACCTATCAGCCGAAAGGTGGTCCGGGATGCCATCGGCGCCGGGCTGGTGGCCAACCTGCCGACAGCGCAGGCCGTCTATCCGTACCAGCGCAGCAAGATCGGCGGCGTGGCGACGGCCGTCCGCTTCTTTAGCGCAAGCTCGTTGCGCCCGATGATGGCCGAGCAGGGTATCCGCAGCGAGCTGGGGTTCATCGTCCAGTTGTGGGTGATCTACAACAGCGCGACGCAGGAGACGTGGGGAGAGTCGGAGGCTGAAGCGAAGTTAGATGCGCTGGAGCACGAATTTGCCACCTGGGTTTCAGCCAACAATCTGGAGCCGAACCCGCTCTGGCTGGCGGCAGGGATCACAGCAATTCGCTACAGCGGCTTTTCATTTGTGGATGTGCATAAGATCGCCAACGAGACATACCTGGTCGAAGACATTCCGATCATTGCCGAGGTATACGGTTAGAGGAGTAGAGCATGGCGAAGCGAGCAGAGGAGAAGGCACAGGTCGTGGGTCTGCGCTACATCGGTGAGGGGGCCTATCTGCCGCACGTGCCGGCGCGTGATCTCACAGCCGCTGAGATGGAGCAATACCAGGTGCTTCTCGATGAGGCTCGCGCCGCTGGCACGTTCGAGCGACTCTATCAGCCTGTCTATGAAGCCCAAAGTGAGGTGAGCGATGGCTAAAGATTATGGCATGTGGCCGCTGAATATCTGCCAGATAGGCAAGGAAGCCACGCCTGGCACAGCGGTGGCGGCGACGACGATCTGGCGCGGTCCCTTTGGCAGTTGGGATGATGACCGCCAGACCGAGGAGATCCCGGAGGATGTAGGCACATTCGCCTTCTCCGAACGGACCCTGGACACGTTCCTGGGGGCCAAGATCCCGTTTCCGCAGGGCGTGGCGCACTATCAGCAGATGCTCTACCTGGCCGAAGGGAGCATCGGTAAGGTGTCGGCAACGGGCAGCGGGCCTTATGTGCGAGACTATATTGCCCAGACGGGGGACTCGGCGCCCAACCTGCAAACGTACACGCTGCGAGTAGGGAACAAGCTGGTTTCGGCTGACCTGGCGCTGCTCGCCTATGCGCTGCCTATGGAATGGGAGCTGAGCGGCAAGCAACAAGAGAGTTGGAAGGTCAGCGGGACCTTTATGGCGCCGCGTAAGCAGTCAGGGTCCTTTACCAACGGGCTGGACTTGCCGGCCTGGGTGCCGATGGTCTTTGGACACAGCAAGCTCTACATCGATGCGGACGGCGGCACCTTTGGCACCACGCAGAAGACAGGCGTGCTGATGGCTTTCTCAGTGAAATACACGCCGCAAGTGGAGTGGGTGCCCATCGGCGACGGCGACATCTACGCCAAGGCGCACAAGATCGCCCGTCCACTCATCACCTTCACGATGCAGCTGGAGGTCGAACAGGACACGGGCGTGAGCACGGTGGCTACCGAGCGCGACCACTATGATAGCAAGGCGATTCGCTTAATCCGCATCGACTGCACGCGGGACGCCAACCACAAGATGATCCTCGACCTGGCGGGCCAATACACCAAGGTTGGCGCCTATGAGAAGTCGGGCCAGAACAACACTGTGGTGACGTTTGAGGGCAAGGCGTTGTACTCGCCGACGAACGCCAACTTCTTCCGTATGGAGCTGACCACGCCGCTCCAGAACATTCCGTGAGGAACGCATGAGCAAGGTATTGGCAAGCCGAGAGCAGATCCTCGGTGTGCAAGACATCGGCTTCGAAGACATCGACATGGGCGACATCCCTGGCTGGGCGGGGATTGTCATCCGCATCAAAGACTTGTCGGCCGCCGAGCGCGATAAGCTCGAAGCCAGCCTGGTGGTCGAGCGCAAGGTACAGGCCGGCAGAAAGGTCAAGACCTCGCGTGAAGTGAGCCTGGAGAATGTGCGCGCCACCTTCTGCGCTGCCTGTATCGTCGATGAGTCGATGACGCCACTCTTTGGGCCGGACGATGTGCGGGCGCTGGGGCGCAAGTCGGCCCGGGCGCTGGACAGAATCTTTGGTCGCATCCGCGAACGCAACGGGCTGACTGAGGAGGATGTCGAAGAGCTCGTGGGAAATTTCGAGAACGGCCAGGGCGACGATTCGCATATCGACTAGCCCTGGCCCTGGGCCATGCCGATGTAGATGAGATGCTGGCGCAAATGAGCAGCCGGCAACTCAGTGAATGGCAGGCTTTTTGGGAAGTGGAGCCGTGGGGGGCATACCGGGAAGACTGGCGGATAGCCTGTTTGCTGGCCTACCTGGCCAACATGTTCCGTAGCAGTGACCACGCGGCGGTCTTGCCGAGCGAGTTTCTGACCATCCTCGACCCTACTGGCGAGACCGAGCCGCCCCTGTCGCCGGCAGAACAGGCGACGACGGCGTTCGAGGAAAACTGGCAGGCGATGTTGGGCGAATGACGTTGGACTGACAAGAGGGGCTTGTCGGCCCAACCAGGGCGGGAAAGCAGGCGCAGAGAGGGAATGCGCCCGTGGCGACGATTGCAACACTTGCCGTCAATATCACTGGCAACGTAGCCAGTCTCAAGGGCGCTCTGAGCGAGGCTCAGGGCGCTGTTCGCGCGACCGGCAAGAGTATGCAGGACTTCGGCAAGACGTTGAGCCTGGGCGTAACTGCGCCGCTGGTGGCAGCCGGTGGATTGGCCGTGAAGGCTGCAACCGATCTCAACGCTTCGATGGCCAACGTAGCCAGCTTGGGCGTCGCCACAGAGCGAGTCAACGAACTCAAGACGGCTGTGCAGGATATGGCCATAGAGGTAGGGAAGTCCACAGGGGACCTATCCGATGGCTTGTATCAGGTAGTTTCGGCGTTCGGGGACTCGGCAGATACGGTCCAGATCCTAGAAATCAATGCTAAGGCTGCTGCAGCCGGGATAGCGACAACGACGGATGCGATCAACCTCACGAGCGCAGTCACCAAAGGGTATGGGGATACGAGCGCTGAGGCGGTACAGAAGGCCAGCGACCTGGCCTTTGTTACTGTAAAACTGGGTCAGACAACTTTCCCAGAGTTGGCGGCCAGTATGGGTAAGGTTGTTCCCATTGCAGCTTCGTTGGGCATCTCACAGGAAGAGTTGTTTGCGTCGATGGCCACGCTCACCGGCGTGACCGGTGGCGCCGCCGAAGTCTCTACACAACTGCGTGCCACTTATCAAGCCCTGCTAAAACCGACCACTGAAATGGCCGGAGCGATTGCTGATGTAGCTTATCAACTAGATGCACAAGGCAAACTTGTTGACAGTCACCTGGTAGACGCCTGGCGAATGGCTGAAGCGCAAGTGCAGAAGACGGGCCATGAAATGGCAGCCCTTCAGCAGAAGTTGACAGCCCTTGGGGAGCCAACAAAAACAAACGCTAAAGAATTCAAGGCGCTTGAAAAGGCCATCAAGGACAAAGAGAAAGCGATGAAGGACGACATCAAAGCTGTCGATGCAGCTGCCGCAGCACTTGGGCAGGCACTCATCGAATCTGTCGGCTTCAGCGAGGCCATAGCTCTGATCAACGCTCAGGCGGATGGCAATACAGACACGATGGGCAAGATGTATGGATCCGTGGAGGCATTGACTGCGGTGCTGGCCTTGACAGGTGGGCAGGCGGACACATTCCAAGAAAAACTCTCCGCCATGCAGGAGGTGACCGGCGCCACCGATGAGGCTTTCGCCGCCCAGACCGAAGGTGTCAACAAGCTGGGCTTTATGTACCAACAGGCACAAGCCCGCCTGCAAGTCTTCCGCGAGAAGATGGGCGACGCTATTGGGGCGGTGCTGCTGCCCATGGCCGAAGTTTTGGAGCCGTTAGGAGACAGGGTGCTCGCCCTGGCTGACCGCTTTGCCAACATGGACCCGATCGTACGGCAGTGGATCGTGGTTGTCGGCATGGCCGCGGCGGCACTAGGCCCCTTGTTGTTGGCGCTCGGCACGGTGGTATCGGCGTTTTCGTCGGCGCTGCCGGTGATCGGCGCGCTGGCCGGTACGTTTGGGTTGCTGATCTCACCTATTGGACTCGTAGTAGCCGCCCTGGCTGCGTTGGTTGCGTTTGATGTGGGAGGCATTCGTACGAAGCTCACGGAGGCCATCACCGCGGCGGCAGGGGAGATCGGCCCTATCATCACCCAACTGGTGACCTGGTTTCAGACGAATCTGCCGATAGCCTTGGCGACGGCCGGCACCTTCTTCGCCAGTGTCTGGTCGGCGATTCCTGGCTACATCACGGCAGCGTCAGGCGTGATCAGTCCTATCATCACGCGGTTGGTGACCTGGTTCCAGACGAGTCTACCGATAGCCTTGTCCACAGTAAGCGCCTTCTTCGCCAGTGTCTGGTCGGCGATTCCTGGCTATATTTCGACAGCGTTAGGCGTGGTTGGCCCCATCATCACGCAATTGGTGACCTGGTTCCAGACGAATCTACCCATAGCTCTGGCTAGGGTGAGTGCATTCTTTGCTAGCGTGTGGGCAGCAATCCCCGGCTACATTTCGACGGCGTTGAGTGTGGTTGGGCCTATCATCACGCAATTGGTGACCTGGTTCCAGACCAGTTTGCCGATAGCACTGGCTAGGGCGAGCGCCTTCTTCGCCGGGGTGTGGTCGGCAATTCCCGGTTACATCACCACAGCGTTGGGTGTGGTCGGCCCTATCATCACCCAGATGGTCAACTGGTTCCAGGTCAACTTGCCGATAGCCCTGGCTACGGTGAGTGCCTTCTTTGCGGGGGCGTGGTCGGCGATTCCTGGCTACATCTCAACGGCGTTAAGTGTGGTTGGGCCTATCATCACGCAATTGGTGACCTGGTTCCAGACCAGTTTGCCGATAGCCTTGGCTACGGTCAGTGTGTTCTTTGCGGGGGGATGGTCAGCGATTCCAGGCTACATTTCGACGGCGTTGGGTGTAGTTGGTCCCATTGTTACGCAACTGGTGACCTGGTTCCAGACCGACTTGCCGGCAGCGCTGAGCGTGTTGGTGCAATTCTTTGGCCCCTCGATTGGGCGGATTGGGGCAGCCTTTGTCAGCCTGGGGGCACAGGTCGGAACGTTGGGGCCATCGCTACAGGCGTTATGGGAGGCAGCACAGCCGGCACTGATGGCGCTGGGGGCTGCGGTGGCGGCTGTGGCGCTGCTCTTCAATAATTTGCTGGCGGCGGCCATTGAGAACCTGGTGCCGGTGATACAGGCAGTCATTGATCAGGTTACGAACACCTTGAACCTGATCACAAGCGTGGTGACCGGTGTGGCAACCGCGATTGTTGCGATTGCAAACGGGGACTGGGCAACGGCCTGGGCTGCATTTGGGCAAATTGGAACCGACTTCATTGAGGCGCTGGGGAGATCGATTGCGAACTTTGCGGTTGTGGCGAGCGCGCTGATTGCATTTGCGGGAACGGCGATCTCTAATACACTCAGGGATCTGGGGTTTGAGGGCGTGGCCACGGCCATCGACACCGCTATCACAAAGGTGAAAGAATTTCTCGAATGGGTGGGGAAACTGGTCACCGGCCAGATCGAGATCGATCTAGGCACCGTGTTTTCTACGCCGGATTGGGTGACGAGTTTACTGGAATGGGATTGGCCGGATATCACGGAGCTTGGTCCTGACTGGTGGCCAGAGATCACCGAGCTTGGCTCTGATTGGTGGCCCGAAATCTCCAAGCTTGGCTCTGACTGGTGGCCGAGTATCACCAAGCTTGGTTCTGACTGGTGGCCAAGTATCACGAAGCTTGGTTCTGACTGGTGGCCCAAGATTCCAACACCTGCCTGGCTAGATACGTTTATTGGGGCAATAAAGAAAATCAACCCGCTGGCCTTTCTTACAGGAGATCAGCTTGGAACGGCTTATTCTCATGGCGGCCCCACGTGGGTGGGTGAGGGTGGGCGGGAGATAGTGTTGTTGCCCAGGGGGGCGCAGGTCATCCCAAACCGGGAGGCGGAGTCGATGGCGGCCGGAGGCTGGGGCGGGCCGCTGGCCGAGACGATTGTGGTGCGGAGCGAACAGGACCTGTACCGGCTGGCCTACCAGATTACGGAGATTCAGCAACGGCGGGCGCGGCGGCGGTAGATGGTGTTGGACGGATAAGAAAGCGTTGTCAGTCGAAACGAAATGTGCCAGACCGATCAGCACGAGTGCTCATCGTAGCACCCACCGAGTATGACGCATCTGTCGCGGTGGCGCCGTTACGCGGTCAGGTGAATGAGATGGTTGAGTTGGTGCGGACATTTCTCCGACCCATCGTCCTGACCGGACGGGTTACGGAGGGTGACATCGCCAACGCAGTGCGTGAACAACAGTTCGACGCTTTCTGGTTCATCGGCCACGCTACTGATACAGCGGTGGCACTATCCGATAAACTGCTACCGGTTCGTGCGTTGGGGCAGTACCTGGCCCGGGCCGAGGTGGACTGGTCTTACCTGAACACCTGTGATAGTGGCGCCTTTGTCGAGCAACTTCAGGCCATCCATGCGCATGATGTCTACGCCAATATTGCTGCTATCAATGATGCCGACGCAACGCGCAACGGGGTGCTGTTGGCCCAGGGCATCGCTGACGCAGGCAGAGTCCAACGGGCCTACCATATCGCGGCGGCGGGCAGGGCATCGAGTCTACGGTATTTTCCTTCTCCGAATGGTGCAGTTGTGCGGGATAATCCTGATCTGGAGCGACGTGTGGAACGGTTAGAGCGTGTTGTTCTGGGCGACACCCTGCTGGGCGCCCCGAGCTGGCTCGAACAATCCCGAACAATCGATAAGCGACTACGTCGCCTCGAGTGGTCGGTTGCCCTGGCCCTCCTGGTCATGGTGGTAGCCGTCGTGATCGCTTTCTCGAGCAGCAGGCGGCCACAGACGACCGTCTACGTCGTCACGCCGACGCCGACCATTCTTTATCCTGAGGATTGGCCACGGTAATGCCACACAACCTGCAGATCACGGATGGTACGACAACCATCTCGCTGACGACCACGAACGTCATGCTTAGTCACTATGTGCCGCAGGAGGGGAGAAAGATACCTGGCACAGAGGCTGAGTATGGGGATGTGACCGAGCCCATCGAAGCACTGGTTTATGGCGCCAGTACCACTACCGTACAGCAGGTGTACGGTCAGATCCAGGCGCTTTTGTTCGCCGCTGCGTGCAGGTCTGAGAAGGGGAGCGGTCGCCGGGTCTATCTTCAATATCAGCCGATCAACGACCCCTACCTGTGGCGGTCAGAATTGCGTGGCGGCTCCGTAAACTTAGGCGCCAATGCGATGACGGCATGGGGGCAGGCGAAAGTGCCGATCACTCTGGTTGTTACACGCGCCGGGTTTTGGGAGCGGGCTATTGAGGTGGAGGTGGCTATGAACAGCTTTAACAGCCCGGGGGTGGGTACGGGCGGTAAAATTGTTGACAATCATAGCGACGGCTCGACGGCGGGCAACTATGTGACCATCGCCGCCGGCACCATTACGGGTGTCCTGCCTGCCCCAGCCAGGATCGAGATGACCAATATCTCGGGCGGATCGAGGATTTACGAGAACATCTATATTGCTAATGAGGTGTTATCTACGACCACCTATTTTGCCGGAATGGTTCAGGGGGAGGCCGCTGTATCTGGTGGTACGGTAGAGTCACGACCAGGAACCAGCGGTGGGAATGTGCTGGCGATGAATTTGTCTGGGATCGCGCTGCCTCGCTGGAACTTTTCGGCCAATCAGGTGAGAGAGGCAGCCGGCCGTACATTCCGGCTGCTGGTGCGGTATTGGTTCTATACTTTTGTGTCTGGCAATATCATCTATGTAGCGCCGCGGTTGACTGAACAGTCAGGCGCGGCAAACCTTAACCCCTATGGGGTGGAGCATGCGCTACCGACATCGACGATACAGACTGAGCTGCTGGACATCGGCACGATCAGCTTCCGTGATCATACGACAGCGGCAGGGATGGCACTTGTTCTTGCGCACCGGACTACAGCACCGGTGCAGGTCGAGATCGACTACATCCAGCCCATGCCTGCGAACAACTTCCGCCATCTCGTCTATTATGGCACAGGCGTAGCAAATAATCAGCGCATCGTCGATGACCCAGTCGAGGGTCTGGCCTATGCGTTTGACGGTTCGGGGCAGCAGATCCCGGTCGTGTCACCCAAGGCGCAGCCGATCATGCTCTACCCCAACTCGGGTCAGGCGCAACGCATTTACTTTTTGCATGACCAGGGTGCCCAGGCGCCGATCTCACATTCGCTGTCTGTGCGGATCTGGTATCGACCACGGAGGTTGACGATCTGATGTTTACAGTTGACTTTCGGACGAAGGATGGGGCGGACATCCCTCTGGCCAATGGCCTGCAGAGCACGCCGCAGTGGTTTAGTCGGAGCACGCGTGGCGGGTGCTTGCAAGCCGATATCGAGGTACGGGGCGACATCAACCGGCTGTGGTCATTGTTCTCGCTGCTTGGTAAGCGTGTCGTGATCCGAAACAGTGACTATCATCCGGTATGGTGGGGCTACATCGAGGAGGCGTTCGTCAGCCGGGGGGAGTTGCTAGATGGTCTCTCACTCCGTGATATGTACAACCGGGTGAGAGTGGCGTATAGCTACGAAGATTTTGGGGCGCCAGCCAGCGGGATAACAGATTGGGCAGTCAATGGCGCAAGCATCGATGCGCTATTATTGGTCAAGGAGCTGATGGAGACCACGGAGATCTCAGCGACGCCAGCGATGGCGGACGCCAGGCGGGACACACTGCTGGCCAGGATAGGACTGCCGATACCTGTAACCGGCGAAGCACAGGACAGAGAAGGAGAGCCAGTCGCGTTGCTCCATTGTGCGGGCGACATTTTTACGTTCGGCTGGAAGTATTATGCCCAACCGCGCGGCCTCGAGGAGCACGCGGGGGGAGATACGGCGGACCAACCACTGGGGCTGGGCATCACGTCGGCGGCGTGGGGCTTTAACCTGCACGGGCGCATCTATGACATGCAGGGCCGGCTAAACAACTTTCCTACCGGGGTACGGATTGCCATCTCTGGCACCAGCAGCAACAACGGGGTCAGGACGGTCAAAAACGTGGACCGGCGCCCGCCCCGCTCATACACTAGTGACGGCATTTCATTCGATGCTCCAGACGATATTTATAGCGTAGATGCTGATCTCGGCTTTGTCGAGGTGGATGATTTTATCCACGTCTCCGGCGCCACGCACGCTCAGAACAACGGTTACAAACAGGTCAAAACGGTAAGCGGGGGCCACTTGGAAATCAGGCCACAGAGCAACTTTCCGGCTGGTAGCCCGCCCTGGCCAGAAACGACCATCAGTAGGGGTAATTATATTGAAACCGAGGAGTCCGGCACAACCGAGTTTCCGTCTGATGGCCAGACCGTCACGCTGGTGGCGCATGGCATCGAGGTGGCGCAGTCGTTTCGCACGGCGGGCGACTGGACAGTCGCCCAGGTGGAACTACGGGTCAAGAAGGTGGGTGCGCTGGTCGATGGCCTGAGCCTGAACATCTGTGCGGATGACGGCGGCGAGCCGGGTACGATTTTGGAGAGTGCCACCATCGCCGCCGCTGAAATAACGACCGATTTCACCACCGGGGTGTTCCAGTTTTCCAACACGCTGATGCTACAGCAGGACGTGACCTACTGGTTGCAGGTGCAGCGCACGGGCGGCTACAGCATTTCCGAGTACTACGTAGTCGAGGTGGACGAACAGGCGGGCTACACTGACGGCTCGCTTATGCTGTGGTCTGGTGTGAGTTGGATACCACGCACACCCAACGCCAGCCTGATGTTCCGGGTACTGGGGGCGTGGGAGACGACCCGGCAGATCCGAGAAGTAGTAGCCGCCTGCGGCCAGTATGTGACAACGACAGATATTCAGGTCTCGTCAGGTCTATTCACAAACCAATACCGGCCGGGTGATGCGGTGGCCTATGACGAGTTGATGGCGTTGATCTGTGCGGGCACTGACGATAATACGCAGCTCGTGCTCGACATCACGAGCGAACTGATCCTGCAGGTCTATGCAGAACCACCAGACACGGCCATAAATATCCAGCAGACACCAGACGGGCGCTGGCTGGATATTTATGGCCGCCCCCTCGTCGAAGGCATGCTGCCGGTTGGACAATGGGTGGCTCGTAGTGACATACCATCTGCGGCTGCGGTGGCCTACCGACTCTCTCCCCAGTTTGTAGAGGAGGCCGAATACGATTGTATTGAGAACAGGATCAGAAGTGTGCGCTTCCGCGGTACGCCCGATCCGGATGAGTTGCTGGGGATCTAGATGGCAGAGCAGGTTACTAAACTCTATGCAAAGTTGAAGCCGCTCATCATTGCCGATGTTGCAAAGATGGGGCGGGGTGGTGGTGGTGCGACAGTGAGCGTAGGCGTACTCACTCCTCATGCGCTCGACAACCTCACGATTCACACGGGTCAGTTGGCCCGCTCGCAGGCCCTGTGGGTGGCCGAGGACATTGCCGCCCACGCCGCCCTGCCCGACGTGCATCATCCGCGGGCCAGCGGCGCAGCCGGCGTGAGCGTGGACGCCTCATCACAGCAAGTGAGCCTCAACAGGGCGCCGACCAGCGGCTTGACCATCACCAGCGACCAGGTCGCCATCGGTACGCCCACCACCAGCAGCAGCACCAGCGCCAATGCCGTCACCGCCGACAGCCATAGCCATGCGGTTATCGCGCACACGGATGGCCTGGCGAACCCGTCGCAGCTGGCCAAGTTCCACAGCGACGGCGGTATGAGTTTTGGCCGGGTGACGACGCCACTGATTACGACAGCAAGCGGCAATTTGACTCTGACGCCGGCGGGCCGGGTGGACCTGACCGCCGGCAAAGAGATCCGCACCACCGACAGCGTGACGGGTCTCTTTGGGGCCGGCTGGCGTATGACCAACGTGGCCGGGCACGGCTTTTTGGACATTCGAGAAATCCAAGTCGAGGAGCTGCGGGCCTACTTGTTTATGGCCGATTTTGTGCGGGTGCAAATCGGCGAGGATTTCATCACCGAATCGATGGGCGTGCTCTATGCCGATGTGACCATCCCGGCAGTGGACGCCACCACCACCCTGATTGTGGAGGATGTGCCATTTTTCAGCGGCGCCCTGTTCGCCGACAACGACTGGGTGATGATGGCCCTGATCGACCGCAGCGGCGGCGGGCTGACTATCGCCAGGGCCTGGGGCCAGGTGTCCAACTACGTGGACCTGGGCGCAGACGCCAACGGGGTCAGGCGCCAGCAGTGGACCTACACGCACCGGGATGGCGAAAATGACGTGGGGCTAGTCTTCAAAAAAGGCTCGATTGTCATGGGCTGGGGTCAGCCAGGGCAAGGCTACATCCACCACAGCGTGGTAGACAGCGGCGGCAGTCCCTACACCCGTTACGCCACCTGGTCCGGCGCTAATCCTTACACGCCGGCCAACCGCACCATCCACACACAGATCGGCAACCTGGAATCAATTACCGACACGACGCTAGAGCCGACCGGCTACGGTCTGTACGGCACGAATGTCTTCCTCAAGGGCGATGTCATAGCGGCCAATGGCCTGGTCGCGCTCAACAGCGACGGGGCCAGTATCGTCACCTCGACCGACTGGTTCGCCTCCAACCGGCTCAGTTTTCTCTGGCAGACGTTGGACGGGACCGAACATGCGTATGTGGGTAGTCGCAGCAGTGACAGCATTGGCTACCAGCTGTCTCTCGCAGCGAAGGGCATCACCTCTGGGGGGTGGGGCACGATTGCCTTACGCGCACGCACATCGGCGCAGAGTATCGAATCGCCTAACGATAGCGAGGGCGGCACGATGCTGATCACGCCGGCCAACGTATTTATCGGTCCTAACCGAGGCGTGCGCATCGCTTCGACAGATGACGAGCTGGCGACCAACGTGCCTGGCGGGGAACTGTATGCCGAGGTGATTCACGTGTTCACGCTCAACGCTACTACTATTGTGGGCGACACCATGAGCGGCCAGGAGTGGGAGTTCGCTGGCTCGATGAAGATCGACGCTAACTCAGCCAGCGACACCACGGTGACAATCATCAACGAGGGCGCTGGCCGGTCCGATCTGAACGTGGACCGCAATATCATCGTAGGCGGGACGGTGGACGGGGTGGCGGTGAATGCGCTCAAGGGGCAATTCGATAGCCACATCGCCGACGCCAATGCGCATCATGCGCAGGTGCATCCGTTGACCAGCGCCAACCATACGGTCAGTGGCCTGACGGCTGGGCAGGCGCTGTTGGCGACTAGCGCCACTACGTTCGCCTTTGGCTCATACAGCCATACAAATTTGACCAATGTCACGGCCGACCAGCACCACAACCAGGTGCATGTGCTGGCGACCAACAGTGGCCTGGGCGCCGACCACACCATCAGCGGGGCAGCGACAGGCCATGTGCTGCGGGCAACGAGCGCCACCGCCGCGGCTTTTGCGCAGCTACAACACAGCGACCTGGGCGGCGTAACAGCCAACCAGCACCATAATCAGGTACACAACATCATCGGTAGCGACCATACGGTTGCCGGCAGCCAGTTCCAGTTGGTGGGGCTGACTGCCACCAACACACCCGGCCTGCTCACGCCGTCCAGCAATCCAGGTTCGGCAGCGGCCATCCTGCGTACCGGGGCGGCGGGCGACCTGACGCTAAAAACGCTGACGGTGCAGGGGAATGTGGACATCACGAGTGGCGGAGACCTGACCGTTGGGGCAAATGTCGTCTTCGTGGATGTGTCGGGCCAGAACGTAGGTATCAACCGGGCGCCTGACTCGCAATTCGATCTCGATGTGGCCGGCGCTTTGCGAGCAACCTATCTGATTGGCAAACACGCCATCCAGTTGAGCGGCGCCCGCATGATTCTCCACTTCGACGGACAGGAGCCGTCGAACACAAATTTT
>QEUW01000598.1 GCA_003577005.1 Chloroflexota bacterium | reverse complement strand
ACAGCCAGCGCGAACATCTGCGCCAGGCCGTCCAACGCCTGACGCTGCGCCTGGTCCAACGCTATATACAAGAGGGGGAGTACAGCGCCGCCATCAGCTACGCACAGCGACTGCTGGCGCGTGAGCCGTGGCTCGAAGAAGGTCATCAGCAGTTGATGCTGCTCTACGCCCGTACCGGCCAGCGCGGCGCCGCGCTGGCGCAGTATGAGTCGTGCTGCCAGGCGCTCGAAAACGAGTATGGTGTATCCCCATCGGACGAGACCAACGAGCTCTACGACCGCATCCTGGCCGGCGAGATCGCAGTGGAAAGTGGGGTAGAGACGCCTGCTACCGTGGTTCTGGCTGCACCGCGGCCAACTGCGACCCCCTTCCAGGCGCCAGCGCCGCTGCTCCACTTCGTCGGGCGCGAGGATGAGTTGGCGCAGTTGCGCGCCGCAATTGCCCAGGCGACGGACGCACCCATCTTTGCTGTGGTGGGTATGGGCGGTGTGGGTAAATCGACCTTTGCCACCCATCTAGCCCATGCGCTAAAAGATGAATTTCCCGATGGGGTGCTCTGGGCCCACGTGGCGACGAGCGACCCGCTCGATGTGCTCAGCCAGTGGGCGCGCGCGTTTGGGTATGACTTCAGCGGGCTGGCGGATGTGGAAAACCGCGCCGCCGCCCTGCGCGGGGTGTTGGCAGAGAAGCGCGTCTTGCTTGTGCTTGACGATGTGCGCAGCGTGGCGCGCACCCGCCCGCTCCTGGCCGGCGGCCCGCGCTGCGCAACCCTCCTTACGACGCGCGACCTGGACGTGGCAACGGCGCTCAACGCCCGGCCCCACCGTCTGGGCGAATTGACACCCGAAGCCAGTCTCCGGCTGCTCACTCGCATCCTGGGCGAGGAGCGAGTGGCCGCTGAGCAAGAGGCAGCGCAAACGCTCTGTGCGCTGCTTCAATATCTGCCCCTGGCCGTGGAGATCACGGCGCAGCGGCTGGTTTCGCGCCCGCGCCGCCGTCTGGCCGATATGGCCGACCGTCTGCGCCATGTCGAGGAGCGGCTCGACCTCTCCATCAGCGACCGCGCCGTGCGCACTTCGTTCCAGGTGAGCTGGGAGTCGCTGGACGCCAACCTGCGCCGCATCTTTGCGCTCTTGGGTGTCTTCGATGGACGCTCCTTTGCGGCGGACGCCGTGGCCCATCTCGCCGGGCTCGACCGTTACACGGCCGAGGACCGGCTCTTTGCCCTCACCGCGCTCTCGCTGGTGAGTGAAGAGGCGGGCGACCGCTATCGCCAACACCCCCTGCTGGCTGATTTCGCCGCCGAACAACTGGGCGAGAACAAGATCCCGTTTGTGGATATGGCGCTCTACTACCAACAGTTCGCCGAGCAGAACCGCACTAACTATGCAGCCTTGCGCCCCGAATGGGAAAATCTCATGGCCGGGATGGAGACGGCGCACCGGTTGCGGCAGTGGCCGCTGGTGCTGGATTATGCAGAGTCGTTGACACAGGCGTGGTTTACCCGAGCGCGCTATTCGCAGGCGCGGCGGGGATATGAATGGGCGATTCACGCTGCGGAGACTTTGGCAGATGAGCGCGCACGAGCCGAGTCTCTGCTCAATTTGGCACGAGCTTGTCTCGAACAAAATGATTATCCAGAAGCGCAACGGATGCTGGGTGGGAGTTTCCGTATCTTCGAAAAGCTAGAGGATAAGGTTAAGATTGCACAAACGCAGTACTATCTGGGGCGGATTGCTATCGAGCAAGCTGAATACGAAGCCGCAGAACGGCTTCTAATGGCAAGTCTGCAGTTGCGAGAGCAATTGCAAGATCCCGTTGCGGCGGCGGCCACCTTGTATCAGGAAGCGTTTTTGGCCTATCGGCGCAACGAATTTGAACAGGCCAAGATGCTATGTACGCGTGCATTGTCTTTACAAGAGCAAGCAGGTGATGATACTGGAACGGTACCCACCCTGCGCCTACTGGCTGATGTTGCCGTAGAGCAGAAAGATTATCCCGCAGCCGAAACGTACTTGAACCACTCACTGAGCTTGTGTAACCAACTTCAAGATCGCGGAGAGTTGGCTGCTACCTATTACAGCCTGGCCGTTGTCGCCAGGGTTCAGGAGAAACTTGATTTTGCGCAACAGTATGCGTCAAACGCACTAGAATTGAGCCAGTGGATGGGGAACCGCCAATTTCAGGCAATGGCATTGTACGAGCAGTTCTGGATCTTTGCCAAGCGAAACGATACTGAAGCCGCAACAAAGGTAGGCTTGAAAAGCCTAGAACTTTTCCGAGAGTTGCAAGATAGCTTCAACCTTGTCTATGTTTTGTGTCATCTGGGGGAGTTCTATTGGGCCAACGGGCAAGCCGAGCAAGCAGCAAACCTTTGGTCCCAGGCACTGGATCTGGCAAACAGAATTAGCCACCCTTTGGTAGAACGTTTGCAACGGAATCTTGATAAATAGCGGTCTGGCTTTAGAGTGATTAGGTGAGCCGCACCTTTGCGACTCACCTTCATGCACTTATGAATGTAAGTTGCCGCCCCCCGGCCCTTCGACTGCCCAGCCACCGGCGTCGAGGATCACCGACCAGATGTCCGGCGGCACGGCATAGACTGGGTCGTTCCGCTCAGCCGCCGCCGTGGCAGATGCTTTGATGGCGTCGATCAGAAGGCCGGTAGCGCCGAGATGCTGCACCGTGCCATCGTCGGATGAGCCATTCGCCTCCCTGCCGGGCATGACCAATTGCATCTGCGCATTGGGTCTGCGGCGCAAGCCGGGGATCGGCGTGCTCTGCGGGGTGACGGTCTCGATAAACGCTTTGTAGCTGGTATAAAGCGCCTCCAGCGGCTCGTCAGCCTGTAACTCCTTGCTCCAGAGCGAATGGGCGGCGCCATCTTGTTCAGGTAGCAGCCCGCCCAGGAATTGCCCCTGGAGCAGCATCTCGACGACCTTGCCATCCATATCCGCCACAATCTCATCGATGGGCAGAGGCTCCTTCTCATCGGGCAAATACAACTCTGCTGGAGCGCCGCGTTCCTCAAAGAGCGCCTGCCACTGTTCTTCGAGCTTTTGTAGGGCAATGTCGTACTTGCCCATGCGCCGGAGCGTGCTAAAGTAGCTCTGTGGCCGCACCGCCGCGGCGGGATGCTCGTGATCCTGCTCCACGAAGTCGTCCACCGGGTCGTCGGTCACCAGTTCCATAAAACTGAGGGCAATGGCCGGCCCGGCGACGAGACAACCGTACACATCGGCAAAGATCTCTTCCAGCCAGTCGTTGAACCACGCCGGCTGGAAGGCGAAGCGGCTGTAGAGCGCCGTCGAAAAGCGGCTCTCGGCAAAGCGGCCATTGCGGATGCGCCCCTCGCGGAAGACAAAGTGGCCCACCTCGTGCGGGATCGCCAACAGGTCGCGCGGGCAATCGACCGCGCTAAACGGGATGCCAATAAGCGCCACCGGTGCATAAGGCGTCAGGCGGACATTCACCGTCTTCTGAAAATAGGTGACCACGGTCGTCCGGCGGTCGATGAGGCCGTGGTCGAATGCCGGTTGCAGCGCCAGGTAGCCCAGGCGGTCGGCCAGGTCCAGCGTGGCGAGCAGCTTCTTGGACATCAGCGACGACATGCGCTGTTGGGCTGCGCGCAGGAGCACGTCCATGTCAAA
>QEUW01000597.1 GCA_003577005.1 Chloroflexota bacterium | reverse complement strand
CGCCACGATGGTGCTCACCGCCATCGTATGCGGATACGCCATGGCCGTATTGCCCATGCTGAGCGCCATCTGCCGCAGCCGGAAGATGCCCAGCGCCAGCGGGTAGAGATGCTCCTGGTTGAGATAGATCAGCGGCCCCAGATAGTCATTCCACGACCAGAGGAAGCGAAAGAGTACAACCACCGCCAGCGCCGGCTTGGAGAGCGGCATGATGATCCGCCAGAGAATGCTCCACTCGCTGGCGCCTTCGATCCGGGCCGCCTCAGAAAGTTCCTCCGGGATCGAGCGGAAGAACTGGCGCAGCAAGAAAATGAAATAGGGGTGACCAAAGAGCGACGGGATCACCAAGGGCAGGTAGGTGTTGATCCAACCAAGCTGTTTGAAGGTGATAAATAGGGGCACCATCGTCACCTGCCACGGCAGCATCATGGTGGCGATACAGAGGCCAAAAAAGAAGCTCTGGCCGCGCCAGCGTAGTTTGGCAAAACCATAGGCCACGATAAACGACGAGAGCACCGTAAAGAGCGTCACCGGCAACGAGTAGCGAAAGATCGAGTTGAAGGCGGCCGTGTTGAAATTGTAGCGGTTCCAGCCGTCGATAAAGTTGTTCCAATGAACCGGATTGGGTATCCAGACCGGCGGCACTGTATAGACCTGCGGATCGTCCTTCATCGCCGAACTCACCATCCAGTAGAGTGGGAAGATCCACGTGAAGGCCAGCAGCAGCAGCAGTAAATGTTTGGCGATTTCCAAGAGGTTGATGCGTGGGCCCGTGCGCGCCTGCATCCCCGTCTGCGCCGGTTTGCCAGCTTGAACGGTCTGACTGGCGGTCGTCATTTTTCACCTCCATAATAGACCCAGCGCGCCGAGGTGCGGAAGAGAACCATTGCAAAGGTAACAATGATGATGAACAGGATCCACGCCATGGCCGATGCCTTGCCCATACTCAACTGGACAAAGGCGTTACGATAGAGGTTGACCACGTAGAACTCGGTGGATTTCATCGGCCCACCCTGGGTGAGGATCCACGGCAGCGTAAACTCCTGAAAGGCTGTGATAAAGCCCATGATCAAATTGAATAGGATCACAGGCGTGCAGAGCGGCACCGTAACATGCCAAAAACGATGCCAGGCATTGGCCCCGTCCACCCGCGCCGCATCATAGAGTGAGCGCGGTACATCCTGAAGTGCGGCCAAAAAGATCACAATGGCCGCGCCCTGGGCCCAGATGTAGATCATGATCAGCGTCGGCTTGGAGAGGCTGGGGCTGGAAAGAAAAGGGATCGTCGGTAGCTCAAAGGTCTTGAGCAACCCGTTGATGGCGCCATACTGGACGTTGAGCAGGAAGAGCCAGACCATGGCCGTGCAAACTGCCGGAACAATCGACGGGATATAGAGGATGGAACGGAAGACCGACCGCCCGTAGATCTCCGTGTTCAACAGATTGGCAATGAGAAAGGCCGCGGTCGCACCCAGCGGTACGCCAAAGAAGACATAGTAAAGCGTGTTGCGCATGACGATCCAGAAGTCCGGGTCAGTGGTGAACAACCGGCGGAAGTTGGCCAGCCCAATAAACCGCGGCGGCTGGATGAGATCGTAAAACGTCATGCTAAAGTAGAGCGACGCCAACAACGGAAACAAAGCAAAAAGCAGAAACCCAATCAGCCAGGGCGAGATAAAAAGCAAACCCAGAACCTGGTTGCGCCGCTCTGCCTTAGACATCCGCTGCCGTGGGGCAGTTGCAACAGCCATAGAAACCTCCACGCTCAAATGCAGAATTCGGAATACGGAATGCGGAATCTTCGCCCTATCCGATTCCGCATTCCGAACTTTGCATTCCGCACTCGAAGTCACCCAAGTCCTTGGGCTTCCCACTCGGCCAGGGCGCGGGCCTGCAATTCGGCCGCGGCGGCGGCGGGGTCCATCAGGTCGCGATAGACCTGTTCGCGCAGCTCGGTGTATTGGGTCGTGACAAAACCGTAAATGGGGCAGCGCCGGCCAACGATCCAGTCCGTCGCTTCGTCAGCCGCCCGGATGTAGAAGTCCAAGCCTGGGTAGGTGGTGGGATCGATCTTGGCGAGCCAGGACTTGCGACCATGGATCCAGCCCACTTCCTGGAAGATGATGTCCTGCGCTACGTCGGTGTTGAAGAACTCACCTAGCTTGAAGGCGCCGTCGTAGTTCTTACCGTCCTTGAAGACGACGACCAGGTGCGCGCCCGTCGCCATGATCTTGTGGTCGGCGCGGTCGGTGGGGACGGGGGCCCAACTGGCAACGTTGTACTGGGCGACCTCCGGCATCTGGATCTGCGTCTCGCCCGGATGCCAGTAGCCTTCCATGATCATGGTCTGCACGCCGGCATTGTAGGCGGCACCCCAGGTGCCCTGGCCTTCCACCTGGCGCATGCCGGCGAACTGGTCTGGCCCGCAGATGCGGATGAACTCGCCCAGGGTGTCGAGACCTTCGGCCATGCGTTCATTGTCCAGGTCGAACTGTCCGGTCTCTTCGTCCCACCAGGTGAAGCCAAACGAGGTGGCGATGAAATCCGGCTCATTGGCCATGGCATCATAGGGGTCGAGGCCAAACTGGAGCAGGTTACCGGCGTCATCTTTTTTGGTCATGGCCTTGTGCCATTCGAGCACTTCATCCCAGGTGTGAGGCAGCGTCGTCGTAGCCAGACCCGCTTCCTGGGCACTATGGCTGTTGACGTTGAGCCCCCACCACAGATAGCCCTCGATGCCGGGCACACCCATCATCTTGCCCTGCCAGAAGCTGCTTTGCCACAGCCCTTCTAGGGTGTCATCGGCGCTGATGATCGAGCTGGCGCTCACCATATCGGTAACATCGATCGTAGCGCCCTTGGTAAACAGGTTCACATACTGGTAGTTGGAGCCGGCGTCCGGCGGCGTACCACCGGCCACTGCGGTCAGGAGCGCATCCATGCCAGTGGAGCCTTTGTACTCAAGCGTTGCGTCGCCCATGTGACTTTTGAACTCTTCGGTCTCCACGATCTTGTCCATGGCCGGCGCCAGGTTGCCCCAGGCGAACCAGTAGGTGACCACATTGCCGGCGGCAGGTGCCGCCCCTTCACCACTTTGCGTGCCGGCGATGGTATCAGCAGACGGCGCCGCCGGGGCACAGGCGCTGAGGGCAGCAGCGCCACCCACCATTGCACTCAATTTCAAAAAGTGACGGCGACTCAGATTGCTCTTCAACATAATGGGGAGTTCTCCTTTGGAACACTCGTTTGATAGGCGAATTGCACCCGGTGTGCATACAACGCTTCACCGGCCAACCAGCAGGGAGAGATACAAGATCGCTGAGGCGTGTTCATGACGGAAGTTGAGATGGGTGTGTGCAACGGTGCAGCAGTTTGGTCGCTATCATAGCACCGGCTCGCGGCGCTGTCAAAGCGAGGGCGATGTGCAGTTGCCAAGTCGCTTTGACAAAATATCAGGGGCCGATTTATGATGGATAGAGCGGCCCCACCAGTTATGGGAAAGATGTTGACGAAAAAAGGTAAAGCTTCAGTTGAAGCCAATCCGCTTCTCCTACCATGCTCTCGATCAAGCCCGCTTGCGTGGTGCAACACGTGACGAGATTGCGGAGACGATAGCGACAACAACCTGGGCTGTCGCAAGACGAGGCCGATTG
>QEUW01000596.1 GCA_003577005.1 Chloroflexota bacterium | reverse complement strand
TGACGTGATCTTGACGCTCTCTATCAAGGAGTGACCGTGGAGGAGGCACTGTAATGCCCGAATATCTCTCGCCCGGCGTATATGTTGAAGAGATCGACGTTGGCCCCAAGCCCATCGAAGGCGTCAGCACGAGCAACGCCGGCTTCGTCGGACGCACCGTGCGCGGCCCCTTGGATGGCTTGCCGGTGTTGATCACCAGTTTTCCCGACTTCCGGCGCAATTTTGGTGGCTATCTGCTGGATACGGGCGGCAATGACCACTATCTAGCGCACGCGGTACGCGGCTTTCTCGAAAACGGCGGCAAGCGTGTATTTATCCGGCGTGTAGCCAACACGGACATCGCTACCGCCGCCGGCGTCCCCACCGATGGCATCCGCACCCGCTTGCGCAACAGTGTCGTGGGCAACACAGGCCCGACCTCCGCCGGCCTGGCCGATGCGACCGACATCGCTGCCGGTGACACCCTTGACTTCTACCAGCGCAGCGGCGGCGTTACCTCGGTACTGACGCGTACACTGACCACGGTGGATGCTGCAAGCAACACGGTGTCGTGGGATGTGGCCGACGACTATCAGGGCACAGTCACCTACGACGCGGCGACCACCCTGGTCACTGCTTCGGGCTTGACACAGACACACATCATGGCAGACATCGCCGGCGGTGCGGGCGTGGTATCCATCGAACTGGAGAGCGTCGCCGGTCTCGCCATCAATGACGTGCTGGCGTTTGTGCAGCGCGTGGGCGGCGTCACCACCGGCCCGCACCAGGTGACGCTGACCGGCGTCAATGCGGGAACAAACGTGGTGGATTGGGCCGCGGCCGACGCGCCCGGCGCAGGGTTGGATTTCTCGGCGGATGCAACCCTGGTGTTCTTGGTCCCGGCCCCTCCCCTCAGCCCGCTGACCACCCTCAGCGCCAACATCATTGCAGCCAGCTTTGCCACTTCGGTTCGCCTGGCAAGCCTGCGCGGCATCGATGTTGGCACACAGGTCACGCTGCGACAAGACAGAAACGGCGTCGTCACAGGGCCAATCACCCTCACCGTGATAGCGTATGACGCGGCGCAGAACAGCATCACCTGGGCCGTTGCCGAAACACCGCCGGCCGGAACGGATTTCGAGCCGGCCTACACCACGGTGACGGTTTTGGGCATTGCCGGCGCGACGCCGGTACGCCTGGCCGCAGCCAATGGCGGCGCATGGGGCAACGATATCGCCGTGCAGATCACCCATACTTCCCTGGCCGCCGCCGAGGTGGTGGCACTGAGCGAAGCCACGGCAGGCTCCGGCATCTTCGACGTGGTCGAGCTAAACCATACCAACCGCTTCTACACCGGCGCGATCGTCGAATTCGACCGCGGCCAAGATAAGGAGTATGCCCGCGTCGTAACCATCCTGGGCAACAATATCACTATCGCCCGCGATGTGGACTTCGCTGCAGCCGCCGACTTGGACCCGCAAGGCGGCGCTGCGGTCACGATGGCGCGCACCTGCGAATTTAGCCTGACCGCCGAATATGACGGCGTGACCGAAACTCATGCCCCACTGGTGCTGGACGACAACGCGCCCTATTTCTACGAGAACACGATCAACAACAACTCCCGTTTCCTAACCGCAAGCGGCGGGCCGGTTGTCGCCAACAACCCGTTTGCCATGCCCTCCGGCGTCGATGGGCTGAATGTGCTGATGAGCGGTGGGCTGGATGGCTCGGCCCCGACGGACGCCCAATATATCGGCCAGGACAACGGGCCTGGCAACCGCACGGGCTTGCAGAGCATGATCGATATCGACGAGGTGAGCATTGTCGCCATCCCCGGCATCACTAGCCAGACAGTCCACAACGCGCTGATCACCCACTGCGAAACCCTGCTGGACCGCTTCGCCATTCTGGACCCGGACTATCGGCGCAACACCGCTCTGAACGATATCCAGACCCAGCGCAACAATTTCGATACCCGCTATGCCGCGCTCTACTTCCCGCGCATTCAGAACATTGACGTCGCCACCGGCGCTATGATCACCCTGCCGCCCAGCGGCCATATCGCCGGCATCTATGCCCGCACCGACATCGAGCGGGGCGTTCACAAAGCGCCGGGCAACGTCGTGGTGCAGGGCATCACCGGCCTGGACCTGACGATCAGCAAGGGCGAACAAGATATTCTCAACCCGCAGAATATCAACGTTATTCGCGATTTCCGCGCCGATGGCCGCGGCATCCGCGTCTGGGGCGCGCGCTGCATTACCAGCGACAGCGCATGGCGCTATGTGCCTGTCCGGCGGCTCTTCATCTTTGTGGAGGAATCTCTGGACGAGGGGCTGCAGTGGGTGGTCTTCGAGCCAAACGACCACCGGCTCTGGGCGCGGGTGCGCCAGACCATTGGCAATTTCCTGACGCGTGTCTGGCGCGACGGCGCGCTCATGGGCACAACTCCCGAGCAGGCCTTCTTTGTGCTCTGCGACCTGAATATCACCATGACGCAGGACGACATCGACAACGGGCGGCTGATTGTGCAAGTAGGCATCGCTCCCGTAAAACCGGCGGAATTCGTCATCATTCGCATTCAGCAATATACGCGCGAGGCGAATGTCACCTAAGCATAGCCAAAGTCTACGGTCAACAAGGAGTGAACCATGGCTGTTGGAGATCGGAATGACCCATTCCGCGCCTATAACTACCGGGTTGAAATCGATGGCATCAGCGTAGCTGGTTTTAGCGAGGCCAGCGGCCTGGACAACGACGTGGAGCCGGTAGAGTATCGCGAAGGTACAGATCCGATGTACCCGCGCAAGTTGTCCGCCATGCGCCGGTTTAGCAACATCATGCTGAGCCACGGGTATACGGACAACACCGAACTGTATGACTGGTATCGGGCCGCGCTCAATGGCCCCGTAGACCGTCGCGACGGCGCCGTCATCCTGCAAAACGAATCGCGCGACGACGTGATCCGCTGGAACTTCAGCGCCGGCTGGGTCTCCAAGTACCAAGGGGCAACGATGAACGCGGGCAGCAACGATGTCGCCATCGAACGGATCGAAATCTGTGTCGAGCGCATTGAGCTTGAATTCAGCTAGGCGAACATCCGATGCCGTTGTATCAAACACCAGGTGTCTACTTTGAATCCAGCGACATCGGTCGCAAGGGCATCACTGGCGTGCGCACGGACATTGCCGCCTTTGTCGGGCTGGCCGAACGCGGGCCGCTCCACCTACCTTGGCCGGTGGAATCGTGGCGTCAGTTCCAGACCCTCTTCGGGGACTTCGTGTCGTTCGGCTATCTGGCCTACGCTGTGAAGGCCTTCTTTGATAACGGCGGCCGGCGCTGCTACATCGTGCGCGTGGCCGCCGCCGATGCCCGGCACGCGTCGGGCGATCTGGTGGGCATGGACGGGCTGCCCACGCTGCGCATCCGCGCCAACAGCCCCGGTCGCTGGGGCAACAAACTGCAAGTACGCCTGACGGAGGCGAAATCCAGCGCAACGCAGACACAGGGCCAGCCCACGGGCGACGGCGCGACCTCAGTAGTCGACTCCATTGTGGGCTTTCAGGTGGGAACACTGGTGCGGCTGTTCCAACACAATGGCAGCGGGACCATCGAGGCCTATCGCGCCATCACCTCGGTCGATCCTGTCGGGCGCAGTTTCCGATGGGATGCAGC
>QEUW01000066.1 GCA_003577005.1 Chloroflexota bacterium | reverse complement strand
GTGGGAATCAGCGGCGCAAAGGTTGAAAGATAGCCGCCGTGGTCGGCCCACGTCTCCACATGCAGCGCAGTGATCTTGCCGTCGGCGTCGAGCGCCATCTTGCACTGGGTGATGTGGTCGCGGCCTTGCGAATCGGTCATAAACGATTCACTGCGCGTCGCCACCCAGCGTACGGGGCGATTGATCTTGCGCGCCACCCACGGCACGATGATCTCCTCGGGGTAGTGAAAAATCTTGCTACCAAAGCCGCCCCCAACATCGGGCGAAATGACGCGCAGTTTGTGTTCGGGAATTCCCAGCGTAAATGCGCTCAACAGCAAGCGGATGGGATGCGGGTTCTGGCTGGTGGTCCACACCGTCATCTCTTCGGTGGCGGCGTGCCACTGCGCCGCAGCGGCGCGTGGTTCCATGGCATTGGCGATCAACCGCTGGTTGACCAGATCCAGTTCGACCACATGGGCCGCGGCCTGGAATGCCTGGTCGACCGCAGCCTTATCGCCAAGCGCCCAGGTGTAGGTCACATTGTTGGGGATATCGTCATGCAACTGCGGCTGCCCGGGCTCCATAGCCTTGCGGGCGTCCACCACGGCGGGCAATGCCTCATAGCTCACATCGATCAGGTCGAGGGCGTCCTCGGCCTGGTAGGGGGTTTCAGCCACCACCACAGCGACGGCATCGCCCACATGGCGGACCTTGTCTCCCACCGGCACAACCGGCCACCGGGTCGGCACTTTGATGTCAGGCACCAGCCAGCCGCACGGTAGTTTGCCCACCCCACCGTCAATCAGTTCCTGACCGGTGAAAACGGCCAAGACTCCGGGTGCGGACGCGGCCTCGGCTGTGTCCACGTTGGTAATTTTGGCGTGGGCGTACGGGCTGCGTTTGATGGCTACATGCGCCATGCCTGGGATCTGGAGATTGGCGACATACTTGCCCTTCCCCTGGAGAAAGCGAGGGTCTTCGACACGTTTGACACTCTCGCCAATGAGCTTTGCCATCATTGTCCTCCCTTCATCGCGACGGCCGCTGAAGCAACGGCCTTGACAATGTTCTGGTAACCGGTGCAGCGGCAGAAGTTCCCCTCCAGCCCGTGGCGGATCTCATCTTCGGTGATGTTGGGGTTGCCCTCCACCAGCTTGACCGCCGCCATGACCATACCGGGCGTGCAGAAGCCACACTGAAGGCCGTGATTCTCCCAGAAGGCCTGTTGCATGGGGTGAAGCTGACCGTTGGTGGCCAGCCCTTCGATGGTGGTTACATTGCTGCCATCGGCCTGCACGGCCAACACGGTGCAAGACTTGACGGCTATACCATCCATGTGGATGGTACAGGCGCCGCATTGGCTGGTGTCGCAGGCCACATTGGTTCCGGTCAAGCCGAGCGTGTCGCGGATAAAATCCACGAGCAGCAGCCGCGGCTCAACGTCCCGTGTATACTGTTTGCCGTTGACAGACAGACTGATCGTAGGCATACGGTTCTCTCCTCAATTCTTCGGTTCAATACGAACTACGGTTTCGACGTACAATTGCAGCAGGGCGCAACCGCCCATAGGGAGACACGGAGGGTTGCGTGCAACTACGCTTGGGAATGGAGATAAGCCCTATTCTAGCCGAACGGTACGCTTCTGTCAACGCACCCGGAGTACGTGCAGCAATTCCAAAGTTTACGGAGATGTCTGGCTGAAAGCCAGGCCTGCGCCATGTAAACAATTTCTTGGTAAACAATTTCTTGGAAGCTGACAACCGGTGCGATGCACCTTTCGGCGAAGACAGCCTTCCAGGTGCATCGCACGCTGGGCGTGCAACGCACCAAGGCGGCAATTCCTCTTTTCAACAGCTTCTTAAAGATCATATCAACGGGCGGCGCAGATGGCAAAGCGGAGTCGGTGAGGAAAAACGTGCCCGCATTTTTGGAAATGCCGGGCACGTTGTCGGGACGTGTGCAGCTAGCTGATGGATGGAGGTGACAGTCGCCTCAGCGGCGACTGTCACCTTGCCGGGGCCGCTCACCGCTGTTCAGGCTCTGGCAGGCGGCGCACCGGTTCGATACCCACGTGACGCCACCAAAGCCGGTCGGCGATGGGGTAGGGCTCGCGCGCCAGCCCTTGCGCTGCAAAGTATTCGCACACCCGCTGCACATCGCGGCGCAGGATGGCGTACGCATTGGGGTTGGTCAGGCTCATCGTCACCTGTGGGAAGTCGATGAGTGTCACCTTGCCCTGCCAGTACAGAATATTGTAGGCCGAAAGGTCGCCGTGGATCATGCCGTGTTGGAGCATGAGTTCGATGTTGCGCATGACTTCATGAAAGAGCGGTTCGACCTCATGGCTTTCCAGTGTCACCTCTTGTAGCGGTGGCGCTGGACGGTTGCGGTCGCCCACGTAGCTCATGAGCAGGGCGTTGTCACCCACGGCAATGGGCTTGGGGACAGCGCCGCCGGCCTCGTGCAGCTTGTCGAGCGCGCCTTGTTCATGCAGGATCCACGAAGAGTGGGCAATTTCGGCGCCAAAATCGGTCTTCTTTTTTAGCGCGCGCGCCATACGGCTATCGCGCCGGCGGTTGACGCCGCTGACGCTGACGGCCAGTTCACGCCCCTCGCGGTACATGCGGTCGTTGCGCAGGTTGCGCATACTGCGCGGCCGGTAGACCTTAGCGGCCAGCCAATCCAGACCTGTGGCCGGGTCGGCCTGGCAGAGATAGACGTTGGCCTCTTTGCCACCCTTGACGCGGCTGAGGACATCGTTGATCAGCAGCCGGTTATAGAAGGGTTGCAACGATTCGAGCAGCCACCAGGTTTCAAAACGCGCTGGCTTATAGGTGGTCGTAAAACCGGCCTCTAAGCCGGAGGTTTCGGCCAGCGTAGCGATGATCTGTTGCTGCGCCTTCTTTTGCTTGTGCGTCAGCTTGGGCTTGTTGGTCTTGCTCTGGCGAGGTTCGTCCTCCGCCAGTCCGAACTTTTCCAGATAATAATCGTACTCGTCGGTGTAGAGCTCGTCGATATGCGAGTCAGTTGTCATCACGGTTGGTGTTCCTCTGTTGAACAGGTTGCTACGATTTAGATATTACACCTTGCTCACCCGTGACCCATAGAAAAAGCCACGGGTGTACAACCCTCCCGTGGCTTGAAAATGCAGCTCAGGCTGCACCCAACGTTCTCCTGAGTACAGCAAGCGCACCGGCGCATTCGTGCGCCAATACAAAAAGCCACGGGACCGATACACCCGCGGCTCAACTGGACCAGTCGATCGAACGTGGAGAAGCTAGATTCGTCGAACCAGCTACCGGTCGAGAAGCAGGCGCATCATGTCAATGTTGACCCGGACGCTCATGGCAACCATGACGTCCAACCGGGTATTCACTTGGGCTGTCATCGACGCGCCTCCTTTCTGGCAAAATAGGAATACTGATTCTACTATCGCAGCAAAGTCTAACATACAGGCGAGATGGTGTAAAATTGCCAGGGCTCTGATTGATCATTTTGAGCAACCAAAGCAGAGTGCGCACGCCCACCGGCGCATTCTACGCAAGAGAGAATCTTCCCAATGCTATATTCTGAGGATCGACCATTCGACCATCCCATCCTGGACAACCCTCCGTGGGGTCGCCGGGAGGTGATGAAGGCAGCCTTGCTCATCTTTGTGGGCGGGGTGGTGCTGATTGTTCTAGCCAGCGTTTTTCTGTTTCTCAGCGAGACAGACCCAGCCGCTGTAGGCGGCCTGAGTTCTCCCCTGTTGTTTGGTGTGGCTAGCGGCCTCTATCTGCTGGTGTTGCTGGCTGTCTATCTCTTTGCCGTGCGCCGGGCCAATGGCTCGTGGAAACTGCTGGGGGTGCGCAGGTTTGACTGGCGCTGGTGGCCGGCACTGGCGCCCATCTTTTTTGCTCAGATGGCAGGTATGGCGCTTATCAACACCCTGCTTGTGCCGCTCTTCACCGGCGCCGAATTTGAAAATCCGCAGATCGAGGCCATCACCGCCGGGATGAGTCTCAGCCCGCGCGACCTGGTGCTGTTGCTCCTGCTGATCGCCGTCGTGGCGCCCGTGGCCGAGGAACTCTTTTTCCGCGGGATGCTCTACCCTGTCCTGCGGCGCCGGTGGGGGGTGGGTTGGGGTATCGTCCTCAACGCTGTGATCTTTGCTCTGGTCCATTTTATTCCCCTCTTGCTGCCGGGCCTCTTTTATATTGGTCTGCTCCTGGCCTGGGTGCGCGAACGGAGCGGGTCGGTGATCCCATGTATTGTGTTGCATGCTATACAGAACGGACTTGTGGTGATCGGGATTTTTGCATTGGTAGCTACGTAGGGACAAGGTGCTACGTAGCCCCACCGGGGACAAACACAGTGACTCGAAAATTTGAACTCCTTCAAGCCGGCCGGGTCATGCTGCGGCGCTTTCGAGCCAACGACCTGCCTGCGCTCATTGCCTATCGCAGCGACCCGGAGGTGGCCCGGTACCAAAGCTGGTCGCAGTTGAACGAAGCGAGCGCCCGCGCCTTTCTGGCCGAACTGGAGAAAAGCGAGCCGGGGGCGCGTGGAGTGTGGTTCCAGTTTGCCGTTGCCCTCAAAAGCACCGACCAACTGATCGGCGACTGCGCCATGATGGTGCGCGCCGACGATACGCGGCAGGCCGAGATCGGCTACACCTTTGCCCGCCGATACCAGGGCCAGGGCTATGCCACGGAAGCGGTCGAGCGGCTGCTTGAATATCTGTATCGTACACTTAATCTCCACCGCGTCATTGCCCAGGTCGATTGCCGCAATGAGCGCTCGGTTGCGCTGTTGGAACGGGTCGGATTCCGCTGTGAAGGTCATTTTCGACAGAGCTTCTGGCTCAAGGGCGAATGGATCGATGAATATCTCTACGCGCTGCTGGCTTCGGAATGGCAGGCGCGGTGTGAGGGTAAGAAAGTAGCAGATTGAAAACAATAAAGGCAGGAACAGAGAGCACTGAGTTATCACAGAGCACACAGAGAGATACTTTGGCTTCCTCTGTGTGCTCTGTGTTCCGTTTTAGTTCCGGCTCGACCGGGGGAGGATGGACGTTATGCAAAACGAAGTAGAACGGCTTTTATGCGACCTGGTCGCTATCAACTCGATCAACCCCGACCTGGTTCCCGGCGCCCCCGGCGAAGGGGAGGTAGCCGGCTACATTGCCGGCTGGCTAGAGCGGGCCGGGCTGGAAGTCCACCAACACGAGGTGCGCCCGGGCCGGCCCAACGTGGTCGGCATTGCCCGCGGCGCAGGAGGCGGCAAAACGTTGATCCTCAACGGCCACACCGATACGGTGGGCGTCACGGGCATGGACCAGCCCTTTACCCCACGGCGCAGCAGCGACCGGCTCTATGGCCGCGGCGCTTACGATATGAAGGCCGGGCTGGCCGCCTGTATGGTGGCGACCGCACGGGCTGCACAGCACAATCTGCGCGGAGATATAATCTTTACTGCCGTGATCGATGAGGAATACGCCGGATTGGGCACCATGGATCTGGCCCGGCGCTATCGGGCCGACGCCGCTATCATCGCCGAGCCGACCGAGTTGCAGCTGATCATCGCGCACAAGGGTTTTGTCTGGCTCGAAGTGGAGACGCATGGTGTGGCGGCTCATGGTTCGCGACCAGAGTTGGGTGTGGATGCCATTGCCAAAATGGGTCACTTCCTGGTGGCGCTGGAGCAGCTCGGCCAGAACTTGCGCGGCCAGCCCACCCACCCACGGCTGGGCAGCGGCTCGCTCCATGCCTCGCTCATCCAGGGTGGGCAGGAGCTCTCCAGTTACCCACAGCGTTGTGTTCTATCGGTGGAGCGGCGCACGATCCCCGGCGAGACACCGAAGATCGTCGAGGCGCAACTGGTGGCATTGGTCGAACAGCTTCAGCAGCGCGACCCCGCTTTTCGGGCCACGGTGCGCCGTCTGCTCGACTGCCCGCCCATGGCCACGCCCGAAGACGCCCCGATTGTGCGCACGCTACTCGACGCGGCGAGCCAGGTCTTGCCCCAAACGCCCCCCCTCGCTGGCGCACCCTACTGGACCGATGCAGCGACGCTGACCGCGGCCGGCATCCCCACTGTGCTCTTTGGCCCCGTGGGGACCGGGGCCCACGCTGTCGAGGAGTGGGTCGATCTACCCAGCGTGGCCGCCTGCGCCGAGATTTACCTGGGGGTTGCGCGGGCCTTTTGTGCGTAAGTCAGGTAGCTGTAACAAAGGGCGGGATAAAAGTGGTACGGATCTGGAAACGACCGTACCGCTTGCCGAGTTGTTTGCCGCTCTCAACGAACAGCTAACCGCCGCAGATTGGCAATTCGAGGCGGAGTACACAGAAGATATCGTCGCCTGGAGCACGTGGGCGACGGTGCAGCACGACGAACAGTGGCGCGGGTCGCTGATTCTGATCAGCAATCCAGCCCGCCCTGAATCCCATTATGTCATGTTTCGCGTGCGGCAAGAGGAAGCAGTGAATTAAACTACTCCTAGCCAATGTAGCCAATGTAGTTGGCACAGAGCTGCCAGATCTTGAAGACCTGGCAGCTCTGTTGGAGGAAAGCGCCAGCAGAGGTTAATTGCCGTTGTTCTGTTGGCCTTGATTGTCAACCGTCGTCGGATAGCCGGCCCCTTCCCAGTAGTCGGTCAACACCTCATCGACGGTTGGGTCGAGCACACCGTCCTGGCCCAACACGTTGGGGTTGATCCGCGGTGATTGGTCGAGCACGGTTGGGTCAAACTCGGTGGTAAAGGTAAGTTGGCCGTCGGCGATGGTCGCATCAAAGGCGCTGAACGGCACCGCTACCCACTCATTCCCGAATTCGGTCGCATCTGCAAACGAGAGCAGCAGGTACTTGACCCGGCCCTCCCCCAGGGAAACAATCATGTCTTCCAGCGTTCCGGCGCCAAAACCCATATCGCTAACGGGATGGCCCATCAGGTCAGAGGCCCGCACGATGTTGTTGGACACCTCCTCGATTTCCGGCCCTGTATCAAAGCCCAACTCCTGCCAGAAGTCGCTCAGGGCGTCGTCCCAGCTGGCGTCGCCAAAGTTCGGCCAGTCACTGCCGAGTTCAGGAAGGTTTTCCAGTTGTGACTCCTCGAAGTTGAGCACCAGTTCGCCGTCAGCCCCCCAGGCAAAGGCGCTGAGCGGCGCTGCCACCTGGGTGTCGCCGATATCGAGGATACCACCATACTCGAGCAGAGCGTAGACGACGCGCCCGTTAGTGATGTCGACCAGCAGATCTTCGATCTCGCCGCTGACCTCACCGTTGACGTTTTCAAAATTATAGCCGAGCAGGGTTGAGGCCCGGAGCTGGTTTTCGGCAGCGCCTTCGATGCCAACAAAGACGACGGCCACCGCTGCGGCCTCTGTATCGGTGACTGTCTGGCCGGCGGCGGGGGTGGGTGTACGGCCCGCCGGCGGTGTGGCTGTGGCCGTAATCTCCACAGTTTCAGTGACGATCTCTGTATCGGTCACCACCTCGGTCACCCGGACCACAACCGTCGGTGATGGCGTAGGAGTGGCGGGAGTTATTTCGATTTCTACGGCAGCAGCGCCTGCCCCCGTTTCAGGTGTCAACTGCACCGTCTCGGTGATAAGCTCGCTCTCTGTTTCCGTCTCCTGATCGGTCATTTGGGTCACGTCGGTCACGATATCGGTTGCCGTGATGACGGTAGTGATCAACTGTTGTTCGAGCACGACAGTTTCAGTTGTGACAATCACATCGGTTGTGATTTCCGTCCCGGTGATCAATTGGGTGCCGGTAATCACCTCCACATCCTGTGTTATAAGCGTATCTGTCGCGGTTTCTGCTGTTCCGGTTATGTCTGTCGCGCCAGCGGCATCGACTGCCTCGGTGAGAATATCGGTCTCAGTGAGGGTATCGGTTTCAGTTGGTTCTTCAACATCCTCTTCAGCCGACACAGGTGTGTCTGCTGGTGCGGCAGGTTCTTGCTCCACCACAGCGGTGGGTGTTGCCGCACCGTCCACCGCAGCAGGCGCAGGCTCATCATCTCCGCAGGCTGCAAGCAACAGGCTCAACGTAAGAAAGACTGACAACAGCCACAGAACCTTATAGTTTGGTATGATCATGGAGTTTCTCCTTCTCAACAAGCCGGCCAGCAGGCGGCGACGTGCCCGGCGCGCGCTGACCAGTTTCAAAAAACGAAGTGTTTGGGCGAAGTGCTCTCATGGTTGGATGCTGAGTACGAGCAGGAAGCACAGCCCACGTAGCAAGAACACACAGGGACAAAGAGAACACGACCAAGGATTCATCAGGTGAACATGAGGGATAGACCCAATCCACCATAGCCAACGCCGAGGCTCTAGTTTCGGGTCACGAACAACAGCCGCTCACTCATGGCGGGGAGCAGCTGTGACTTCTTCTCTGGACCTCCCTTTTGTCGTGTACTTTTTTGCGGTCACGACTCGGACACGCAACTTCGTATTGCAACTATCTTAGCTCAGACTGTCGAGACATTCTATATACCTTGTATCTATAATAAGGTACACTATCTTTATATCCTGCAAGCTGCGAGGGCAACCAGAGGCGGAGGATACCCAGGGTCTGGTGCCATTTCAACCTTGCCAGAAGTGCGGTGCGGCTCTGGCAAAGGTCAATGGAAACGCAATGGCTAGGGTTAGCGTCCAGAGATGGGTTCGTCCGCAATTTTTGCGCCCCAGGTGACAGGCCCTGGGCGCCGTAGCCCAGCCTCTTTGCCATATACGCTAACGCCCAATGACTGTCACCTCCTCGTCCCTAATCCCCTGGACGCACCCTCCGGAGATTTTTCCTGTTTGACAGCCTTTAAGATATCGCTATACTTATGTCTTGTTCCGCGCAGATTGCCTCGTACGCAGAGGCAATATCTCATCTACCTCTCGCTTGATCGGTGGAAAAACCGGTCACAAGAAAAGTTCACAGTTTCTTTTATCGGCTCTTACCGCTCTTTACCAGCTTGGTCGGCCGGCGCTATCAGGCAACCAATAGGCCTGAGGAAGGAGGGGCTGATGTAACCTATATGTTTTGCTGTCCCTGCTCCCAATGGGTTCGTGTTGGCGGTTGCACAACGCATCACACAGGGAGAGCTTCCCCATGCGCCACTTCTGTTTATACTTGATTCATCTGTCGGTTGCTGGCTCCACACCGCCACAGTGAGCCCTGTCATTGAGCCGGTATTCGCCATGCAGAAACCCTGTTCTTGACAACCACCAGTGTGAAAGGAGAGATCTGATGCCGCTATCTACACGACGGTTGACTCGCCGCCAGTTCTTGCAGGCGGCGACGGCTTCTGGCAGTCTTGTTCTGCTCGCTGCCTGCGCGGCGCCAGGCGCTCCGGCGGCCGACACGGCGGCATCCGGAGCCGCGGCGCCCGCACAAGAGACACCTATGTTGCTCTTCACCGGCTGGAATGCCGTTGAGTGGTACCAGCCGGTAGTCGAGGAGTTCATGAAAGAGAACCCCGACGTACAGGCCGAGTACCGCCAACTGGCCGACTACAAACAGCAGATCACGCTGCTGGCCGCCGGCGAACAGTGCGATGTGCTGGTAACGCGTGATGATGACAAGGCCGGCTTTGTCGAGGCAGGCTTTATCCGCTCGGTCGATGACGAACTGGGCATCGCCGAAGCCAAGGATGACCTCTATGAGGGCAATCGCACGGCCATGTCCTACGAGGGCGAACTGTACGGACTGCCCTATTACACCGACTTCCATACCTTGATGTACAACGCCAACTTGATGGAGCAGGCCGGCTTTAGCGAACCGCCCAAGACGCTCAATGAGTTGACCGAGATGTGCGTCAGCCTCAAGAACGACGGCATCGTCGATTACCCGCTGCGCATGTGGCTCTACCAGGAGAGCAACTTCAAGGAGCCAATGTATGCGCTGGTCTTTGCCAGCAAGGGCGAATGGGTCGACCAGAACTGGGAGCCGATCTGCGACCAGCCCGGTTCGGTGGTGGAACAGGTGTTGGAGTGGATGACCGATGCCTTTGACAAAGGCATCATGGACATCGCCAACCTCGAAATGACCGACGCCGATGTCTTCGAGCTCTTCCAAAACGGGCAGACCGTCTTCCAGGGCACCAACCGCTACGACCTGCGGGCGCTCAATGACCCCGAACAGACCGCCCAGGCGGTAGCCGGCGAGCGTGTCTTCCGCCCTATGTTGATGCCGGGCCTGGAAGGGCCAGAGGGCACGATCCTCTGGACGCGGCAATACACGGTCAACGCCACCGCCGTAGACCAGGCTGCGGCCTTCCGGCTCCAATACTTTGCCGGGGCCAAGAACAAGGCCGGCGAATACTGGACAGCCAAACAGTGGCACAGCCGCTTTGGTCTCGGTTTTGCCTACAAGTCACTCGCCACCGACGCTGACATTGTGGCCGGGGAAGAGACCTGGGGCGACCCACCGCTCTTTGCCCAACAAAAAGAGACGGCTGTTGCGCGCAACGGTCTCGAAGCCGCCTGGTATTCCGAGTGGGACAACTTTATGCAGGCCGAATGGCACAAGGCCGTGCTCAAACAGGTCTCCGCATCCGAAGCAACCAAGGCCATGGCGGATAAGTGGCGCGAGTTGCGCGATAGCTATGCGTAATACGTAACACGTACTGCGTACTGCCTGATGTATACCGCTTATCACGCAGTACGCAGTACGTGTTACGTATCACGCCGAAACATCACGTAGGGTTTGAAGGAGGGGATCGTGCGGGCATTAGGTATGGGTGGGCGTTCGGTGGCGGCGAGCGGGGAGCAGCCGGGGTGGTGGTCGCGGCTGTGGCTGAGGCTGTCGGAGAGCCCCGAGTTTCGCGCCTATGTGATGAATGGGCCGATGATCATCGCCATCTGTTTGGTTTCGGTGATCCCTATCGGCTATTCGTTTTGGATCAGCTTGCAGCGGTACAACCTGCGCCAGCCCAATCGCATTGGCTTTATTGGCCTGGGCAACTATATCGATGTCTTGAGCAACGCCGAGTTCTGGCAATCCATGCGGGTGACCTTTGTCTTTACCTTTGGGTCGGTGGCGGGTGAGATAGTCACTGGGCTGTTGCTGGCGCTCTTGCTCAACGAGCAGTTCAAGGGGCGTGGCTTTTTGCGCAGCGCCATGTTGTTGCCGTGGGCCATCCCCGGCGTCATCGCCGGTGTCATGTGGAAGTGGATCTTCAACCCACGCTTTGGCGTGCTCAACGGCTTGCTCTACCAGCTCGGTATCATCAGCGAATACCGCTCGTGGGTGGGCGTGGACCCGGCGATGGCGATGGGTGCGCTGATCTTTGTCCAGGTGTGGAACGCGCTGCCCTTCAACACTATCGTACTGCTGGCGGCGCTGCAGGCCATTCCTAAAGACCTGTACGAGGCGGCCACGGTAGACCGCGCCAACGGCTGGAGCCGTTTCCGCCACATCACACTGCCGTGGCTCACCCAGCCGATCATGATCATTATGATCCTGGCGACCACGACCGGGTTGCGCGTCTTCGACCTGATCTATGTGTTGACCGGCGGCGGGCCGGGCGATGCGACACGCGTCGTCACCTTTACGGCGTGGAAGAAGGCCTTTGATGCCCTGGATTTTGGCACGGCTAACGCCTATGCCTACATCCTGACCTTGATGACGCTGGTGATCGGTCTGGTCTACATCCGCATGTTGTACCAGCGAGGGGAGATCGAACAATGAGTGTAGCGGCGACAGGCAGCCGGACACAGGGCTGGCGCGACACGGTCTATCGTCTGCCGATTCCGTGGAAGAGCATCTCCACCTATTTGCTGGCGGCGTTTGCCTTCTTTTATATCGTCGGCCCCTTTGCGTGGATCGTCATCAGCAGCTTTATGACGCGCGAAGAGGCCATGTCGGCCCCACCTCACTGGATCCCCGAGGACCCAACGCTGATGAACTATCGCGCCTACTTTGACCCAACGGTGCTCAACGAACTGCGCGAAGAGCGGCGGTTGACGGTCGGCTCGGTCGTGCAAAGGGTGCCGCTGGCCTTGCGCAACAGCATCCTGGTAGCCTTTACCGTGGCCTTTCTCAACATTGTCATCGGCTCGCTCTCGGCCTACCCTTTTGCCCGATTGCGCTTCCGCGGGCGGGTGACGTTGCTGGTACTCTACCTGTTGACACGCATGGTGCCGGCGCTGGCATTGATCCTACCAGTCTATCTGGTGTTGCGGCGATTGGGATTGCTCAACCAGGTCTGGGGTCTGGCGCTCATGTATCTCACCTTTACGCTGCCCTACACGGTCTGGATTCTCAAGAACTATTTCCAGACCATCCCGCGCGATTTGGAAGACGCTGCTCGCGTCGACCGTTGCAACTGGTTTCAGGCCATGGTGCGGGTGATCCTGCCGGTGTCGCTGCCGGGGATCATCGCAGTGGGGATCTTTAGTTTTATGGCTTCGTGGGGGGAGTTCTTCTTTGCCATGATCCTCACGCAGACCGACCAGTCGCGCACGATGCCGGTGCTGGTCGCCTTTTTGAGCAACGAGTTGGGGACAGAGTATGGCTTTCTCACCTCGGCGGCGGTGCTGGCGGTGATCCCGCCGCTGGTGCTGGCGCTCTTCTTCCAACGGTTGATCATCTCGGGCATCGGCGCGGGGGCAGTGAAGGGCTGAGCAGGGATTCTGAACGCAAGTCACAACAAAAGTGTGGTATAATCACGAGGCTCGACGTACGTTACGAAGGAGTCTCAAATGGCAACCAATACCCAAATCATCACCCGCGAACAAGTCATTGCCTTGGCGATGAATATGCCGCTGGAAAAGTTAGCCAGTTGGTATGAATATGGCCTTTTCGTTCTCTCACGTCCAACATTTGTCCCGGCGACGAAAGATGAAATCACCAACGATGCCGAGTTGCAGGCAGAATTGGCAGCCTGGGAAGCGGCCAGTGATGAAGACTGGCTGAAACTTGAACAGCAGATGACCGAGGCGTCATAATGGCGCGCGGAGATGTCTTGCTGGTGAGTTTACCGGTAAGTGGCGGGCGAGAACAGAGCGGCCGCCGGCCAGCAGTCGCTGTGCAAGCCGACCTGGCGGGTGAACCGATGTTGATGGTTGTGCCAATCACATCTAACCTGACGGCGCTGCGCTTTACCTTTTCGGTTCGCGTCGAACCATCCACAGAGAATGGACTGACCGTACCATCGGTAGTTATGGTGTTTCAGATGCGGGCCATCGATAAGGCCCGCATTATCCGCAAGCTTGGACAAATGTCGTCAACCGACATGAGTCGCATTGATGCTGTGATCTGGCAGATGCTCAAGCCACCGAGTGCGCCACCACCGCGATAGACAGGCATGGATCTTGCGGGGAGCCAGCGTTGAACATTGCTACTGTCCAGTTTATGAGCCAAGCCTTATGGCGTCAGGTCACCTACACGGCCCTGCTGCCCGAGGAGAACCTGGTTGGCCCCGGGCCCTATCCGGTGCTATACCAACTCCATGGCGGCGGTCAAAATCATACTGCCTGGCTCTATTGCTCCAATCTAGCGCGGTATGTCCAGGACCTGCCCCTGATTGTGATCTTGCCCGATGGCGCGCAAAGCCGATGGGCAAATGGGGGTCCGCCCTTTGAACACTATGAAGACTTCCTGGTCGACGAGTTGGCGCGCCATGTCCGGCAGACCTTTCATGCGACCAGTGGGAAATGGGCGATTGGCGGGAATTCGATGGGGGGCTTTGGTGCAGTGCGGCTTGGTCTCAAATATCCAAACCGTTTTTGCTCCATCTGGTCCCATTCAGGTTGCTTTCCAAAGGCAGATAGCCTGGCCGAACACTGGTACTGGTCCGGCGCTGCGGATGCGCTCGATTGCTATGCGCTCGTCGATTCGCTTGACCCAGCGTCGATGCCACGACTCTCGTTTGACTGTGGCACCGATGACCATTTGCTCGATCAGAATCGGCGCTACCATGCCTTTCTCATGGAACGTGGTATCCCTCATACCTACCATGAATTTGCGGGCGGCCACACCTGGGACTATTGGGACGCCCGTGTCCAGGACGCGCTCAAACAGCATATTGACGAACTAAGACTCGGCCAACACAAAACGGGCACAAGATTCGCTGATAACGGGAAGGGTAGATAATGGCACGAGTGTTGCTCGATTATGTAACCAAACGCTTTGGCGATTTTGTGGCGGTGAACAATCTGCAGTTGGAGATCCGCGATAAGGAGTTTGTGACGCTGGTGGGGCCGTCGGGGTGCGGCAAGACGACGACGTTGCGGCTGATCGCCGGGTTGGAAAAGCTGACCGAAGGCAACATCTTTTTCGACGACGAACGGGTGAGCCATCTGCCGGCCAACCACCGCGACATTGCTATGGTCTTTCAAAGCTATGCCCTCTACCCACACATGAATGTGTACGAGAACATTAGCTTTGCGCTGCGCATGATGCGCTTTGCCAAGACCGAGATCGACCGGCGGGTAAAGTGGGCAGCCAATATGCTGGGGATCGAGGTGCTGCTGAATCGCAAACCGCGCGAGTTGTCGGGCGGGCAGCGCCAGCGCGTGGCGCTGGGCCGGGCGATTGTGCGCGAACCGGCCTGCTTTTTGCTCGATGAGCCGTTGAGCAACCTGGATGCCAAGCTGCGCGTCTCCATGCGCGCCGAACTCAAACGGCTGCACCACGACCTGGAGCGCACTTTTATCTATGTCACCCACGACCAGGCCGAGGCGCTCACTATGTCCGACCGCATCGCCATCATGAACCACGGCGAACTCCAGCAGTTTGGCACGCCTGATGAGGTCTATTACCAGCCGGCCAATCTCTTTGTGGCCGGTTTTATCGGCAGCCCGCCCATGAACTTTATCGACGGCGAGTTGGTGGCGGAGAATGGTCGCCTCCTTTTCACCTGGGGCGATGCGCGCTATGTGCTGCCAGATGTTTTGCGCCGCAAGCTGGAGGCGCAGCACAAGGCGGCCAAACTGACCCTGGGCGTGCGACCGGAGACGATAGAGGTGAGCCGCGACAGTACTACCGGGATCGGCGGCACAGTCTATGTCGAGGAGCCGCTGGGCTCCGACATCTTTCTGACCGTGCAGACTGGCAACACCAACCTTATTATCCGCACCAGCCCCGAATTCCGCGCCGAGATGGGTGAACCGGTGCAGCTGCACTTCAACCCCGCCAAGCTCTACTTCTTCGATCCGGAAACCGGGCAAGCACTGTAGACCGCGGATTGGGCGGATAGGGCGGATGGTAGCGGATCGAATTGAGAAGTTTGGTGGCTCTACGCAGTATGGCCGAAATTACGGCGAGGGCGGCGTGCGCACGCCGCCCTCGCCGTAATTTCTTTCATCAGGTACTAGGTTCGGTTGACATTTCAGCCTGCACAGCGGTGCGATGCACTTGAAAAGTGCGATGCACCTGCCACGTGCATCGCACCTTGCAGGTGCATCGCACGTGCGCGCACCCCGGCTGGGTCATGCACTGCTAGACAAATGTCAACCGAACCTAGACTACCAGGGCGGCAAAGAGCGCTTTCAGATAGCCAATCGAATAGCCCCAGCCGATACTCTTCTCCGGCGTATCGCCCGGCAATGAGGGGATGTGGTCGGGGTTGATATAGCCGTCAAACCCCACCTTTTTGAGTTCGAGTAAGATCTTGAACATGTTGAGGTCGCCGTCGTCGAGCAGCGTCTCCTCGAAGCCGCCGGCGGTGGCCAGGCTGCCGCGCACGTTGCGCATGTGGACCATAAAGATCTTGCCTTTGCGTCCATAATTGTTGATCTCATCGATCACCAGCGAACTGCCCCCGGCTTCGGCGCGCGTGCCGATGCAATAGACAAAGCCTACATTGCGACTGGGGAAGGCATCGATCACCCGGTGGAAACCCAGCCCGCCAAAGGGCGTGTCGGCGTTGGGCGTGTCGGAGGGATGAACAGCCAGCCGGATGTCGTACTCCTCCGCCAGCGGGACCAACCGTTCAAACGCCTCTGTAAACTTGCCCCACCAGCGGTCCAGTTCCGCCTTGCTCGGCGTGTCGCGTTCGATCGGGTTGGCCACCAAACTTTCCCCCCGCGAGCGATAGCCACCGCGATGCACCGAGCGGTAGCGCACCATATGGCCCGGAAAGACATCACCGGCACAGCGCTGCCGCGCCAACTGGATACCGGCGCGAGCGTAGACCTCCAGCGCCTTGGCTGCGCGGGTCAGTTCCGCTTCTCCCTCCACCTCACCGTCAAAAAATTTCTCTGACAGGTTGGGCAAGGTGACACGATTGATGTCGAGGCCAAACGAGCGAATCCGCTTGCGTAGCGCCCGCACCCCTTCCAGATCGGGATAACCCTGCTCGGCTACCCCTGGCATGTCGGTGTCGCCGCCAAAGTCGATGGCATCAGCGCCGAGTGCGGCCAGCTGGCGCAGATAGGTCTCGGTTAATTCGGCATTGTGTTTGAAAACGGTTACTTTCACTGCAGTTCCTCCAAGAAAGGTCGCTCCGGATCTTCCAACGCGATTACGGCATACTATCGCCGTTTCTCTTGCCAGCCAATTTCAAATTCGAGGAGTTCCATTTACATCATCTCACAGCCATGCTGCGTTGCTCTTGTGGACTATTGTACTTGCTTGCCCGGCCATCCGCCAAACAGCCTGATTGTGCCCAAAAGCAGTCATGATGACAGCAACGTCAGCAACCAGGCGCGAAGATGGGGCGGTTTGGTTGATTGTTATGAAAGCGAGTAAGTGCTATGACAAAACCAGTTCTGATGGCTGTTGACGAGCACATTGAAGATCTGGCAGCCATCCAACGAGAATTACACAAGCGCTATGCCACCGATTACGAGGTCATCTGCGAGCGGTCTGCAGCTGCGGCGCTGCAACAACTGCAAGCCTTACAAGCGGCTGGGGTGGAGGTTGCAATCCTGCTGGTCGCGTCCCAATTGGGGGCGATGACCGGTGTGGCCTGGCTGGACCAAGCGCATGAACTGCATCCACAGACAAAGCGTGTGTTGCTTATCCCTTTTGGCAATCGGTCGGCGTCCAAGCCCATCTTAAGGGCGATTTCACTTGGGCAGATCGATCGCTTTGCCATCAAACCGGCCGCCGGATCTACAGCTCCGGCGGATGAACACTTTCACCATCTGATCACTGAACTCCTGGCAGACCGGCAGCGGCAACAACGGGCGCAGACGCCGGTGATCACCATTGTCGGCGAGCGCCAAAACGCCCATACCTATGAAGTGCGTGATCTGCTCCAACGAAGTGGTCTCCCCTTCGAGTTTCATGAGGTGGATTCTAATCAAGGGCGGGCGCTGGCAGAGCGGGTGGGGCGTCCGGCGGGTCCTTTTCCGCTCTTTGTTCGCTTTGACGGACAGGTTTTTGTCAATCCACCCATTGAAGAGGTGGCGCTGGCGCTGGGCGTACGCCATAGTGCTGAGGAAGGTGTTTTTGATCTCGCTATCGTCGGAGCGGGGCCAGCGGGTCTGTCGGCGGCCGTCTATGGGGCCTCGGAGGGGTTGCGCACCATTGTAGTGGATCGCGAGACAATTGGGGGGCAGGCGGGGTCCAGTGCGCTCATCCGCAACTATCTGGGCTTTCCGGTCGGCATCAGCGGGACAGAGCTGACCAGCCGGGCGTTGGACCAGGCCTGGTCGTTTGGGGCCGAAACTTCTGTTCTGCGTGAGGCGACCGCTCTACGCAGAACAGGGGACAATCATACCCTCGTCTTCGCCAATGGAACTGAAATCGCCAGCCGCACCGTGGTCCTGGCGATGGGAGCCAGCTATCAGCGGCTTGGCATTCCCAGCCTTGAGAAGTTGGTGGGTGCGGGCGTCTTCTATGGTGGCGGTGTGACCGAGGCACAGGCGATGAGCGGGCAGCATGTCTTTGTAGCCGGCGCCGGCAACTCGGCCGGCCAGGCTGCGGTGAATCTGGCCAAGTATGCAGCACGGGTGACGATGCTGGTGCGTGGTGGTTCGCTCGCCGCCAGCATGTCCGACTATCTGGTGAAGGAGATCGAAGCAACAGAGAAGATCGAAGTGCGAGTTCACACCCAGATCGTCGATGGGCGCGGCCGCCAGCGACTGGAGGAGTTGACCTTACAGGACACCGCAGCAGGGACCAGCCAGCGCATCCCGGCCACGGCTCTCTTTGTGCTGATTGGCGTGCAGCCGCGCACCGGATGGTTGCCACCAAGCATCCAACGCGACGGGCGGGGCTTTGTCCTCACCGGGGCGGACCTCATGGCCACCGGCGGGAGCGGCGGCGCTGATGCGCTGCAACGCCCGCCGCTCTTGCTGGAGACCAGTATGCCCGGCGTGTTTGCAGCAGGCGACGTACGCCACGGTTCGGTCAAACGGGTGGCCTCGGCGGTGGGCGAGGGCGGGATGGCGATCCAGTCGGTTCACCAGTATCTGGCCCTGATGCACTAACTTCTAGTACAGAATGGCGTAAACAGGTGCGACGCACTGTGGAAGTACGTCGCACCTGGCAAGTGCGTAACTCCTATGTGTTTGAAAGTAACCGCAATCTAGTCGGCAAGCCGTACCTATTTCGTAAGAGCATACGCCAGCACCTCTCTTTGTATTTCTGTACACTATCCACGGCACAGTTATAGAGTAGCCCCCATCAACCATCACCATCTTCTAAAGACTATTGCAAATGGATGCGCCTTACCGCAGGCGCAGTCTCTGCGTCCCTTTTGATGGTGAAATATTTTGCTGAGGAATAGTGTGCATGAAAAAGTGGATTGCTGCGATTGTCCTGGCGATGGTGCTGTTTGGCGCCCAGCAGATGGTACGGCGAGTATTCAGTGTCACTCAACTCGCCCCGCTTGCCGAGGGGCAACGGGCGATTGCCCGGTCCCAAACCGATCCGATCACAAATCCGCAGCCGCCCAGTACGTTGCTCCCCGCAGGGGCAACGACGGTGGCGCTGACCGTCCAAACCGCCGTCGACACAGCGTGCGCCTTTGCCGTGGGCGAAGCCGCACCTTTCTCAGAGATGACACCCTTCGATGCGGGCGCAGGCACTACGAGCCATCAGATGGTTGTCTCTGGACTCAATCCTGACCCGAACACTGTCAACGAGGTGTATGTGCGCTGTGCAGCTGACCCCCTCTTCGTCCTGCCCTTGCGCTATCGGAGCCTCTCCCACCCCAACCCCTCCTACCCCCGCGTCGGCAATCTGTGGGGGTCGAAACGCTTTCTAGACAGAGACCCCGCGGACGTGGCACGAATTGATCTCTGGTTAGGTGCTGGCTTCAAGCCTGAACAGATCCGCCAGTTGCGAAAAGTGAACCCGCACATTCTGGTCCTGACCTCGCTCAATGCCATTGAAGACCCGAATCTGCCCGACGACTATTACCTGAAGGACATCCACGGGCAACGGGTCGAAGTCTGGCCCGGCTACTACCGGCTCAATCTGACCAAATCTTATGTGGCTGAACACCAGGCGCAACGGGCATATGATCTGATCCTCAACAGCGATCTGATGTTCGATGGTATCTTTTTTGACAACGTGATGACCACGCAGTCGTGGCAAACTCAGAACATCTATGGGCAGCCCTTTCTGGTCGATGCCAACGAAGACGGGGTTCAGGACGACCCCAAGACCTTTGACGCCGCCTGGAAGGCCGGAGTATTTCATGAGTTGGCGACCTTCCGCGCACTCATGCCTCATGCTATTGTCAGCGGCCATTCGATGAACATCGATGAACCGGGGATTGCCTCTTATTTCAATGGCATTAGCATGGGATTCTGGCCGGCGAATGTGATCGAGGGCGAAATGCTCTTTGAGCAGGTCTGGCATACCTATGAAAGCTGGCACCGCTTAGCCCAACCTCCAGTTGTGACCATGTTCGAGGCATCCCCACTCGATCAAATTGCCTATGGCTACGGTTATGCGCCTTGGGCCGATATTCCACCGTCAACGCTGGAATTTGCCCGCACCTACTATCCCTGGATGCGCTTTGGCCTGGCCCTGACGTTCATGAATGACGGCTACTTTGCCTATGAATACGGCGACACCTGGCATGGGCAAGATTGGTGGTATGACGAACTCGATTTTGACCTGGGCTACCCGATCGGCCCTGCGCAGCAGATCGAACTGGCGAACCATGATAGCCAAAATCTAGTCGAAAACGGTGACTTTGAGCAGCCCACAGCAGCGCCTTGGACATTTTGGGCCAACCAGAGCGCCGACTACGTGGCAACCGTCACTCGTGATACGGGCGATGCGGCTGTAGGGGCAGCTTCCACGCGGGTGGATATCGAGACCACTGCCGGCACGAGCTGGCAGATCACTCTTGCGCAGTACAACCGCTCGCTCGAACGGAACACCATCTATGATCTGACCTTCTGGGCCAAGAGCGATCAGCCACGCACCATCTCTTTGTATATGCAAAAGGGCAGCCCAGAGTGGGACGGCTATGGGCTCTCACAGAAGGTGCCGATCGGCACGACCTGGCAGGAATACACGGTTTCATTTGCGGCCAATGCCACGATCGATGACGCACGGCTACAGTTTGCTTTTGGGGAAACCACTGGAACAGTCTGGCTAGACCATGTGCGATTGAACCGCCATCCGGCTGATCTCTATCGACGCGAGTTTACCAATGGCCTCGTGTTGCTAAACGGCAGTCGTGACCCACAAGAAATCGCGGTAGGACCTGGCTGGCAACGGCTATTCGGTCAACAAGCACCGCGCACCGATTGGATTATCGACGATGATACGCCATCGTTTTCCACCAGTGGCACCTGGGGTGAAACCACCTATGACAGTGGCGAATGGAAGACGAGTGGGCCATTTTACCACAACTGGGGCAAAGGTCTGCACGAACACCAGGGCGAGCAAGGCGAGGCGCGCTGGCAGTTGGAGCTTGCAGCGGCCGATACCTATACGATCACCGCATGGTGGCCCGCAGCGCCGACAGCCGGCTCGTGGAACGAGAACGCTACGTATCAGGTAATCGCCGGTGGCCAGGTAATCGCAACCCAGACGCTTGACCAACGGTCGGGCGGCGATCAATGGCATCTGATCGCACAGGTTCCGCTGCGACCGGAGGATAAGCCTTTGGTGCGTTTACAGTGTGCGGGTGCTGCGCCATGCGTCGCCGATGCACTGCATATCCGCTCCGAAGCACGCTTCAACGATGGCTCGCCGGTCGAAAGGGTGACGCTGCAACCGCTGGACGGTATCGTTTTGCAGCGGACCGGAGAACTCGACTCACAATACGTTCTTTATCTGCCTACGATCACGATGCAGAAATAGCGAACACCGAATTCATTAGCCCCTGCTGGTTCTGCTGGGATGTAAAGTGCGCTGCTCTCAAGGGACGGAGGTTGCCCCGCAACCAAAGGAAGGGTTTTCCCCCATTGTTTGAGATCATAACTTGCTATAGTATGGTCAGCAGTTATTAAGGTTGTGTCTGTCTTTTTCTTGTAATGTCCAAACCCCCAGTTTGGGCGGTTGTAAGATTTCTTGGAATCCTGGCCAGTATGAAGAGGCTTGACCTCTGACCCTTGCCAAGCTCTTTTCCTATTGGGAAGGAGGATCAATTGGATAGGATTCTGCTTAGCACAACATCCCCATCCTGCTCAGCATCGCTCTCTGCTACCCTTTCTTCTTTCGTCAGCTAACAGGTCTATTTCCCGACAGCAAGGAGGGTGCTCTCATGCTGCGGAACTCTCATCGTCAACTTAGCCTCTAGAAACTGAATACGGTCAGGCTCAATGTCGTGTACGCACACGATGCAAAGGATTCTGCTGTCTATGATCGTTGTTTGCGGCGCGTCAAGCAGTGCGACGGGGGCTTTTGGCAGCGAATGGTACGGTTGACACCCATTTTCAATTACCGGGGTGCCGTTTGAAGTCCGGTCGCCTATTCGAACCGTGCTGGGGCGTCAGAGTAAACGAACTGTTAGCAGAACCTCACGCACCCAAGGGCGCTCCTTTACTGAGGGTAGTCTGTTTTCTATGTGAGCTATGATAAACCATGAAAAGTTAAGAGATAATGCCGAAGAGTTTCGGCGAGCCACCGGGCTTACAATAGATGAGTTTGATCGACTGCTTCCTACCTTTGCCGCGCTATATGAGGCCAAGTATGCGGCCGAGACGACTGTTCAAGGGCAGCCCCGTCAGCGCCGCGCTGGCGGCGGAGCCAAGGGCAAACTCAACAGCATGGAAGACAAGTTGCTCTTCATCCTCTCCTATCAGAAACGCGCGCCATTACAGACCAAACAGGGCCAGGACTTTGGCTTGAGCCAGTCACAGACCAATGAGTGGCTCCATCGCTTACGCCCTGTGCTGGATGCGGCGCTGGCAGAGCAGGAGGCTGGACTGGCCGGCTCCTGGACACTTGTCCGTAAAAGATGACGCTGATTCTCCCAGAGCGCGACTAGATGGGTCTAGCAGAGCGAACTAAAATCAAGGATTGCTCAACGCCCACCAGATCCGCAAAGGGGATACCCCCAAGTAGAGGAGAAGGCCAGTTTTACCGAGACCATGCTCCTGCGAGTCACCACCTTCCCTCGATTGGTGATAAGTAGGAGTTTTGCTTTCAATTGGTGCAGGTCAGACCGGGCAGCCAAACCCTAAGGGTATATATTTATTAACGATTGCGCATGTTCCTACCAGAGACGAGCAATGCAAAAATATCTACGAATGGTTGCGTAAACTTCTTATTCCCGATAAATTTTAACAAGTATTTAATACAAAATTTTGGGATTGGCAGTTATACTTTACCAGAAGTTTCTCCGGCCTGGCACCCACCAACAAGTTCACGAGGTAGGGGCGCGCCTGAGAATTTGAAGGGTTGGATTGGTCGTACGTTGAATCAGTTTGTTGGTTTCAATCGCGGGTTCTGACGGGATAGGGGCATTTTACTTAGGTATACCACTCTAGGTCTTAACAATAGCAAGAATTCGTAGCGTAAAAAGGCTGTCCGTCAACAAAAAAAGAGTTGCACCGGTGGTCAGACCGGTACAACTCTAAACGTTGACATTGCAATGCCCTGATAGTTGTATCTCCTTGCTCTTGACACAGAAGAGATGCAACTAGGATCGGAGTGGCTCTCGGAGCCGTGCATCGCTTTGTCGTTTTTTACGATAGTACAAGATGGAATGCATGTCAAGTAGCAAATTTACACTTAAGTTACTGCCGGCTTGCCGCCTGTACTCGCGGCAGTTGGCGAGATGCGCTATCGAATGTTAACTCGGATCACAGCAGTTTAGGCAAATCAGGTGAATCAAGCCTGACTACTGCTGACCTACCTCGTTGTATCCCACCAACCCGTCACTGCCCAAGCGACAAGGTAGAACACCAAGTTGTCTTCTCGGACTAGTACGTTTATCGCTGCCGAACTATCCCCTAAGTTGGGTGGGTTGCTTTTTGAGGAAGGAAGCCTATCACATGTTGCGACAAGTTACGCCCGACAGGCAGAAGGCAATGCACCACGCGGAACCCATGCCAGAGCGCATTCCTGACCCTGCCAAAGCGGTTGAAAATAGACAAAGTGACTCCCAAGCCACTCCGACTGTGCCCTTTATAGAAAAGCCCCTCGTCAGTGTGGTTATCCCGGCGCTTAATGAAGCCGAAAACTTGCCACACGTGTTGCCACGGGTACCTGAGTGGGTGGGCGAGGTGCTGCTGGTCGATGGCCATTCGACCGACGATACCGTAGCCGTCGCACAAGCACTTTGCCCAGAGATCCGTATTGTTCCCCAAGAGGGGCAAGGGAAAGGCGCGGCGCTCCGCACCGGTTTTGCGGCTGCAAACGGTGACATCATCGTCATGTTGGATGCCGATGGCTCGACCGATCCCGCCGAGATTCCCGCCTTTGTTGGCGCGCTGTTAGCCGGCGCCGATTTTGCCAAAGGCTCGCGCTTTCTCCAAGGTGGCGGCACGGATGATATGCCGCTCTACCGCAAGCTCGGCAATTGGTGTTTCGTCCTTGGTGTCCGCCTTCTCTTTGGGGGCAGCTACAGCGATCTCTGCTACGGCTACAATGCCTTTTGGCGGCACGTGCTACCCCATCTTGACTTGGACGCCGATGGTTTTGAGATCGAGACGATGATGAACGTGCGCGCCTTGCACGCCCGGCTCAAGGTTGCTGAGGTGCCCAGTTTCGAGGCCGCCCGTGTCTATGGGAATGGCCGGCTCCGTACCATCCCCGATGGATGGCGCGTGGTCAAGACCATTTTCCATGAATGGATGAACCCCCACGTGCGTCGCAGCGACCGTCGTGTCATGACGAACAGAAACACGATCCCCACTATCAGCCAGTTGTGGAGTGGCAGCAGTGATGACTAAAGAAACACACTGCGTGGAAGCGAAGGTCCTCTGGAATGTTCGGGCGCTATGGTCGTGTTGTTGCTAGTTGCATACGTGTACTACTGCTCGCTATGTGGATGGGTGATTGCACAGGTCGTTTGGGGAGACAGGTGGTGGTGGCTTTTTCTGTTGAATTCCTTTGCCGTATACCTCTTCTTGCCACTGCCGGGCGTGGTCGTGGTCGCACTGCTCAGCCGGCGACCCGAGTTATGGGCCGCCAGCTTGCTGGCGGTGACGCTGGCTCTCTACCGCTATGGCAGGCTGTTCTTGCCCAAGAAGCGACAGGCTGAGGCCGGTGAGAGGAAGCTGACCATCATGACCTACAACTTGCTGGGACACAATCTAGA
>QEUW01000065.1 GCA_003577005.1 Chloroflexota bacterium | reverse complement strand
TGAGCTATTTGCCCGGCGGCATCGACCGCTGGCTGGCGCTGGCGACGTTTGACGCCTTGTTGTTGGTCTGCGCCCTGCTGGTGTGGCGGCGCAATCGACACGAGCGGTCACCGCTTATAGACATTGGCGCTGGCCCACCCAACCAGCAGGCCAGATCTCAGATGGCGCACCCGCTTGTGCTTGCCGGTATCTTCGTCTTGCTCCTTGCCGGCGGGTATTTGCGCTTTGCTGCGCTGGGCTATGCCGAGTTTCACGGCGACGAGGCGCGCGGTGCCCTGCGGGCGGCGGCTCTTCTCCAGGGCTATGAGGATGTGCTCTTTCTCCACAAAAAGGGCCCCACCGAGATCGTCCTGCCGGCGTTGACCTTTGCGCTAACCGGCCACCTCAACGAGGCAACCGCCCGTCTCCCGTTGGCCGTGGCGAACATCGCCGCGCTGGGGGCGGTCTGGTTGTTGGGCTGGCGGCTGCTCAACCCGCTGGCCGGTTGGATCGCCGCATTTTTGTTGGTTTTCGACGGCTATCTCATCGCCTTTTCTCGCTTTCTGCAATATCAGAGTGTGGTGTTGCTCACGTCGGTGCTGGTGGTAGTGACGCTCGTGCGCGTATGGCGGGAGCCAAAAGGCGCCGCCAATTATCTGACATTGGCGGCGCTTCTCTGGGCCACGGGGCTGCTTTCCCACTATGATGCGCTGGCGGTTGTCCTGCCCGTGCTCTTTTTGCTGGGCGCCCTTCTATGGCAGCGCCGGTTGCATTGGAGCGAGCTAGGGCGTACTGCGTTGCCGGCGGTGGCTGTCGGTGGTGGGTTATTGGCGCTCTTTTATCTGCCTTACCTCCTGCATCCCAGCTTTGAATCGACCCTCACCTATCTAGTAGACCAGCGCTTTGTGGCCGGTGGGCGCTTTCCGCACAACGGGCTGCACGACATCATCCGGCGCAGCCTGGTCTATAACTCCGTCTATTACGTGGGTTTTCTGGCATTCACGACCGCGCTGGCTGTCGTACGGGTCTATCGTAGAGAGTTTGGCCGGGTTTGGGGAATGGGGATCGGTGTTGCACTCTGCATCCTCATGGGATTCACGTTGTGGCAGACGACCTGGCTCCGCGTTGGGCAGGTCGATCTAGCCCTGGCGCCCTTTGTCCTGGCGCTGCTGCCGCTCTGGTTGGCTCCCAAGTTGCGGGTGGAAGCGCGGTTGCTCTGGCTCTGGTTTGGGGTGCTCTTGCTGGCCACCTTTTTTGGGATGGCGCTGGCGCGCACCCACATCTATGTCTTTTTTGCACCGTGGGCACTGTTGGTCGGCGCATTGCTGGCCGACGGCTGGTTTGCCCTGCGGCGATGGCTGGGTGGCGCTCCTGCCTACGCACTGGGCGGTCTGGCGCTGGCGGCGTCGACGCTCGTCTTTGGCTTCTATGATTACTGGTATTACAACCAGACAAAAGTCGAAGTGCTGTACACCTGGCCCGAACACACTCCCAAGGGATACTGGACCCCCCATTACACCAAAGAGGTGGATAGCCTCTATGGGTTTCCGCTGCAAAATGGCTGGAAGGTGGTCGGTGCGCTCTACGCCGACGGGGTGTTGGCAGGCGACTATGAGACCAATCAACGCTATACGTGGATTCCACACTGGTATACGCTGGGCCAGCACCGCTGTGCCTCAACGGCGACCTGGTATTTCGCCATCGACAACCTGGAGCCGTGGACGCTGCCCAGCGCCGAGGCGGAGGATATGCTCGAAGAACAGGGCTACACACGCTGGGGCCAGGTGACGGTCAACGATGCGCCGCGCCTGGTGATCTACCGGCAAAACGCTGGGGATCTAGTGTCCACCGTGCAGACCTTCCCGCTGGAGGCGTATGCGGCGCGCTTTGATGCGGCGATGGATGCAACCTTGCCGCTGATTTCACCCATCGTTGAAGAGACGATCCCCAACCCATTGCACATCAACTTTGGCAATGACATCTGGCTGGAGGGCTATACCATCGAGGGCAACGAGGCGCTCGAACCAGGCGATACTTTTCGGCTGACGCTCTACTGGCGGGCGCAGCGCAACGGGCTGCCATCGTACAAGGTTTTCAATCAGGCCTTCTATGGTGACGGCGTCATGGTGGCGCAAAAAGACGCCATCCCGGTCTGCGACCGTGAGCCGACGACGCTCTGGTATCCCGGCGAACTGGTGGTCGATGTGCATGACATTTCCGTCGCAGCCGATGCGCCGCCGGGGGTCTATCCGCTCTATACTGGCCTGTATGTGGAAGAGAACTTTGCCCGCGTCCCGGTGCTCGACGATGCCGGCAACCCGGTGAACGACCACGTCCACCTGGCCGACCTACACATAAAGGGGCAGTAGAATGTGGTATACGGAATCAGGAATCGGGCGCTTGTGCATTCCGCACTCGTATCATTCTTCCTCATCGAAAATTTCTATTCCGGTCAAAGGGGTGGCAAACTCGTTGGCAGCGTCGGGCAGCGGGTGCAGCGTCTCCGGGTCGTAGACGACGACCACAACCTTATAGGCGCCTGGTTCGGTCTCCGGCGGCACAGGAAGTTCGACATCGATCTCCTTGGTGATGAATTCATCGGCCTGGGCAACGACTGCGCCGGCGGCGTCCACCAGCCGGGTCGAAATCTTGAGCGAACCATCCACCTGGCCACGGGCGTTCATCGTGACGACCACGTTCTTTCCGGCAGCCACAGCAGGCTGGACACCGGCTTCGGTCAAGCGCACTGCGCCCCAGTCGGCGTCGAGCGTCACTGTCTTTGATGCCTCGATCTCAAAAGCCGTGACGACTCGTTCTCGTTCAAGTTGTTCCCCGCACCCCTGTACGGCCACAGTGACGGTGTAGGTACCCGCCGGCGTGTCGGCTGGAACGACGATCTCATGGTCGTACACATACATATGATTGGCCAGCAGGCGCGGGTCCAGCATCTGCTCGCTGTGCCAAAGTTCGTGCCCGGCAGGCGCCACCAATCGTACGACGCCGCGATCTCCGGTCGCGACCTGCCTCTCTGGGTCCAGATAGAGGCGCAGTAGAAAGCGATCCCCCGCAAGAAAGGCGCGCTGGCCGACCGTATACCCGGCCAGCCGCAGACCGCAGTCGATCATACCAGAGCTTTCGGTGTAGAGTGCGGTAAAATCGGGCGGCGTCTGGTCACGCAGGTCGTAGATGCGCGCCAGTTCCAGGTTACCTGCCTTCACCACATGCACAGGCTGCCGCCCGCGGAAAAAATCGATCACCTCCGGCGCCGGGATCTGCCGCTGCCACTGGCTGATATAGACGACCGCATAATCAGCCCCCAACCAATACTGGGGCGCCCAGAAAGAGAAGACCGGCTCCCGGCTCCGCATAAAGTAGGAAAGTGGCCCATCCCCATACCAGGCGACAACTTGCATCGTGCTGGCATCAGGTTGTTGGTTGAGCCAATCTGCCGCCTGCTCTAGACCTTCACCCCAACCTACCATCAATACTTGCTCTGCGACACGGCTGCCGCCCGCCAATGGATTAAAATAGGTAAGATAGTAGGGGTAGCTGAGCCATCCCAACAAGCCATGGAGGAAGACGACGACGAGCAGTAAAGGGGTATAGGGAATACGGACGAGGGAATACGAAATGTCACCAACATTTACAGTGCGATTCTGCATTCCCCACTTAATGGCCGCCACCCACCCTAGTACGGCGATGATATTCAGCGCCGGGAAGATGGGCAGGAGGTAGCGGTCGAATTTCTTGGAGCCAAAGGTCATCCCGACGGTAAAAAGGAGGGCAAAGAGGAAGAGGGCTGCGGTCGTGCGCCGCACAGTTGGTCGATCAAAGGGCGCCGCCTGGCGGTAGATGCCAAAGCCGGCTGTGACGAGACCCAGCAGCGTCACCGGTGTCGTGCGAAACCAGTACGCGACAGGGTAGAACCAGGGGCCTGGGTCCGCGGTGGTTTCGCCCCAGAAAAAATTGGGGTTGACGTGCCCCTCCACATAGGATCTCATCTCGGTAGCCATGCGCAGGAGGGTGTGCAATGGAGCCACCCACATGGCCGGCCAAAGCGCAACAAAGGTAACCACGGCCAAAGCGCCCCATAACAGAAAACCCGACAGGAGCGCACGAGGAGTCGGGGGTGAACTCACGTTTGTGGGTTCGGAGGGGTACTCCGAACCCGGTGGCGAAAAATGCCAACGAGCCAGTGCAGCCAGCACCAGCAGCGCGCCAACCGACACCAGAAAGAAAGCCGGTGTCTTGGTCAGCCACGCCAGGCCCATGACCACACCGGCTGTAACCGCGTCGTGGCGTCTCCCCTCAAACAACCAGGTGAGGAACAAAACCAGTGCCAGCAATGTCAAAGCGGCGACCAGCCCATCGGGGTGCAGTTGGCGAGAGAGGGCGACAAAGAAGGGGTCCCAGGCGACAAAAAGGGTGGCAGCCGCCGCCACCGTAGCCCCGAGTAGCCGGCGCAACGGCAGATAACAGAGTGCAATCGCGGCTGCAATCGCCAGGGCTAGCCAGCTACGACCGGCTACCAACAACGCTAACGGCGTATGGGCCGTCTGGGTGTGCAGCCAGCTCTCCAGCTCCTCCTGGTCCCACGAAAAGTAGCCGGGGGCTCTGTTTGCATAGTCTGGAAAAGTTGTGAGAAAGCCCAGCATACCGGCCCACATGACGGTGACCCCAGGATGTTCCCGCTGAAAAGTGGCCGGCAGATCGCCATGCGCCAGGGCATAATAGAAGTTGGCCGAGCGCGTAAGCCACAGCCGCTCGTCTGCCGTGACAAAGCGGGCGAGCGCCAGAGCACGGGGCGCCCACGCAGCCAGGAAGAGCAACACGATAATGAACCATGTCTGCCACACTGTTCGTTGCATATTCTATAGTTTAGTTGATGTAAATAATCAGCGCCAAACACAAGCGGTAATTACCAGCAATTATGCTGCTCACCTTCACTTGAAACTGTTGCCTTGACCGGTCGTAGATTGGCAAGAAACGGACTTTGCAGTAGAGTGTAGCGTATGCTTCGTTGGATCCATCGAGCCGACATAGTAGGATGGAGTGCGGTGGCGGCGACAATTGCCCACCTCCTACTGTGGATTGAGCAGCCACTCCTCATCCCCGCTGTTGCCGCGTTGGTGTTGGCCGGTCTGATACCGGGCCTCCTCTTGGTCGAGGCAATCTTTGCCCGCAGCCCGCAGCCACCGACCCTGGCCGAGCGCAGCTTGTACGCCATCGCCAGCGGATATGGCGTGATGGTGATGGTCATGTTGCTGGTGAGCTATCTACCGGGCGGTGTCAACCGCTGGCAGACCTTGCTGGCCTTTGACCTGGCGTTGGCGCTACTACTGTCTATAGTCTGGTGGCAAAAGCGTTCGCATCATCCGCAAATCAACCAAATTGAAGGGCAGAGAATCCGCGCCAATCTGCCCAATCCGTATCATCCGCAGTCTATCCTCTTTGTTGGTCTTATCGTCCTTCTGCTCGTCGGCGGTTTCTTTCGTTTGAGCAACCTGGGCTATGCCGAATTCCAGGGTGATGAGGCGCGGGCAGCGTTGCGGGCCGCGGCCGTGATCCAGGGGTATGAGGATGTCCTCCTGATCCACAAGAAAGGGCCGGCCGAAATCTTGCTGCCGACGGTGGTCTATTCGCTCACCGGCCACCTGACCGAGGCAACGGCGCGGCTGCCTTTTGCGCTGGCGGGGCTGGCGGCGCTTTTTGCCGTGTGGCTGCTCGGCTGGCGCATGGTGGGGGCGCTGGCGGGATGGGCAGCGGCCTTTTTGCTGGCCTTTGATGGCTATCTCATCGGCTTTTCGCACATTGTGCAATACCAGAGCCTCATCCTGCTCACTTCGGCGCTGGTGGTGCAGATCGCACACCAGGTCTACCGTGAGCCAGTATGGCCGGTGCATGAGTTGACGTTGCTGGCCTTTCTGCTGGCAACCGGGCTGCTTGCGCACTATGAGGCAGCAGCGGCGGCGGTGCCGGCGGGTTTTCTGCTGGTGGCTGTGCTTGTGCAAGGCCGGGTCAAGTGGCCGGCCTTGTTACGGGCGGCGGTTCCTGGTCTGGCTACCGGGGCTATCATGCTGGGCGCTTTTTATCTCCCCTTTGTGCTCCACCCCAACTTTGCCGCCACCTACACCTATCTGGTGGACCGGCGGGTCGGGGGTGAAGGCAGCTTTCCTTATAACAATCTCTACGATTTCTTCATCCGCACCACGACCTACAACTCCAGCTATTATGCCCTGGCCATGATTGGCCTGCTGGTAGCCGCGCTCTTGTGGGCCTACTGGCGTGGGCTGCCCCGGCGCTGGGCGCAGGTGGCGGGATCAGCCATCTTGCTTGTGTTGGCGCTTACCTTTTGGCAGGATGAGTGGCTCCGGGCCGGTGAGACCGACCTGATCTTTGTTCCCTTTACGTTGGCCCTGATAGCTGTCTGGTTCTTACCACGGTTGCGCAGCGAGGAGCGGGTGATCTGGCTCTGGCTTGGCGCGCCGCTGTTGCTGGCCTTCTTCTTGATCTCCAAACCGCGATCGCATGTCTACATCTTCTTTACACCCTGGGCACTGTTGGCCGGGACAGTGATTGCGGCGATCTGGTTTTTATTCCGCCAGCGGGTCGGCGCACGCACGGCATTCATCGTGGGCGGTGCGGCCACGGCAGCGGCCACGTTTGTTTTCGGCTTCTATATCTACTGGTTCTTTGTCTACAACCAGGTGGAAGTGTTGCGCACCTGGTATCAGAACCGGCCCGCCGGCTACTGGGCGCCTTACGAAGAACCCGACGACAAGGCGCTCTTTGGGTTTCCGTTGGCCAACGGCTGGAAGGTGGTCGGCGCGCTTTACGACCAGGGCGTGATCCACGGTTCATTCGAAACCAACGAGAAAGAGGCGTGGGTGCCGGCCTGGTACACGCGCGGCCAGCTACGTTGCGGTCGCACCGCCGACTGGTATTTTCAGATCCACAACCTTGAGCCGTTCAACGACGGTGATCGGCTCAAGATGGAGCACTTTTTGCGCAGTGGCTTTGAGAAGTGGGGCAAGGTCGAGATCAACGGCGCCGATCGCATGATCATCTATCACCGCACCGGCGCCCGGCTCGACTTCCCAACCCAACAGCCAAACGATGGTCTGCGCACCTTTCCGCTGGACGAGTACCGGCTCAGCTTTGACTTGCTGGCGAGGCCGGCTATGACACTCACTTACCCGGCGGTCGCCCGGCCCATTGGCAACCCGTTGCATGCCAACCTGGGCAACCAGATCTGGCTGGAAGGGTACGACATCCGCCATCCCAAACCGCTGCGGGCTGGCGACACAATCCACCTGACGCTCTACTGGCGGGCACAGGAACCCATCGCCGCCAACTACAAAGTGTTCAACCAATCGTATTACGGTGAGGGGACGATGGTGGCGCAGCGCGATGGCTATCCGGTCTGCGAGACGCGCGAGACCTGGCGGTGGGACCCCGGCGAACTGATCACCGATGAGTACGAACTCCCGGTCAAAGAGGAGGCGCCCGACGGGCTTTATCCGCTCTACACGGGCATGTACATCGAAGAGACGCTGGAACGCCTGCCGGTGCTGGACGAGAATGGCAACGTGGTCGGCAACCAGATTCATCTGACGGATATCCGCATCGGCGAGGAGTAGGGAATTGTCAATTGTCAACTGCCAATTGTCAATTGCAAATGGCGGGCTGCACCGGCGCCGGAGACCTGGCCTGCCATCCGTTTGGAAGGTGGTGCGACGCTGGGTGCTACGGTGGGAGGGGCTATGCGCCGGTTTTCTACGCCGCTGATCCTCCTTCTCCTCTTCCTGGCTGCCTGGCTGCCACGGGCTATCCCGCTGGAGCGTTTTGTCACGATCGACGAGCGCAAGTGGCTGGCGCGTTCGGCGAACTTTTACCAGGCCATTACTCACAGCGATTGGCCGCATACCTTTCAGCGCGAGCACCCCGGTGTGACGGTGATGTGGGCGGGTACCCTGGCACTGCTGCTGCGTTACCCCACCTACCCGCTGGAGGCGCCGGGCCAGTTTGCCTGGGAGCGCGAATACTTCGAAGCGTGGCTGGCCGAAAACACAACCTTTACACCCCTGGAGTTGTTGGCGGCAGGACGCCGCATCATTGTCATCCTGATCAGCCTGGCGATCGCGGCCAGTTACCTGCCGCTGCGCCGGCTATTGGGGGCACCGCTAGGGCTGGTCGCCACAATTTTTATGGCCTGGGACCCTTTCGCCGTTGCCCTGTCGCAGCAACTCCACCCGGACGGATTTGTGGCGGTGCTGACCTTTCTGGCGCTAGCCCTCTTCCTCGCCTGGCTTTACGACGGCCAACGGTGGCTTGACCTGGCGGCCGCCGGTGTGGTCATGGGGCTGGCCTGGCTCACCAAAACACCGGCCATCTTTCTCGTCCCCACTGGCGCTATCCTGCTTAGTATCGAATATGTACGGCGTTCCCAAATACCACGCACCACACATTACAGCTCACTCGTCACTCATCCCATATTACTCATAGCCTTTATCCTCTGGGGTCTCATCGCCACAGCGACCTTTGTCGCCCTCTGGCCGGCCATGTGGGTCGATCCGGTCGGCACGCTACGGCACATGGGGACAGAGATGGGCGAATATGTCGAACGCCACACCACGGTCAACTACTTTCTGGGCCGCCCGGTGGATGACCCCGGCCCGCTCTTTTATCCACTGGCCTTGCTCTGGCGCGCCTCGCCCGCTTTGCTCATTGGGCTGGTCGCCGCACTCTTCGCTGCCGGGCGCCGCTCGTGGCCGTTTGATGATCCCCGCACGCGCAAGCCGGCACTGGGTCTGCTTGTCTTCGCCCTGGTGCTGGTCGCCGGCATGACCCTGGGCGCCAAGAAGTTCGACCGCTACCTCCTCCCCGCTTTCCCTGCGCTAGGCGTGATCGCCGCACTCGGCTGGGCGGCGGCAGTGCGGTGGGGGAGTGAAGGATGGGGAGGGGGGAATAGGGAGTGGGAAATAGGCAAGCTATCACCCCACTCCCTATTCCCCCCTCCCTACTCTCTGCTTCTCGTCGCCTTGCTGCTGCACGGGCTGCCTGGATTTCTCCATTATCCCTACTATTTGACCTACTACAACCCGCTGGTGGGCGGGACGCGGACGGCGCCATATGTGCTCTTTGCTGGGTGGGGCGAAGGGATGGATGAGGCCGCCCGCTGGCTCAACGCCCAGCCCGACGCCGAGCGATTGCGGGTCGTCGCCTGGTACGCCGATGGGCCTTTCTCCTATTTCTTCCGCGGCCAGAGCGTGGAGGTTGGCTATAGCTCGCCGCTCTACTGGCTCGATACGGATTACACAGTGCTCTATATCAACCAGTGGCAGCGCCAGTTGCCTTCGCCGGAGGCGATCTCCTATTTCGCCGGGCAGGTGCCGGCCTACACTGTGCGCGGCGGCGGGCTAGAGTTGGCCCGTGTCTACGACCTGCGCGACACACTCCTGCCCGATTTTGTCGAGATCGGCAAAGAGAGCGCTGCCGACTTTGGGAGCCTGATCCGCCTGAGCGCCTACGACGTGCCGCAACAGGTCGTCCAACCCGGCGACAGCTTCCAGATGACGCTCTTTCTCCAAAGCCTGGCGCCGATGACAGTCAACTACAATGCCCTCATCCGTCTGGTAGACCAGGGCGGCAAGGAAATCTGGCGCGCCGACGGCTGGCCATGGGGAGCGCCGACTGCCGATTGGCCGCTGCGCCAGATCCGGCCTGATGGTTACACGGTGACGATCCCGTCCGACGCTGCACCGGGGCTTTACAAATTGACTCTTTCGTTCTATGACCCAGACACCTTCGACCCGTTGCCGGTGACAGCGGTGCGCAGCGACCGTCCGCTCGACCCCAGCACGCGTGATTTTGCCCTGCTTTGGGTGGGCGATCCACCAGGTGTAGCTGCACCGGCCAACCCACCCTGGCGTTTTGGCGACAAGTTTGCCCTGCTCAGTGCTGTCTTGCCGGCGCAGGCGCAACCAGGGGCGGAGCTTCCCCTGCGATTGGATTGGGAAGGGCTTGCCTCGACCCCCATCGATTACACCACGTTTGTCCACATCGTCGATGCCGCCGGCGTCAATGCAGCCCAGCAAGACCAGCAGCCGCTAGCCGGCTTTGCCCCCACCCATCTGTGGACACCTGGTCTCCGGGTGGTGGATGAACGTCGCATCCCGCTCCCCGCCGATCTCCCGTCTGGGGAGTACGAGGTGCGCGTCGGTCTCTACACGGTGGAGGCGGGCCGGCTCCCCATTTCGCGCGGTGACCAACCGGCGGGGGACTTGGTTGTGATTGGCAAGTTTACCGTGCCATGACGAGTGCGTATACCTCTCGTCCCGCAAACCTTTCTAGCCGCGGCGGGCTGTGGTGGGTCGCAGCGTTGGCGCCGTTGCTGCTTCTGGCGTTCTGGCTACGCTGGCGCTATGTGCGCGAGATCAGCCTCTATGTCGATGAATTCACGACCTTGTGGGCAGCGCGGCAGGTGCAGGAATCTGGTGCGCCGCTCATGCCCAGCGGCGTGCTCTACACCCGAGGGCTGCTTGCCTCGTATGTTGAAGCGCTCTTTCTCACGCTCTTTGGCTTTAGCTATACGATTGGCCGGTTGCCCAGCGTCCTCTTTGGCCTGGCGACGATTGTTGCCGTCTTCTTCATCGGCCGGCGCGAATGGCGCGCCGGTGTAGGCTGGTTGGCAGCCACCGGCCTGACCCTGCTGCCCGAGGCGATCATCTGGAGCAGCCGCGCCCGCTTCTACGCCCAACTCCAGTTCTTCACTCTGCTGGCCGTCTGGGCGGCGTTTGATTTTGTTGCGGCATACGAACCACGAAACACGGAATATGGGAAGGGCAATTCACGATTCACAATTCGCTTCTGGTTATTCCCGCTCCTCTTCACCCTCGCCCTTTTTTCGCAGGAAGAGATGATCTTGCTCTACCCAGCCATTGTGTTGGCGACCTTACTGTGGCGCGGGTGGCGCTTTTTTCTACAACGGGGAGTTGCCCTGGCGCATCTGGTTTGCGTGGCTGCCATTGCCATCCGCTATGCCATCGAGATCATCGGCCAGCCGGGCTACTTCGAGACAATCCAGGCAGAGCGACCCTACGTGGGTCTAGTCTTTGACCTGGTGGGGGCGTGGCGCACATACAGCCCGCTGCTGGTTGCGCCGGAACGGTTGCCGTGGACGCTGGCAGGGTTGGGGGCAGTCACAGTTGCGGTGGCAGCCTTGCGCCAGGTGCAAGGACGGCTGCGCGACTTGCCCCGTTTTCACCAGGCGACGCTCTTCTTTGCGTTGCACTTTTGGTTTGTCGTTGCGGCCATCTTTCTTGTGGTGGGCACCACCTGGCGCGAAGCTCGCTATCTGTTTCTGGTGCAGCCCTTGTGGCTTCTGGTAGGTGCTGCTGGGCTCATCTGGCTGGTGGAGCAATTGGGGAGATGGTTGTATTTGCGTTTTCAGCAAAGCAGGGCAACTAGCGCCGGTCGTATTCCGGTCGGCTTGTTGAGCCTCCTGGCGCTGGTGACGCTCTACCCGGCGGCCGAACGGGTGTTCGACCAGCAGGTGGAGGGCTACGACCGGGCACTGGCCTATCTGGCGGGCGCCCGCCAGGCGAACGATGTGATCCTCTCGCCGCAGCCGCCGGCCTGTGCATTTGTGCTGGGCGGGTGTGACTATTATGCACTCCAGCATGGCTACGAGGAGTTTGTGATCGACCGTGCGGGTGTGCTTGTCGACCGCTGGACCGGTTCGCCGCTGCTCAACACCACACCGCAACTGGCAGAAGTCATTCGCCGTGGTCCGCGCACCTGGTTTGTCACCGACAGCTTTCGCCTGGCTACACGCTACGACGCCGACTTTGTGCAGACGGTCATCGAGCAGTTTGACCTGGCCTTCCACGAGCGCGGGGTGATGGTCCTGCGCGCCGACCGGTGGCGACCACCACCTGACCATCCTGTCAAGCAGGAGGTCGAACCACCCATCCTCTTTGGGCCACTGGCGCTCATGGGCTGGGAACGAAGCGAGGCTACACTGGGCGCTGCTTTGACAGTCACGCTCTTCTGGCGAGCGGATACGCCAATTGACCAGCAGTTCAACACTTCGCTCCGGGTCGTCGCCGCAGATGGCGCCATTGTCACGCAGGCGGATGGGCCGCCCGCGCAGGGCTTTATCCCCACCAACCTCTTCTTTGACACACCACGGCCCGACCTCAAGGCGCTGCCGCTACCCACCGACCTGGCGCCGGGGCGCTACCGGCTCGATGTGGTTGCCTATGACGTGGCGACGCTGGCTCCAGCCCGTGAACCGTATGCCATCGACTGGCTCACGCTAGGGTCACCAGTTGACCCACCGGCCACGCGACTCAACGCTCAGTGGGCCAACGGTATGCGTCTGGTCGGGACAGATGTTATTTCTGCCACCATCCGCGCGGGCGAAACGCTGCCGCTCCGCCTGGTCTGGACAACCGATAAACCCTTAGCGGAGGACTATACACTCTTTATCCACCTGGTCGGGCCGGCAGGCGCGCCGGTTGCCCAGATCGACCAGCCCCCAACGGGCGCCTTTTATCCTACCTCGGCGTGGGACGTGGGCGAACAGGTGGCGGACAGTTACACCGTGGACCTGCCGCCGGATCTGCTGCCGGGAATGTACCGGTTGGCGGTCGGTCTCTACCAGCCGGTACGAAATGAGCGGCTATTGCTTGCGCAAGGGAGCGACACGCTTGAGCTTGCAACAGTCGAGATCGTCCAGGAGGAGTGAGCACAAGTGACTCATATCTTTTACTTTTGCCCCGATTTCCCCCAGCCATCGGGGGGAGTGAAGACACTCTACCGCCATGTCTATCGGCTGCGCCAGCTTGGATATGAGGCGGCGATTGTCCACCAGCGCCGTGGTTTTTCGCTCACCTGGCATGGCTATACTGTCCCGGTCGTCTGGCTGGAGGATAGGCCGCGCTTTGGCGTCGAGGATATCCTCGTCTTCCCGGAGGTCATGGTGGACTACATACGCCAGACGCAAAGTTTTGGCGGCTGCCGGGTGGTGATCGCGCTCAGTTGGGCGCTCGACTATGCACGGTTACGTCCTGGTGAGCGGTGGCAGGATTTTGGCATCACCCAAGTCATGGCAAAGTCACCCGTGGTCAAGCGTTTTCTGGAATGGCACATGGAGATCGCCGTGTCACTTGTAGATGAATTCATCGACCCCGTACGCTATTTTCCGCAGCCGGCATCCAAGCAGCCACAGGTAGTCTATCTAACGCGCAAAGATAATACGGGGACGTGGCTGCAAGCTGTGTTGACCCGCAAAGGCGGGCCGCTGCATGCCTACCAATGGCTGCCCTTGCGCAACCTGGATGAAGACGTGTACGCCCAGCACTTGCGCGACGCTTCGGTCTATCTGACTACGGCTATGCAAGAGGGCATGAATGTCTCTGTGCTGGAGGCGATGGCGTGTGGCTGTCTGGTAGTGGGCTACAGCGGTGTAGGTGGCAACACCTATATGGTGGGGCAGGGGACGGAACAAAACTGCATCCTGGTGGAAAACGGCAACCTGCCACTCTTAGGCGAAACGTTGGAGCAAGTCTTGCGCGACCTGGCCGATGATCCACAGCGGTATGATCTGATTCGCAACAATGCCGTTGCCACCACCCAACCCTATCAAGACCCGGTGCGCGAAATGCAGAGCCTCAAAGCCTTTTTTGACTCGCTAAACGGATAAAATAGCTTCGATACGTGCGTCGTCAGCGCCGATGGCCCACCCATCATCCTCACACCCGGCTGGGATCTAACCGGCACCGAGACGGAGCCGGTTAGCTGGGGAAAACAAAACGCTCCAGCAACCGCTGGATGACCCAGATTACCAGCGGCAAAGCAGCGGCCGCGCCGACCCCACGCGCGGTATCGCGCTGCCACGGCCAGGTCGGGCGGTTGGCGATCACCTCCTGCTTCGTGCGTAAGCTGTCAATTGCCGTTTTCAAGGTGCTTACCGCCTCCAAATCGCCGGCATCCAACCGTCGCTCCAACTCCACGAACGTGGTGGCGAGCCGGTGGGTCGTCTCGTCCTGGAGGCGTTGCTGCTCCGCCGCAAGGATGGCATGGACACTGCGCAACGGCCAGAGAAAGGTGACCAGGGCGATCAGGGTAAAGAAGAGCGTCGTTTCGAGGAGCACCAGTGGCTGGCCGGTGGCGGTCTCAGCCATCGCCCAAACCCCATTCAGCAAGAGCACGCCAAAGGCAGTGCGGGCGGTGAGATGCGAAAACGCATAAAGCGGCCCCTGCTGAAAGAGATTGATGCGAGTGCAGCTGGTGTAGATCTGACTGACCAGCCGGAGTTGGTGAAACGTGTGGTACACAAATGCGCCAGCCACCGCCCAGAGGAAGCACAAGAAGAAGATCTCTAAGCCGAGGGCCAACGTGGAAGTGCCGAGCTTGAGGGAGGCGAACAGATCCTGGTGATACAGAAAGGAAGGACCCCGCCACAGACCAATCAGGAGGGACATCCAGAGTGTTGGCCAAGCGGGGAGGGTGGTTAATCGGTACCGCAAATCCGCATAGCCCTTGGCATCAACTGTCAGAACAGGACGAAAGGCGGCGAGCGCATTTCCAGCGCTCCAATCTAGATAGTGCATCAGGGCTAGCCCATACACACTCGTGCCGGTGAGCAACAGGTGGAAAAGGTTGAAGGTGCCGAAGGGGTAGGCGCCATCCCACCATTTCACGCCACTATACGGCAGGAAGAGGGCAAGCCATAAGCCGAGATAACAAAACCAACGGGGAAAGGGCAGGCGCTCCAGCCAGGTAGTAAAGCGGTCGATCCAACTGGGTAGATAAGGCGGGTCAGCCCCCGCCGGATACGCCCCGGAGTCGGCTGGGTCGTCTGTTGTCTCCATGCTGAACCTCTCTGACCAACAAGTGCTTCGGCCTGATCGCAATGATATGTCATGAAAAGAAGGGAAAGAGCTGCTCTCGTTTTTCCGCCGTCAACGGCGCCCCATATTCGCACACCTCGAACGCCTCGGCATATTGCACGTTTTGCCCTCGTTCGGCGCCATATTGCTCGACCAACTGCGTGCGATAAAGATCGGCTACGCGCCGGAGACGGGGCTCATAGCGGCGTCGCAGCCAGGCGCGTCGCTCGGAGGGGTCAGCGGGCACTTCTTCTAGATAGCGGCCATTGTAGGGTAGCCACTCGTAGACTTGCGAGGTGTGGCAGTGGAGCGCATCCACTTTCTGCTCGATCACTTCGTCAATCGAGACCACTATATCAGCCTGAAACGGATAGGGCTTTTGAAAATGGTCCCAGGTGTGGACGATCACCGGCATGGCGCGCAGATGAGGGACGTGCGAGACGACATTGGGCACCGTCAGCATATACGACGCATCCTGCACCAGTTGCGAGGCGTAGCGGTGGTCAGGGTGGTAGTCATTGGGCCGGTGCACCGTCACCAGGTCGGGTTGAAACTCACGGATCAGGCCAATGACCAGATTGCGGTGCTCCAAGGTCGGCAACAATGCGCCGTCGTGAATGTCCAGTGTGATGTACTCGACCCCCAAGACCGCGCCAGCGGCAGCGGCCTCGGCGCGGCGACGCCACGCCAACGGCGCGCCCCCCATCTCGTGGTGGCCGGCGTCGCCGTTGGTCAGGCTCACCAGCTTCACCGTGTGTCCCTGGCGCCGGTAGAGCGCAGCTACCCCACCCGCGGCAAAGTCCGGGTCATCCGGGTGGGCGCCTACGATCAAAACGCGCAACGCATGATTTGTCATGTGCTCTCCATCTGTGTTATGGCTATGCGTGCTGCGTAATCCGTAATCCGTAATCCGTAATCCGTAATTGGCTGCTTATGCCAAACGGATTACGCAGTACGCAGCAGGATCTCGTAAACGTTCTTTTTTCCGAAATCCATGGTCAGGTCCTATTCTCGCACATACCTGCGTGATCCGCAACCTATTTTTTTGTTTTCCACGTGGAATCAGGTAAACTTTATGTTACCGTTGTAAGCACACATTGAGCGGTCTCCCTCAGATGGTCGAGCATACAGGCGCAGGCAGCACCGGAGCATGGGGAAGCGTCGGGCTCTCCGTGTCCTCTGCCTCGCTGTCTATCAAAAAGAGAAGCCAGAGAAAAAAACCATGTTTCAGGTCAAGTACGTCCCGAAAGTTGTCGGGCAACCGGAATCGCAACAGCAGATCGGGTACGGCATCAACGCCATCGCTGACCTGCTAGCCCCCACCCTCGGTCCCGTCGGCGGCCATGTTGCCAGCGGGCCGGACGCCGGTCGCCGTGTGGAACTGATCGATGACGCCGCAACCATTGTCCGCCGCATCATCAGTCTAGGCGATGCCCAGAAAGATGTGGGGGCGATGGTCATGCGCAGTCTTGTCTGGCGTGTCGGCCAGCGCGCCGGGGATGGCGGCGCCACGGCAGCTGTGCTCGCCCGCGCCATCTACTGTGATGGCTTGCGCATGGCCGCCGCCGGCCTCAACTCGGCCCGCCTTACCCGCGGGATCGAACAGGGCGTGCGCATTGCTCTCGATGCCTTGCGCCAACAGGTCGCCCCCATCGCCGGGGAAAATGACCTGGCCGCTCTGGCCCGCACCATCACCAAAGATGACCAGCTTTCGGCGGTGCTGGGCGAGATGAGCTATCTGCTGGGCCCGGATGCCCACGTGGTCATCGAGAAGTTTGTGGCGCCCTATCTGCACCGCCGTTATGTGGCTGGCGCACGGATTGGCGCCGAAATCCAGAGCATGTATTTCTACACCGAAGCGGAGCAAAAAAAATCGGTGCTCACTGCCCCCGCCGTCGCCATCCTCGACGAGCGGCTCAAGGAGGCCGGCCAGGTCATCCCGCTGATGGAGGCGGCTGTCGCCCAGGGCGCCAAGACGTTGGTCATCATTGCGATGGAGGTGAGCGGCGCGGCGCTTGGTGCGTTGGTCACCAACCACCGCCAACCGGCCGATAAGCGCAAACTTGCCATCTGCGCCGTCAAATTGAAACCGGTCGGCCAGGAGCTCAAATGGGCAATGACCGACCTGGCGCTGCTCACCGGCGCCACCCTTTTGGGCCCCAACCAGGTGCGCAGCGGCGCCAGCGCCCGCCCCGGCGATCTGGGCCGCGCACAGCGGTTTGAGTTCGCCAACAACAGCATTGCGCTCGTCGCCCACGACAGCAAGCGCAGCGAAATCCAGGAAGAGATCAGCCGGCTGCGTCGCTTTATCGCCGCCACCCCGTTTGACGACGAGGAGCGTCCCAAACTGGTCAAGCGTCTTTCCACCTTGACCGGCGGCGTCGGCGAACTCAAGATCGGTGCCCACACCAAAGGCGAACGCGAACTGCGCGAAGTACAGTCTGAACGTGCATTCAAAGTGCTCTCCGAAGCACAGCGCGGAGGCGTCGTGGCCGGCGGCGGTGCGGCGCTCTATCATTGTACCGATGCGCTCCTGGCCGCAGCGGCCAAAGAGCAAGACGACGACGTGGCCGCAGGCATGCGCATCCTGGCCCGTGCGCTGAGTGAACCGTTGCGCCAGATCATCGTCAACTCGGGCCACAGCGCGCCCGAAGTGATCGTCAATCGGGTGCGCGAGGGCGGTCCCGCAGCCACCTACAATGCCTACACCCAGCAGGTGGTCAACGCCCGCGAAGCTGGCATTCTCGATGCGGTCGATGTCCTGGCGAAGGTGCTCCACATCGCCGCCAGCGGCGCCATGATGGCCCTCTCTACCGACGCCATCATCTATCACAAAAAACCCAAGGAAGAGATGACCCCGTAACAATGATTAATGGTTAATGCTCAATGGTTAATGGTTAACGGCTTGCTTGTAAGCCCTCTTGACCAATAGATAATTGACGATTGAGCATTAATCATTAATCGTTAACCATTAGAAACTGCCTATGCCAATCATCTTATCACTCACCCAATTAGACGGTACTCTCTGGGCGGCGGGCCCGGAGGGCTTGTTCAAGCTAAATGGACACGGCCTGGAGCCGGTGCCCCAGCCGCAACAGGAACTGGCCTGTTGTGGAACGGATGGAACGCGCATTTTGGTGGGCGGTCTGCCGCATGGCACCGCCTTTAGCCTGGACGCTGGCGACAACTGGCAGGCCTCGTGGATGGATGGGGTAGACACTAGCGTGCTCTGCATCGCCGCCGATCCACGGGCAGCCGAGACGGGTGTCCTGCTGGCCGGGAGCGCGGGGGGAGGTCTGCTGCGCTCGGCCAATCGCGGCTATGGCTGGCAGGTCTGTAATTTTGGCCTGCAAGACTATACGGTGCTTGCCATTGCCTGGGCGCCGCCTACCCCACCTACGGCCTGGCCACAGTGGGAAATCGTCTTTGCCGGCACCGAAGAAGGCGTCTACCGCTCGCCCAATGGCGGTCGTGGCTGGAAGCGGAGCGAGGGGGTCGACGGCATTGTCCAGGCGTTGGCGGTTGCTGCTGATTTTCACACCAGCCAGGTGGTGCTGGCCGGCACCGAAGAGCAAGGACTTTGGCGTTCCACCGACGGTGGCCGCTCCTTTGCGCCGGTGGCGAACAGCCCACAGCGGGTCGACGCGGTAACGGCTACCCCACAGGGCTGGCTGTTGAGCGACGCCGAAGGGCTGTGGCGCTCGTCAGACGGTCTTGTCTGGGAGCATGTGGCGGGGAGCAAGCCAGCTCTGGTGCTGCTCAACAGCCTCGAAGGCGTCTGGGCCGGGGGCGAACACGGTGTCGAGTTGATTCCTCACGGGTCAAAAGAGTAAAAAGCTCGCAGTTCCCAGCAACGCAGATTAGGGCGAGCACTATGTTAGCACCTTTTGCTTGAATACAGAGCTTCACAGACAGATACAGATTCTGCTTTTCAAATGGTGAAAATGGTGAAAATCTGTGTTTATCTGTGTTCTATTAAAACTGGAAAGACAGAGAGTGGATACAAGCAGATGAAATCCGCCCAATCCGCTGCATCCGCTGCATCCGCAGTCTATCATGGTCGAATCGAGAATCCCTGCTGTCTCCATTGACAGCGTGCCAGGGTCGGGCTAAAATAGAGCCATGAAAACACCGTTTCCCGGCATGGACCCTTATCTGGAACATCCGGCGCTCTGGCCGGATGTGCGTAATCGGCTGATTGCTGCCATTGCCGATGCCGTCGCGCCTGTGGTGGCCCCCCGATACTATGTGGCATTGGAACGTCGCACTTATCTGCTAAAACCGGATGACATCGTCTTCATCGGTCGGCCCGATATTGCGCTGGTCACACAGTCACAGCCAGTGGTTGCCCCCACGGCGCCTATGTACAATGGCGTTTTGGATGTGGATGTGCCTATGGCCGACGAGGTGGGCGAGGATTATCTGGAAATCCACGAGGTGCGCACCGGCAAATTGGTTACGTTGGTTGAAGTGCTCTCGCCCACCAACAAGCTGGACAAAAATGGTCGTGAGCAGTACGAGGCGAAGCGCGCCCAGGTGCTGACGACACGCACCAATCTGGTCGAAATCGACCTATTGTGCGCCGGAGAACCGATGGCGGTCATTGGGCGGGCAGCGCGTAGCGATTACCGCATTCTGGTCAGCCGGGGCCATCAGCGCCCGCGGGCCCAACTCTACTTTTTCAGCCTGCGCCAGCCGATCCCGCAGTTCCCCTTGCCGCTTTTGCCGGGCGAAGCCGAGCCGCTGGTCGATCTCAACACCATTCTCCACGCCCTCTACACGCGCGCCCGCTTTGATCTGCGGTTGGATTACGCCCAGCCCTCCGTGCCTCCCCTCTCGCCCGAAGATGCCGATTGGGCTGCCACCCTCGACTACCCCCCACCTCCGTAGCGCCGAGGACGATTTTGGAGCCGATCATCCGCATCGAACAGGTGCATCATACCTACGACGCTGAAGGCGCACGCCCGGTGACGGCGCTGCGCGACGTGAGCCTGATAATCCACAAAGGCGAATATGTAGCGATCCTGGGTCACAACGGCTCGGGCAAGTCGACGCTGGCGCGCCATCTCAACGGCCTGCTCCTGCCCACGCAAGGCGACGTGTGGGTGAAAGGCTGGAACACCAAAGAGCGCCGCCATCTGCTCGATATCCGCTCGACCGTGGGTATGGTCTTTCAAGAGCCGGACAATCAGATCGTAGCGACGATTGTAGAGGAAGAGATCGCTTTTGGCCCAGAGAATTTGGGCATCCCACGCAGCGAGATCATACGGCGGGTGGGCTGGTCACTGGAGCAGGTGAGCATGTTGCCCTTTCGCCACCGGGCACCCCACCGTCTCTCCGGCGGGCAGAAGCAGCGCATCTGTATCGCCGGTGTGCTCGCCATGCAACCCGAAGTGCTGGTGCTCGACGAGGCGACCGCCTTACTCGACCCGTTGGGCCGTAAAGAGGTGCTGGAAACGGTGCGTCGCCTGCACCAGGAACAGGGGGTTACGGTCGTTGCCATCACCCACTTTATGCACGAGGCGATCCAGGCCGACCGGGTGGTGGTCATGGCCGAGGGCCAGATTGTGCTCGATTGCCCCCCACGCCAACTCTTCCGCCAGGTAGAGACGTTGCGCACCCTGCACCTGGATGTCCCCCCGGTGACGCAACTGGCGCTGGCCTTGCGCCAAGATTTACCCGACCTGCCCGCGGATATTCTCACCGTCGAGGAAATGGTGGCTGCGCTTGCAGAGAGATTGGAGAACGCAGGACGTAGAACGCAGAATGTAGAACGGGTTAACGCTCCGCTTGCGGATGCCAAAGACCAAACCTTGATTGCCACCCACAACCTCGCTCATTACTATATGCGAGGCACACCGTTGGAAGTGAAGGCGCTCCATGACATCGACATGGAGGTTGGCAAGGGAGAGATCGTGGGTATCATCGGCCACACAGGGTCGGGCAAATCGACGGTGGTGCAGCATTTTAACGGGCTGATGCGCCCACATGAGGGCAGTGTCCGGGTCTTGGGCCGGGATATGAGCGCACCCAGGCTTGATCTGCTGGAGGTCCGGCGGCGGGTGGGGTTGCTCTTTCAGATGCCAGAGGCCCAACTCTTCGAGCAGTATGTGGGGGATGATGTGGCCTACGGGCCGCGCAATCTCAAGCTGAGCCGCGAGGAAGTGCGCGCCCGGGTGCGCAAGGCGATGGAAGCAGTGGGGCTAGGATTCGAAGCGTACAAGGACCGGCTCACTTTCTCCTTGAGCGGCGGGGAAAAACGGCGGGTTGCGCTGGCCGGCGTGCTGGCGCTAGAGCCCGAAGTACTCGTGCTCGACGAGCCGACCTCCGGGCTGGACCCCGTTGGCCGGCAACGGTTGCTCGCTACCCTGCGCACCCTTCACCAGCAGGGCGTAACCCTGGTCATCATCTCGCACAACATGGAAGAGTTGGCGGCGATCTGTCACCGGCTCTATGTGATCGCCGAGGGAAAGACGGTGCTGGCGGGCGCGCCCGATCTGATCTTTGGTCAGACCGCCCGGCTGCGCGAGTTGGGTCTAGATGTGCCGGTTGTCACCGAAGTGATGGAAGCGCTGGCCCGCCGCAACTTGATCGCACTCGGCCCTACCGTGCATACATTGGATCAGGCCGTGGTCCGGGTGCGAGAGGCATTGACGATCGCGGGCCACCAGCCGGAGGAACGCGAAGGCGTGGAACAGTAGCGTTGTTGTGCGCACCGCTTCGGTCTGCGTGCTGCTATCCGGGAATAGCGTGCTATGCCGGTTCGGCGTAAAGAAGTTGATGTTTCCAGCCAGCAGGGGTATGATCGACCCACCGGCAATGCCGGTGAAAACCGCTCACTCGTCGCTAGACAATCGGCCAAACCATGCAAGATTTCGAGCTTTCACGCAACATCACCATCGGCCAGTATATCCCCACCGGTTCGGCTATCCACCGGCTTGACCCGCGCACTAAACTATTGGGCGCCCTCTTTTTGATTGTGACCATCTCCTTTACACGGTCGCTGATCGCCAATGCGTTGCTGCTGCTCGTGGTCTTGTTGATTACACGCACTTCGCGCATCCCGTTTGGCTACATTTTGCGGATTTTTCGGCTGGGGCTGCCGGTGCTGCTCTTTATTTTTCTGATGCAATTTTTGTTCCAGGGTTGGGTTGAGCCGGCGCGCCAGGTCTACTGGGAGTGGGGCTGGATCCGTGTGACGCGCTACAGCCTCCACCTGATTACGTTGAGCTTTTTTCGGATCACCTCGTTTGTCTTTCTGACCAGCCTCATCACCATGACGGCGACGACGACCGAGCTAACGCATGGTCTGGAGCAATTGCTGCGCCCCTTCCGGCGGTTCGGGGTGCCGGCCCATGAGGTGGCATTGATCTTCACCATCGCCTTCCGCTTTGTGCCGATCATCGCCGAGGAGGCGGAGCGGATCATCAAAGCCCAGGTCAGCCGCGGCGCCGAACTCAGCCAACGCCTTTGGCGGCCTGATCAGATGGCCCGGATGCTCTTGCCGATCATGGTGCCGTTGTTTCTAAGCGCACTGCGGCGGGCCGAGGACCTGATCCTGGCGATGGAGGCGCGCTGCTATGTGAGTGGGCGCCCGCGCACGCACTTTGTCGTGCTGCACAGCACCGGCCTTGACCGTCTGCTCGTGGTAACGTGTCTTCTCTTTTGCGGGTGGATTCTGCTCTACCGCTGGCCTTCGATGGTCGAACTGGCAGCACGATTGGGGTTGACCGGGCTTTGATGGATCCTGGCAACCGGCGCCTCGGCGCACGGCAGAAGGGCTTTGACAAAGCCCTCATCCCAGTACGGGACTTCTCAAATGTGGGCTTTCCCGTCTGCGCCAGACTTCCGGGGGGTGGCCGGTGACTGTCTCCCAAACGCAGAAGCTTCCCGGCCACCTCCCGGAAGTCTTCGCTGGTGTGACATTTGAGAATCCCGCATCCCAGTGATCCCCATGTTCCTCCAACGCTGTCAAATGCAGTATAATCAGTTGACTGTATCGATCTGGCCGTCGAGCAATTCGGACAAATATACCGGACGATGGACTGTAAACGACGAGTGTGATATTTGACTGTCTAACCCAGCTAGCTACAACTGCATGAAGGAGGCTTCGCCATGCAACTTTCTGTCCGCCAAATTGTGATCGCGGGCGTGTTCGGCGCATTGGTCATTGTGCTTGGCTCAATTCAAGTGCTCGGCTTCCCGCCGATCCCGATCCCGCCTGGCAACGCCACGACGCTGCATATTCCGGTCAGCATCGGCAGCGTGTTGGGCGGCCCAGTCGTAGGCGCCATTTTGGGGTTGATCTACGGGTTGTTCAGCTTTCTACAAGCCGTGGACCCCATGTTCAAAGACCCGCTGGTTTCGATTGTGCCGCGCATCTTTGTCGGTATCACGCCGTTTTTGGTCTATACAGCCTTGCAGGGTGGCAACAAAGCGGTCGCTGCCGGCTTCGGTGGTGCGGCAGGCGCCCTGACCAACAGCATACTAGTGATTGCGATGCTGATTATCCGCGGCTATCTGCCAGCGGCCATCATCCCTGGGTTGATCCCGGTCATCCTCATTGAGATGGTAGCGGCGGCTGTGCTGGCCGCGGCGGTGGTCAGCGCCTGGACTGCCACTCAAAGCGGTCGCGCCCGTTCAACGGTGTAGGCCTATGCGCATCCTGACCTACAATATCCACGGCTGGAAAACCGCCGATGGGCGCCCTAATTTCCATGGGGTCGCCAGAGTGATCGAAGAAACCCAGGCCGATATCGTCGGCCTCAACGAGGTCTTCTATCCTCGCACGGTGGAGGGCGTCGATGGCCCAGCGCTCGAAGCGCTGGCGCAGCAACTGGGCATGCACTTTGTCTTTGGCGCCTGTATGCGCTGGCCCGCCCAGAACGAACTGCCCACCAGTGCCTATGGCAATGCGCTACTAAGCCGCTGGCCGGTCATAGCCAGCGCTGCTCACCACCTGACGCCCAAAGAAGAAGACGCCCAGAACGTGCTGGCCGGCAAGGAGCAACGAGGGCTGCTCGAAGGGCGCATTCAGCTGTCTTCTGGTGAAATCTTTACCGTCTATGTCACTCACCTAGACCACACCAGCGAGGAGGCGCGGCTGGTGCAACTGCGGGTAGCCCGCACCTGGCTGGGCCGCGACCGCAACCGGCCACACGTGGTGATGGGCGATTTCAACGCCATCAACCCGTGGGATTACGCCGGCCAGCCCGAAGCGCTGGCGCAGGTGGCCAACCATGTCAAAGCGCACCACTTGGTGACAGAGAAAGGGCCATTGGTGATCGCACAGTTGGAAAAAGCAGGCTATGTGGACACCTACACCCGTTTTGGCGCGCCGGGCCAGCGTTCGTTTTTGGCGTCGGCGGAACCCATCCGCATCGACTATATCTTTGCCAGCCAGCCGCTGGCCGAGCGGGTCAAATCGTGCGAAATCTGGGTGGACCCATCTGGCGATGAACCGTCGGACCACCGGCCGGTGCTGGCGGAGATCGAGTGAGACCACAGCGGACATCATGAACCTCTTCGACCAGGCCCACGCCGACCGCCAACAGCAGCGCGCGCCCCTCGCCCGTGGGGCCGGGGCGGCTCTTGCGCCGCGCCATCCAGGCCGACCAACTGGGCAGCCTCATCTTCTACGGCCCGCCGGGCACGGGCAAGACGACGCTGGCACAGGTGATCGCCAACACCACCAAAGCCCATTTTATTGCGCTCAACGCCGTCCTCTCCGGTGTCAAGGAGATCCGCGAGGCGATTGCCGAGGCGCAGGAACGGGCCAAGCTCTACGAACAGCGCACCATCCTCTTTGTGGACGAAGTTCACCGCTTCAACAAAGCCCAGCAGGATGCGCTACTGCCCTGGGTAGAGAACGGCACGGTCATCTTTATCGGGGCCACCACCGAGAACCCTTACTTCGAGGTCAACAAGGCGCTGGTCAGCCGCAGCCGTATCTTCCAACTGACG
>QEUW01000595.1 GCA_003577005.1 Chloroflexota bacterium | reverse complement strand
CGCAACTGCCGAGGCGCAACTGGCCGCGCTCTACCCGGACGCCAACGCCATAGCCCAGGCGCAGTTGGCGCTCGATCAGGCCCATCAACGCTGGCAAGAGGCGCTGGCAAAGGTGGAGCAGGTGACCCTGACCGCGCCCTTTGACGGCGTGGTGCTCCAAATCCGCCCCATTGTGGGTGAAAATGTGGCGGTCTATGCCGAAATCATCCGCTTTGCCGACCCTCACGCGCTCGAAATCGAAGCCAAAGTGATCGAAGAAGATCTACCCTTGGTTCAGATCGGCCAAGCGGTAGAAATCTATTTCGACGCCGTGCCCGACCTGCTGGCGACCGGGCGCGTCAGCCGGATCAACCCGCTGCGGCTGCCGGGCGACCGCCCGCTCTATGGAGTCTACATCACGCTGGCGGAGACCCCAGCCGAGCTGGCGGCGGGGATGAGTAGCGACGCCGCCATCATCATCGAACGGCGCGCAGAGGTGTTGCAGTTGCCACGGTCGATGGTGCGCGCCGGCGCCAATGGCGTCGGGCGGGTCGAGGTGTGGCACAACGGCCAGCGCGAGGAACGGCAGATCAAGACCGGGCTGCGCGGGGATGTCTATGTGGAGATCGTCGAGGGGCTGGCCGAAGGCGAGGAAGTGGTGAGCCGGTAGGCAGGCAGAGTGACAAGGTGACAGGGTGACAAGGTGTGTACGATTATTGAGACGGAGCAGCTTACGCGGGCGTTCATGATGGGGGAGACGACGATTTATGCGCTGCGCCAGGTGAACATCCAGATCGAGCAGGGCGAATATGTGGCGCTCATGGGCGCTTCGGGCAGCGGCAAATCGACGTTGATGCACCTGTTGGGCTGTCTCGATACACCTACCAGCGGCAGCATTCGCCTTGAAGGCCGCGAGGTGGGCAAGCTCAGCCGCAACGAACAGGCGCGCATCCGCAGGGCGCGCATCGGCTTTGTCTTTCAAAACTTCAACCTGCTGCCGCGCCACACCGCGCTGGAAAATGTGATGCTACCCCTGCTTTACGGGCGCACGCGCCAGCGCGAGGCGCGGCGGCTGGCCCAGAACGCGCTAGACCGGGTAGGGTTGGGCGACCGGATGCACCACCAACCCAACCAGCTTTCCGGCGGACAGCGCCAGCGCGTTGCTATCGCTCGCGCCTTGATCAGCAACCCGGCTATCCTGCTGGCCGACGAACCCACCGGCGCCCTTGACAGCACCACAGGCAACGAGATCTTGCAGCTCTTCACCGAACTCCACACCGAAGGCCGCACCCTCGTGCTCGTGACCCATGATGCTCAAGTGGCGGCACATGCCCAACGGACGATTCAGTTGCGGGATGGTCAGGTAATCGATAGCGTAGAGCGCAGAACGTAGAACGTGCTCTGTTCTGCGTTCTACGTTCTAGGTCTACTGACACGTTAGGTTCGATAGGACGCTACAGGTGCGATGCACTTGGAAAGTGCGTTGCACCTCCCGTTAAGCTACCTAACCTCCCGTGTCAGTACATCTACGCTCTATATTCTGCGTTTTAAGAGGAGCGTCAATGACCTTAACCAATACCCTTCACTCCGCTCTACGGGGCTTGTTGGGCAACCGGCTGCGGGCGGCACTGACTACGTTGGGCGTGGTGATCGGCGTGGCCTCGGTGGTGGCGATGCTGGCCCTGGGCAACGGGGCGCGAGTGGCGGTGGAAGCCAGCTTTCGTTTTCTCGGCTCGAATACGATCCGGATCACGGTGCAGCAACGGCTCAAGAACGATGAGTTTGTCAACGTCGGCCAGATCCTATCCTACCAGGATGGGCTTGAGCTGCCCGAAGCCGTCCCGCTGATCGACCGGGTCGATATGAGCGTCACCGGGGCGGGCAAGCTGCGCGCCGGGCGCAATACGCTGGATCTGGGCATCCACGGGGTTACGGCTGGGGCGCTGGCGATGTTGGGGGGGCGGCTCGAGGTGCAACCGGTCGGCTGGCCCGATGGCGTGGCTCTGACTGCTGACTCGTTTCTAGCCGCCGGACGCTTCTTCACCCCGGCGGAGGTGGCGGCTGGGGCGCCGGTCTGTGTGCTCGGCCACCAGACCGCGCTCGACCTCTTCCAGGGTGACGACCCGCTCGATGAAACGGTCTGGGTCAACCGCCAACGCTGTCTGGTGATCGGCGTGCTGGCGGAACTGGAGATGATCGACCCCAGCGAACGGACGCGCAGCCGGCCCAACGATGTCTTCTACCTGCCCATCAGCACCGCCATCCGCGATCTCTTTGCCGAGGAACCCTCGGTGGAGATTCTGGCCCATGTAGGTGATGAGAGCCAGATGGACGAGACCAAACGCCAGGTAACCGACTATCTGCGCCAGCGCCATGCCATTGCGCCCGACGCCAACGGCAAGTATGAAGATGATTTTAGCCTCACCACGCGGCAAGACATCCTCGGCGCTCAACAAGAGGCAGCGCGCACCTTCTCGTTGCTGCTGGCGGCGATGGCGACGGTTTCGCTGGTGGTGGGGGGGATCGGTATCATGAATGTGATGCTGGTCAGCGTCACCGAGCGGACGCGAGAGATCGGCGTACGCATGGCGGTGGGCGCCCGTGGCGTTGACATCGTTGCTCAATTCCTGTTCGAGGCGCTGTTGCTCAGCGCCGGAGGCGGGTTGCTGGGGGTGGGGGCCGGCATCCTGGCTGTACCGCTGGCGGCCAGCCTCAACCGCGGGGTTGCCCAGCTTGCACTGTGGAGCATTCCGCTCGCCCTCGGTGTGGCGCTGACCACTGGGCTGGTCTTTGGCCTCTACCCTGCCCTGCGCGCTGCCCGGCTCGACCCCATCGAGGCGCTGCGTTATGAATGACAGGGTAATAGAGTATGACCAAGACAAAACAGCAGTAACACAGAGAACACCGAGAAGTCACAGAGAACACCGAGTTTTCTCTGCGCCCTCTGTGACTTCTCGGTGCGTTCCGTGTTCCGCTTTTGTTTCTAGCTTTCCCAGATTAGGAGGTACGCAGTTGGATGCGTTCTCCAGAGGCGCAACGCACTTTGCCAGTGCATCGCACCTGAGCAACTGCGTACCTCCTACAGATTAAAACTTTCATTTGAAGGGGGCAAACGATGAACCAACAAATCGAAATGCTGCAATTAATCAGCAGCCGCCGCCAGATGCTGCGGTGGGGATTGGCCGCCGCTGTCGTTGCCCTGGCCGGTATGGTGAACGGGGGGTGTATGATGCAGCCTGTCCAGACTGCACAAAGCAGTGGCGGCGGACGGGTGGTCCAGATTGGCGGCGGCTCCGGCGCGCCGCAGATGTTTGAACTCAAGGGAGCCAGGGTCACCCCGGCCCCGGGCCTACCCACCGGCGAGCCAGATGTGATTGGGCTCTATCTGCGCCGCGAGGATCAGAGCATCTTTCTTGGCACGGGCGAAATACAGATGCGAGTGACGCTCTCCGAAGGGGGGCAGCAGCCGGCGGCGGAAGCCAGCGCCAGCGGCCCGACCGTTGAAGTGGTCGTCAACCGCAACACCGAGATCTACATGGATGTCACCGAGATCAGCCTGGAGGCGCGGCGCGATGGACTGGAAGTGCAACAGTTGGTCGAACCACTCGACTCGCTCAACACCCTGCTGGAGAGTGTCAACAAGACTGACACGCTCACCGTCTGGGGCAACCGTTCCGGCGACCGCATCATCGCCCGTGTCATCGTCTATCGTCC
>QEUW01000594.1 GCA_003577005.1 Chloroflexota bacterium | reverse complement strand
ACAGTCTATGGGTTTGGCAACCGCGATGTCCACAACCAGGATGCCATTGTCCTCAACCTGGAAAACCGCGACGCCAAGGTCGAACAGTACAAACAGCACCTGCGCGACCTGGGCAAAGCCGGCATCCCCTACACTACCTACGCCCACATGGCCAACGGCATCTGGAGCACCGAACGCGAATCCACGCGCGGCGGCGCCAGCGCTCGTGCCTTTGACAGGGCAAAGGCCGAAAAGGGACACTGGGCTGGAACCTATTATCCAACACCCTATTCACACGGCCGCGCCTACACCCAGGAAGAGATCTGGGACAACTTCACCCACTTCATCCAGGAGGTGGCGCCCGTAGCCGAAGAAGCCGGCGTCAAGATCGGCATCCACCCCGACGACCCGCCCGAACCTGAACTGGCCGGTGTGCCACGCTGTATCTTTAGCAGCTACGACGGCTACCGGCGGGCGCTGGAGATCGCCGGCAGCCCCAACGTCGGCATCTGTTTCTGCGTCGGCTGCTGGCTAGAGGGTGGCTCGCTCATGGGCAAGGATGTGGTCACGTCGATCCGCGACTTTGGCGGGCAAGGCAAGATCTTCAAGGTCCACTTCCGCAACGTCGATGCCCCGCTACCCCACTTTGTGGAGACCTTTGTCGATGACGGTTATCAAGATATGTACTCGGTGATGAAAGCCCTGCGCGAGGTCAATTTTGACGGTGTGGTCATCCCCGACCATATCCCGCTCATGCTCGACGACCCGCGTCTCGGTACGGCCTACACTCTCGGCTATATGAAGGCACTCGCCCAACGCGCCAACGAGGAAGTTGGTCTATAGAAAAGCCGCCAATCAAGCCGACCTCATCTGAAGACTCGCTTTTCCACCTTCCTCCTAAAGCGGGTCTTCTCTATCCCCGGCCAGAATCACGGTCTGGGGTGCTTCCTGAGCCACGTCAACGAATTTTTTCGACCTCTTCCTTCAGCGCCATCACGTTGGCTTCGTTTTCCCTCCTTTTCCCTTTTGCTGCCTAGATGGAACCCGGCCACGCGCCCGCTTCGTTATCCCAATCGATAGGTAGAGAACGATGCTATTCATGCCATGGAAAGGACACTCCAATCATGAAACAGTCTGGAAATCGCGCGCGACAGATTATCGGGCGACAGGACGATTCGTGTCCTGGTGGCCGACGACCACCCCCTGATCCTGAAGGCGATCCACCAACTCCTGGCGCTTGAAAGCGACCTGGCCGTGGTGGGGGAGGCAGCCGATGGGGAAGCAGTTCAACGCCTCGCGTACAAACTCCAGCCCGACGTTCTCCTGCTGGATCTGGTGATTCCCGGGCTGTCACCCCAGGCGATCCTGGCCTATTTGCAGATTCACTCTCCACACACCAGAGTAGTGATCTTGAGCGGCCACAACGACGAACGCGATGTGCAGGATCTGATCGCTGCTGGTGTTGCCGGCTACGTGCTGAAAACCGAGGCCGCCGAAGCAGTGGTGGACGCCATTCGCACTATCGTGCAAGGGGGAACCTGGTTCAGCCAGTCGGTGATGCAGAAGCTGGTCAAGGACTTTACCAATCAATCTGATCCGGTCAGCGAGGCTGGCCTAACCGGTCGAGAGTTAGAGATTTTGGAGCAAATGGCGCTTGGATTGAGCAATCAGGAAATTGCAGAGGGCATAACCATCAGCGAACGTACGGTGAAATACCACGTCAAGAATATCTACAGCAAGCTGGGGACCGATTCGCGCGCAAAGGCAATTGCGTGGGCCTGGCGGCATGGTGTAGTGAAGAGCGATACATAGTAGAACCTGTCCCTCAAGAACAGGTCAAAACTGTCTCCAGGGACGTTGTGCGCATGTTAGAAATTTGGTAAAGTGGTCATCGACCTGCTTGACAGACAAAAGAAGAGGTTTCCGGCCAAGCGCAACTTCTAGTAGAGTTGTGGTTAGAGAGACACAACGCCAGGAAAGGAGCGGGCGATGCCGGAGAGCCTCAGATTGGATACTGTTGGCGAAATCGAAAACGCAGGGATAAAGCCTGTCAAAGTAGCGTCTAGCGTGCGGCTTCGTCCCCTTGAGATGGTCAGAAACACCGTGCTGTCAACGGCCACCTCCTACAAAATTGAATTCGCCAACAGTATCAAACTCAGACGTGATCTTGAGGAGGCTTACAATGTTTTCAAGGAAATTCACTCCACTTCGGTTGACGTCTATTATTTTGATTACGTTGGCGATCAGTACTAACTCGACAATCTCTAGCCATGCTCAAGATGGTACGCCCAACATTCATAATAATGGCTCGGAGCCAGCAAACTACAATGTGTACCTTCCGCTACTCTCAGGTGGCGCAAATGAGGTAGATACATCAGCAGGCACCCTTGTTCAGATTACAAGTGTGGAACAGCTGGAGGAAGTGCTTTGGGAGAGTGGCGTTTCCCAAGAAGAAATTCGGGCATTGTTAGAAATATACCGAGCCGGAACTAGTCAGGTGGGTTCGGCATCTACAGATTCACCAACCGGATATTCGTTCCGACCTCTAGCATGTTTTGGCCAAGGTGCTACAGCATTGTTTGATGTCGGCCAAGGATTTTTCACGGCTAACTATTTCGTTCCAGGGCCAACAGGTATTTCTGGCTACTGTAATGATACCCTGTGTACTTACAATCACAGCAGAGGTCCAGCTACAGCGGGGATCTACGGCCATTCTGTCAGTAGTGATGGCTTTGCCTCGCACATTTATGCACAATGCACTTCTTAGCTGGACTCCGTACAAACCCAGGACTTAGTAACCGTCTGGAAATAACTTCCCGTTTTGAGTTCCCCTTTCGTTCCCTCAGTTCCCTGGGAGCTGAAGGAATTGAGGGAACGAAAGGAACTACTTCTTGGACAATTACTTAGTTCTATCTGGCGGATGATGACTGGTCTAAATTTTCGGATATAACTGCGCCCATAGCCATGTCCGAAAATTTGGACCAGATTCTGCTAATGGAGCAGAGCTTAAATTCTGGAATTGTATACGGTTAAGATAAAAGGTAGTTAAGTGAGATTATCACCATGGAGAATTGAGGTGGTCTCGTGCGGGCGATAGAATCGCTATAGCATGAACACGCACGACACAAGACCAGCCCTCGAAAGTTTAGCATGTGTCGAGCCAAGTTGCGAACTGTATGGTCAGCCTGGAGAAGGCAATCTGACGGTGCGCAAAGTGTATAGCAAAGAGCGCATCCGGTCTCTGCGCTGTCGATGCTGCAGACGGGAGTTCAGTGAACGGAAAGGGGCCCAGAGGGCGCCCCCGTTGTGGAACACGAAGGTGAGTGAAACGCAAGCTGTCTCGGTCGCAGCGCACTTGAGTGAAGGGTGCAGCCAGGAAAGTATCGCTCGTCTGGTGGCGAGCGACATCAGCGTGGTGCAGCGGCTGAATCAGGTTATCGGCAACCATGTCGTCTCTTTCACGAAGCACGCGTCAAGGATGTGGCTGTCGAGACGCTGGCGGCGGATGAGCGGTATGGCTTCAGTGCAACGAAGCAGCAACCAGCGTGGGAAGCGGAAGTCATGGATCCATAGAGCAAACTGATTCTCGCCCATCGGCAGGGCAAACGCGACAAGGAGTTGATCCGTCGTCTGTACGCCGATGTCACGCAGCGAGTGACCAATCGGCACAACTTGGTGCTCTTCACGGATGGTGAACACAGCTATGCTTCGCGCTTT
>QEUW01000593.1 GCA_003577005.1 Chloroflexota bacterium | reverse complement strand
CGGCGTGGGTCAGGCCACCTACGTGGCGGTCGCCGCCGACCGCTACTGGCTCGCTGTGCTGCAAATGCTGGCCGACTTTGCCCTCTATAGCGGCGTGGGCGTACAGACCGCTACGGGTATGGGGCAGGTGCGGAGGGTAGAAAAAGTGGAAAAAGCTGGGCAACATAGAATCAACGGTCTACCCTGACTGTTTCTATTCCAACAAAGACAGACAAACGCACGCGCGCAACAACGGAATTTTGTGCTATCGTGATGATGCCTGTTGGTGGCCTGATCATTGCTGTCTTCGCTGATTCAAAAGGAGCACACAATGCGTTTCGATCTGGCCTGGTTTCGCGATCCCTACCGCCCGGGCGTAGGCCCAGTGGTGCAGTCCTGGATAAAACCGCAGCGGCGCAATTTGCTAGTCTTTCGTCGCTATTGGCCGTGGTTACGCCTGGTGACGATAAGTACCCTGATCGTACTTGCGACTCTACCCATGCAGATCGGCCCGGGTAGCTGGCTAGTCGCATTGGCTGCCGTCGTCATCTATATACTGGCAATGATCGGCTTCGAACTTACCGACCATTATGTTTCTTCGCCGATCTGGCAACAACATCTTGGTGGTGTACGCAAACTAGCTGGCCTGCTTGCACTAATAGGGATCCATTGGTTTTTGCCCGCAGCCTCCACTGAACTCTGGCTTTTGTATTTGATTCCGATGATGACCCTGGGCGTGGATCTGGATCGGACTTGGGCGACCGGCTTGATCTTTCTGACGATGATTCTCATGTTTTTTTCCGCCTGGCCCTTCACGGACCAGGCGACGTTGCCAGCCAACTGGTTGCTTTACCTACGCACAGGGGTCTTCCGTGCGATCATGAGCGGCTTTATCGGCCTAACCAGTTACCTACTCTCACGCTGTTTAGCCTATCAAAGCAACACCACGCGCGAAGTACTCAGCCGTCTCTTCAATGTTAGGAATACGGATCGCTGGCTCAATAACCCGAATGCAGTCGCGGGGAGCATCGCTGATTTGCTCAGCGAACCAGCGAGCGGGGCCAACGTACATGTGCTCCTCTATGACTCAACACTCAACAAAATGAAGTTGCTCGGCTCATCTTCGCCAGCTGGCGAAGAATTGGCTCACGATGGCTTCCGCTTTGATGCCAGCCGAGGCATTACCGGCTGGGCTGCGCGCACTGGAGAGCCTTGCTTTATCAACGATACGACCCGTGATCCTGAGCAGCGATTTTTTCGTAGCAGCACTTTTCCCAACACGCGCTCAGCTTTGGCTGTGCCGATCTCGCTTGATGATCAGCATACTGCAGTGCTAGAAATCGAATCACTCATCCCCAACGATGTGGCCTTTGAAGACCTACAGTTGATGAATCACGTTGCTCATTATCTGCGCGCCGCCCATCAACGCAGCGACACGCTTGATTTTCACCAACAACTGGCTGAATTAGGCAGAGAACTGGCTGACCGCATTATTCAGGTGGATGAAATTAGTGTCATGCTCGAAAAAATTGGCGAAGTCGCCCTCGGCTTGCTCAACGCTGACATCATCCGTTTCTACTATCGCAATCCAGATACCGACCGTATCGAGCAACGCTGTACGGTTGGGGCCTTGTATATGCCTGATGCCGAGGATTCACCGGTCAATGATCCTGAGAGTATTGTCTTTCAATTGATGGAAGCCACCAGACTACAGCCCTTCACCGATGCGCTTAACGACCCGCGCTTGACGCGTAAACTAGGATGGCACAGGCAACGCAATTGTGAACCCTTTGTGGTGCGCGAGGGCATCCGCGCCTGTGCTGCTATGCCCCTTGTGATTGGGCAGGAAAGACTAGGTCTGATATGGGTGAATTACCGCCACGAGCAAACGTTCTCAATGGAATTAGCCTCCAAAATAGAAATTTTAGCAACTTATGCCGTCCAGGCCATAAATAGCGGTGTACAGACTGCATCAGCTGAAAAGAAACGCCGTGACACCACCCGGCGCATTGTTCACGACTCACTGGCCCATCGCCTGCACGATGTGGTCAGGGGTCTGCGAGAGCTAGATCATTATACACCTGGCTCGCCTGCGTGGAATCGCGAGCGCGTGATCATCCAATGTCAGGTGGAACGCGCCCGACGCGTCGTAGCCAATCTCGTCGGTGAACAGGCCTGGTTCACGTTGCAGTCTGTCATCGACGATCTTGTCCTCCAGACGCAGTTGATTGAAAAGTATTATTGCATACCCACACAATTTTCGATATGCAAAGTGCCGGATACACCTATCAGCATTGCGGGTGGCAACGAATTGATGTTCACCTGCGATGAAATCCTCGGCAACGTAGTGCGTCACAGTCACGCTGACATGCTCTCAGTCAGCGTTGAGATCAATCATGATCTGCTAGAAATTTGTATCAAAGATAACGGTATCGGCTTTAACACAAAGTCTGTACGCCTGGGCCAGGGTATTGCCAGCGTTCAAGACCGCATTGCTCGACTGGGCGGGGTTGTCGATATCTGCTCTGAACCAGGCAAGGGAACCTGCATTTCTCTTGCTGTTCCCCTTTCTGAAACAGTGATCGTGGAGACGAAAAATGTCACCGGAATCTAGACCGGAGCCGAAGCGCGTGATGTTGATTGAGGACGATATCAGCATGATCCGCTCTGTCAGAGCTGCTGTCGAAGAAGACCAACGACTGCATTTCGTGGGTTATCTCACCGGGCGAGCTAATCTCGACAAGTTTCTCGACGAACATGCGCCGGATGTGGCGCTGGTTGATCTACTCTTGGCGTGCCCTGGCAAAGGGATCGCAGCCCCAACGGACGTTGAAGATGGTTTCGGTGAGGGTCTCTCGATTATTGCCCTCATTACCGAGCATAGTCCTCATACCAAAATTATTGGCTTTTCTAACTATTTTATGATCAAACCGGCGCTGGCTAAGCAAGCGCTCACACGTGGCGCCGACGCCATCATCGCCAAGCAAAGTAGCCCATCCGATTGGTGGGCCTGGACGATTTGGCTATGCTCTGAGTTACACGGCGTCTTGGATGGTTGGTGGCGCCCCAGCCCTGAAGTGGCCCGTCTGCTGCAACACCAGGAAGAAGAGCGTCAGCAGACCCAACCCGATGACCTACTCCCGCTGACCGCTCGTCAGATGGAAGTGCTGTGTTGTCTTGCCTTGGGGATGTCTGACAGCGCAATTGCTCAGAAACTCGTCATCGAAGAGGGCGCTGTCCGCGGCCACATTAGCAACATCAAGAAACGTTTGCAACTGCGCTATCGTTGGCAAGTCATTGATGAAGCACACCGCTATGGCCTGGGCAGCACCTCTCCAAAGTCGTGATCGCTTACTTCTACAAACAAATACAAACAACTCGAAAGTGGCATGCAATTGCGCAAATGCAGATCTGAGCAACGCATGCATATTAGAGCCTTCCCGCTACGTGACAGACTGCTACACTATGAGTACTCCGTGTGGCAGCCTGTTTACTTTGGGAGGCTCACATGCTCCGAGCGCTTATTCAACTCACCTGTGGCTGTCTGGTCGTTCTATTCCTGCTCCTCGTGTTGGCCGTCCTGTTGATCTTTCTCCTCGCCCAACAGGCCCACGCCCAATCACCCCCCATCTACGACATCGTCCTCGTCATCGACCAGTCCGGCTCGATGTGGGACTGTGGCGGTCAGGGGACCGACCCGGACCAGTTGCGCGTGGACG
>QEUW01000592.1 GCA_003577005.1 Chloroflexota bacterium | reverse complement strand
ACATCGTAATTTTGCTCCGAGCGCAGGATGATGCCGTTGCGCACAAAGGCGCGCAGGCGGCAGGCGTGGGTATCGTTGGGGGAACAGACGTAGGTGAAGGTGGAATCGTAGTTGTACTGGTCGTGATAGACGCGCTCCCAATTCCGGTCGGGGTAGCCGGCCAGGGGGTTGTCCACGTTGACCGGCTCCAGGAGTTGGAACTGCGGCTGGGCGAAGGCCAGGGTCAGAGCAGCAGCGCCCGAGAGCTTGAGAAACGTGCGGCGGGAAAAGCCCGGCATGTCGTCACCTCCATGCATGAAAGGCGAGAGCGATAACGGTTTGAAGGATGGGTGGTTTAGGCCATTTTACGGGGGGTTGGCGATGCTAAGCTGCGACTAAAGTCTCAAATCGCGGCCAATTCGTGACTTTTGTCACTGCATGTGGAGCGAAGAGGTAGTATCGTTAGGTGCATTGCACGCAAAGCGTGCGATGCACCTGTGGGCCTGGCTCGTCGCTCAGGTGCATCGCACCGCTAGAGGAGAAGATACAATGACTCTACGACAAAACTGGCAGGCGCTGTTGTTCATCGCCGGGGATCTGCTGGCACTGCTCGCCTTTGTCTATATCGGCCAGCGCGACCACGGGCTGGTGGACGCCGCCAACCCGCTCTGGGGTGTACTCTGGACGGCGGCGCCTTTTGCGCTGGTCTGGCTGCCGGTGGGTATCTGGTTGGACATTTTTCCACGGGGCGTACCGGTGAACCCGCGGTCATTGCTGATCCGTTCGCTCAACGCCTGGCTGGCGGCGGCGCCGCTGGGGGTGGTCCTGCGCGCCTTTTTGCTCGGCCGCGCTGTGATCCCCACCAGTTTTTTGGTGGCCACATTGGGCTTTGGCGGGCTCTTTGTCCTCGGCTGGCGCGCGATCGCGCTGGTGGTCTGGGGCATGTATGTGCGCAGACAGGCCAGTCGCGCTTCCGGCGGTCACGGATCGCCGGCCGTCAGATCTGCCGGATGAGTCTGATGCCACCCGACCTCCGGGAGGTGTCCAGAACCTACTTTGCCAACCAGACTACTTGTGGACACCTCCCGGAGGTCTCGCCGCTTCTTCGGGGATTGACGGAGGCCCCGGCAAGGTGTACAATCGCACTGTACGGATATGCCTGCTGGTTGATTGTAATGATGCTTACCCCCCATAACCCTGCGCCCGTGTTACAAACGCGCACCGTTCACCCAGGGGACTCCGTATACCTCAAGTTCTGTCGCTTCCGTGCTTTTTTGCCAACATGTTGAACCTGACAACCAAAGCTGCATACACCACGCCCTTGCTGTCAGGCGATCCTCGGTTTGTGTGGTTTCACTTCGTGCGGTCGCTGTTCTTTCAAGGAGAGAAATATGTCAGCCTACATCGCATTGGTCAACTTTACCGAGCAAGGGGTCAAGAACGTGAAGGATACGGTCAATCGGGCCAGAGCCGCCGCACAGGCCGCACAGGCTGTGGGTGGACGCTTTATCGGTGTCTGGTGGACGCTGGGTCCCTATGATTTGGTGGCTGTGATTGAAGCACCCGATGACGAGACAGCCACCCGGCTGCTCCTCGCCACGGGGATGCAAGGCAATGTCCGCACCTTGACGATGCGTGCTTTTAGCGAAGAGGAGATGGAGCGCATCGTCCAGGGCTTGCCCTGAGAGTCCATTTGAAAATTACGGTTGACCCAGAGGTGCATCGCACGTTTCACGTGCAACGCACCTGGTGTGGGCGGCGAATATTCAAATGGACTCTGAGATGAGTACACGGATGAACGCAGATGAACACGGGTAACAATATGAAATCCGTGTTTATCGTGAAACGAACGAGGTCTCTGCAGCAACCTCGTTCGTTTCAGACAGAGCGCACACAGTTGCACGAGAAAGGCGCCGAACGGATGCTCAACGTTTTATACCAGGTCGAAACAGAATTGTCCCATCTGTTATTGGACGAGGCTAGCTGGAATAGCCTCTACATCGACTACCATCCGCCCATTGTGGAGCGGCTCTGGCGCCCCTGGCGTGAATACCGCATCTCGCTGCACCGCATCCATCCCTGCGAACCGGAGGAAGCGCTCTTTCATCCCCACCCGTGGCCGTCGGCCATGCGCGTGTTAGCCGGCGAGTACGAGATGGCCGTCGGCTACGGGCCGGGCGAGAGCGCACCGCCCATTGCTGCCCGTATGATCGCCAGGGGCGCCTTTTGCTACGAAATGACCGAACCCGACGCTTGGCACTATGTGCGTCCCATCGACGCGCCCACCCTCTCGGTCATGGTGACGGGTGTCCCTTGGACACGCCCCTCGCCCACACCCGGCAAACCGTTGCGCGCCTTGACAGCCGAGGAGAGGTCAGCACTCTTTCATTTCTTCCACCAGCACTATCCAGTCACCCGCTAAATTCCTCGACTTTGAGCCATCTCCAAAGTCGCATTGACGAAGACTTCCGGGAGGTGACCAAGAACCATTTTCCAGACCGGTGATCCCGCCGGTTACCTCTCGGCTGCAATGAAATTGGCAGATCGCTGAAAAACTCCAGTCGCCCCCTCTACGCCAGTAGATCCATGTGTGCAGCAATCCACATCCTGTCTGTGCGTTGCTACACTAACGCATAGTGGCTTGCCGCACAGCCGCCCCCATCCGGCGGGATTAAAATCATGATCGGCTGCGCCAGCCACTGAGTGTCCCCCGCTCGCGGTGTAGCCCCACTGACACTGCCCCGTTGTTCTCCTTCATCTAAGCAGTGCCCGTGTTGAACCCGACATCGTCGCTATCTTTGGGAGACCATTTCCTCTGTTTTCGTCCTGTGGTCGAGCCGTGCGATAAACCTCACGGTTGCGGATAGCGCTCTGCGCAATAGTTGAGGGAAAGAAATAGGCCAACCTGGCCGTCTTTCTGTTGGGCGCTCTCGTACAATCGGCAGACCACAGCAGCATGACCGGCACAACAGTAGACTCTGAACTGCGTCCTGCTGCCTGGAGACTCTCTTGCCAACCCTTCCGCGCGGATTTACAGGTTCGTTGTTCGTCTTTGCTTTCCCAGTTCGTTGTCAGGTTCGTGTGCAACGTCTCTTCCCATGAGATGGAAAGGAACAATCGTATGAACAAATGTAGGTTGTCCACTCGCTACTGGGCTGTCATGCTGCTGGTTGTGTTGAGCGTGGGGCTGCCCATCTGGCCGGCGAATGTTGCGCAGGCCGCCGAAGAGCAGCAGGGGCCGCTCATCCTCTCGTATGCGGCCAAGTTTGTTTGTCAGGAGGCTTTGGAACCAGGTAAATATTGGTACGGTACGGCTGCACCCATCGTGCGGCAGGAAACGGAGGTGCTGATCCACAACCCCAATGCCTTCCCCGTGCGGCTATACAAGAAAGCGGTGCGGGCGCCACTGGAGAAGTTCAAGGAAGTTCCGCAGGGCGAGCCGCCAGGCAAATGGTATCAGGTCAGCCTGGGACCCGACTACGCCTTTCGCATCGATTGCGATGACATTGCCAAGCTGCTCAGCGACGACCCGGCCCAGGCCTTCTTTGTCAACGACAATGTCTACAACCATAGCGAGGGCTTTGTGGTCATCGGCATCGGGCCCCAGCCGACTGCTGCCGGCACGCTCATTCGCTTTCCACAGCTTGATGTCACCGCCGAGTATGCCCGCAGTTCCGAGGTGATGAAGAAGGACATCCACTACCAGCCGTGGTGGCGCTACTGGTGGTGGCCGCTGCCCTGGCAA
>QEUW01000591.1 GCA_003577005.1 Chloroflexota bacterium | reverse complement strand
AGCATGAGTATCCATAGGGAGCTAAGATTGTGTCGCAACAAAATCACCCGGATCGACCGTTCCTAGACCCGTATGTTGCAGCCCGGATAACCAGCGAACTGATCGGTCGTAACCGTGAGATCGAACGGATCTTGCAGGCGGTTGGTGAAACCGAGGCCAGCCAACTGCTCTATATCAGCGGCGAGGGCGGTATTGGCAAGACCCGTCTGTTGATCCATGCGCTCGAAGTGCTGAGCCAGAACCCACGACTTCATGTGGCCGCCCAACTGGTCGATCTCTACCATGTGGAGACCAGCACGGTCGAAGGGCTGGTGGCCGAGGTCGTGCGCGTGCTCGACCCCAATGAGGAGCTTTTCCCTGATTATCTTGCCCAACGACGCCGGTATGATGAGGTGCGGCTCCAGCGCCCTAGCGAGGCCACCGAGATCGCACAACTGCGGAGCGCCACGCTTGAAGCGTTTCAACGTGAGTTGCGTACCCTGGCGCAGGCAAAACCGGTGGTCCTGGCGCTGGATACAGCCGAGAAACTGGCGCTACAGAAAAACCCTCTGGCCGATTTGCTCGGCGTTGGCGAGAGTGAAGCGGATATCGTACAACAGCTCTGCGCCCAACTCAACGCGACCCCCAGGCTCTTTGTCCTCCTGGCCGGTCGCCCCGGTGACGGCTCGCTGGCCGCTGAACTGCAACGCCTCTTATCCTCAGCCGGCTACCAACGGGTGAACCTGTCTGGGCTCAACGAGGATGAGGCGCTTGCCTATTTTGAGGCCGTCAAGAGCGAATTGCAACAGAGCACAGTCGAATCTGACCGGCTGGCCCTGCGGCGCTTACAGCCGTTGCCACCCGATTTTGTCCGTACGCTCTTCTACGCCCTCTGTGACGAAGGTCCGCCACCGACTGTGCGACCTATCTTGCTGGCGCTGGCAATCGACCACCTTGTCGTGGCTGGTGAGATTCTGCCTGAATTTCGCCAAAGCCTCAGTTCAGCACAGACGCTCACGCCAGCGCAACGGGCAGCGAATCGTGACAAATTGGGCGCGTCCGTGATCCAGATTGTCGCCGAACGGCTGGCCCCAGCCGACCAGCTCGTCCGGTATCTGGGCTGGCTGCGCAAAGGGGCAGACAGCGCGATGTTGGCCCGCCTCAGCACCCTCTCGCTCGACGACTTTGCCGCGGCCTGGTCGCGGCTGCAACAGCTTTCGTTTGTCAAACGGCGGCTGCGCGATGACCGGCTCTTTCTCCACGACGAACTTTATCACATCGTGGAACGGCACAGCCAGGCGTATGAAAGTGAACGCGACCGCTTGTATACCCGGCTGGCAACCCTCTACGAGGGCGATATTGAACACATTCGCGAGCAGATCGATGCCCTTCATGTCCCCCTGGCCGGTCCAGACCAGGTTGGGGCCAGTAATCTTGCCGAACTAGTTCGCCTGCGTGGTGAATTGCGGGCGCTCAAAGTCGAATATGTCTTCTACCGGCTGCGCCAACATGCGCAGCGTGGCTTTCGCGCCTTCTTCCGAATCTCTGAAGAAGCGGTGGCCGAGCACGATGAAGAATTGGGCGCACTCCTGCGGGCCGAAATGCGCGCGTTTGTGGAAGAGAGCGCGCTCGACCAAAAACCCGAGGGGGTGCAGGGTCTCCAACATGCCGTGGTGGTCGCTGATGAGGCTGTGCGCTGGATCGAATGGTTACACGATGGCGGCAAGAATGACGAAGCGGTCGCCCTGGCCCGCCGCCTGCAAGGGGAGTTGTTTGCTGGCCTTATCGAGCCGGCTGGTCCTCTGGCGGTGGCCGAACTCAATTCGTGGCGAGGGTTGGTGGAAGCTGAGATCGGCGCCTACGCCGTCGCCGAGCAGTTGCTGGAGCAGGCGATTGCCAGCTTGACCCCTCCAGGTAAAGATGCGCGCCAGGTTGCCATGCTGGCCCGCGCCTACAACAATCTCGGCTACACCTTTAGCAATATCGGCCGCCGCCACCGCGCCATCGAAGCCTACACGCAGGCACTGCCCCTCTGGCGTGCGCTCAAGATGGAGAGCGAACAGGCCAACACGCTCAACAACCTCGCCTTTGAACTGGCGCAGATTGGCGACTATGACAAGGCCCACGCCTTTATCCGCGATGCGCTGCGTCTACGCGAAAAAGCCGGCCCCGATGAACCGGTGGGCTATAGCCTCAATACAATGGCCGAAATCAGCATTCAGGCCTTTGCGTCCGAGGTCGCTGTCCAACAGGCCGAGCGAGCACTGGCGCTCTTCAGAAATCTGCGTTATGCCCGCGGCATGGGCTTTTCTCTGCGGGCGCTGGCTGAGGCAAAACGCCGGGTGAGTATCTCCCCCACCAATGTCCAAACGCGCCAGACTGTGCGGCTGCTGGCCGAAGCGGAGGCCCACGCTAAAGAAGCATGTGCGATCTTTACCCACCAGGTCAATGAGCCGGTCCGCCGTGTCTGGGCGTTGATCGAACTGGGCTGTGTCTACCGCGACTGGCTCCGCTGGCGGCAGGCCGGTGCGGATGTGCCCATTGCGGTCATCGGGCAAGAGGAAGCAACTGCCGAGCATTCCGCTGAAGCGTTATTTGCGGACGGCGTTGCGGCCTTTCAAGAGGCGGAAAAAGTTGCCGCCGAAATCCACCAGTTTACCCACCGGCTGGATGCGCTGATCAACCATGCCTGGCTGCTCTACTACTATTATTTCGACACCAGGCAGGTCGAGTTTCGCGAGAGCGGGCACACCCAGGTGACGACCCTCTTCGGCGCCATCGATGCGCTCTTTGAAGAAATCTACAGCCCGCAGCAGGCACCGCTGGCCGGCTGGCTTCAACAAGCGCCGCGCGATGATCTCCTGGTGCGCCAGGGCGATTGGGAAGCCTTCCAGGGTGAGCTGGCGCTGGCGCGTTTCTGCCTGAACAAGGAGGAAACAGCATTGCAGGCTGCTGCCGGGCATCTTCTCCTCTCCTACGCCTGTTATCAACGCTTCAGTGACCGCATGATCCGCCAGGCGCGGCGTGCGCGCACGCGCATCTACAATGCAATCAAGGGCTTTGGCCCCAATGAAATGGTGCAGCTCTATAAGTGTGTCGAGGCTGCCGAGCAGCAGCACGGGTTGACCGGGTCTGAGTTTTCCCGTTTTCTGGCCGAACAATTTGGCCCCAAAGAGAGCCACGTGGCCCTGGAGTTATAAGTTTGGCGACCGGCCAGCGCTCCCGCCGTTCCGAGTACCCCACGTGCGTAGCAAACGCACCTGGGGCTTCTGTGCTGATTGATCGCCCCTGCCTGTCTCCACAACAACAGCTACGGTATCAGCGCCACCGCTGCACTGCAGCGGTGGCGCTGATTCACGCCGCTTGAAGCCCCCTCCGTGTCTTTCTGCCAATCCGCGGTTCTATAGTCAAATCAGAATGAGAACCGGGGTTCTACTTTACACCCGCATTTTCCGGGAAAGGGCCAGCGAGCCTATTCTGCGGAGAAGCATTGTGGCCCCTTCCCGAAATGCGAAAGGTTGGCGAAAATCCGGGTTTCAAACTGAACGCAGTACAGACACACCCAGACGAAAATTTGGTGGTTGACAGACGGCAAAAAGCATGTTACAATCGCTTTGGTGAGATTTCTGAGAGATTATCGTGAGATTTTGGAGAGCTAATGTTCGTGCTCTCCCCGTTGCTGCCAATTCTGAGGTCTCACACCTCAATTGTGCCGAGCCCAGTGTCTACAACTACAATCCGCCGGGC
>QEUW01000590.1 GCA_003577005.1 Chloroflexota bacterium | reverse complement strand
AACCTGCGCACCTGCATCGACCGCCTGCCCCCCGGCCAACGTTTTTCGCCGCTCATCCAGCCCGGCGATGAGAGCAGCACCAGGGCGGCCGTCCTGATCGACAAGTTGTGGGAGGCAGGCCGGACGCTGCGCATCCGCTTTTTGGATGGCGATGCCGTGATCCAGCGCAAAGTAGCGCAGTTCGCCCAGGATTGGAGCCAGCACGCCAATATCAGCTTTGACTTTGGCGGCGACCCCAACGCCGAGATCCGCATCTCGTTCCAGCAGGCCGGTTCCTGGTCGCTGGTGGGCAGCGATGCGCTCGACCGCCGGATCAAGATGGACGAGCCGACCATGAACTTTGGCTGGCTGACCCGCGCCACGCCCAACGACGAAGTGCGCCGTGTGGTACTGCACGAGTTTGGGCACGCGCTGGGGCTGGTTCATGAACACCAGAATCCGGCCACCACCATCCCCTGGAACAAAGATGCGGTGTACGAATTCTATCAGGGTCCACCCAATCACTGGACCAAAGAGCAGGTGGATGTAAACATTTTTCAGGTCTACGACAAGCGCATCACCAAGTATTCACGCTTTGACCGTAAGTCTATCATGCTCTACCCGGTCCCTAGCGAGTTGACTCTAGGTGGCTTTGAGGTGGGGTGGAACAGCGACCTCTCTTATTTTGACCGGCTCTATATCCGCAAGTGGTATCCCTTTCCCAAACCGCCGCGCCAGTAGCATGTAAAACGGAGTTCGCACGTGGGCGTGCGAACTCCGCGTGTTCTAACGCCGCGCTACTGGTGGTGTGCCAACCACCAATAGCGCAGGATGGCGGCCAGGCAGAGAACGCCAACCACCATATAGAGCGTTGAAAAGCCGATAGCCTGGCCTACTGACAGCGCAAAGAGGGGACCAAGAGCCGAACCGAGGTCAGTGGCCGTGGTGTAGACCCCCACAAACAGGTGGGGGCGTTCCGTTTTTATGGCCAGACCGCTGGCCGCTGCACTCAGCGTGACCGAGAGGCCGCAGTCGCACAAGAGCACGAGCAACAGACAAACGATGGCAAGACCAGGAGGTAAGAGGATCAACCCGGCAATGCTGGCAAGCGAGACACTCACCAATACCGCGGCTAAGTTGGCCTGGCCCAAGTGGTCCGACAGATAACCCAGCGCCGGCCCGACCGTAATATCGCTCAGCCAGCGGGCCCCCTGCAGCAGCCCAGTCACGGTTGCCACGCCCAACCAACTGATCGCTGCCTCGCTCCCGGCCATGCTTGCCAGCAGCAGAGACGATGTGGCAATCACCACGCTAGAGAGGAGTAGCTGTATCCCCCCAGCCAGCACCAGCCAGCGCCGGACCGGTTCAGCCAGCGCTGCGGCCACATCTGCCCTCCAGTGCGGCCAACGGTAGGATTGCAGTCGCAGGTGCGCTGGGCTGCTTGCGTGCGCCGGCCAAGGTAGACCATAGGCTACGGGCAACGCCAGCGCGGTGAGCGCCGTCACAACGATAATGGTGGTTGAAAAACCGTAGCGGTCATACAGAAAGCCACCGCCCAATACGCTCGCCGCGCTACCCAACCGCACGATCCCCCACATCAGGCCCGTAAGCCGCCCTCTATGGTTGCTGTTGCCACTCCAAACCGCCTGATAGCCACCCTGACGCAACACCGACCACGCTGCGCCCCACAACATGCGCGCCGCCAGAAAAAGTAGAAAACCCTGACTCAGCCCATAGAACGCGGTGGAGATCAGCCCGACCAGGCAAGCCAGCAGAAAGGCGCGGTATGGCCCCCAACGTTCAAAGAGGATGCCAGCCAGACCATTGGTTGCCAGCCGCACCAGCCGGTTGGCGCTGAGCAACACCCCTACCAATGAGAGCGGTATACCCAGATGCGCAGCTTCGAGCGGCAATACGGCGTAGAGCAACGAATCGCCGAGGATGCAGAGGGCAACTGCACCGGCTACCGTGCTGACCAGGCGCGCCGGGCGCGGGTGAGCACCCGTCATGGTGAGATTCATTACCCATCCTCCTGCTCGTCGGTGCGCGCCCCGCCGATGAGAACGATATATTCACCGCGCAAATTTTCCTTCTCCATTGCCGGCAGCAGGGTAGAAAGAGCGCCACGGTCGATACGCTCGTAACGCTTGGTCAGATCGTTGGCGATGGCCGCGGGGCGGTCGCCATAAACAGCCAGAGCGTCGGCCAGAAACGCAACGAGACGGTGAGGGCTTTCGTAAAAGATCAGCGTGTGGGGTGAGCGGAGGTCAACTTCCAGAAAACGCCGTCGCTGCCCGCTCTTGCGCGGGGGAAAACCACGAAAGGTAAAGCTGTGAACAGGCAGCCCAGAGAGCACCAGCGCCATGATCAGCGCTGTGGGGCCAGGGATCATTGTCACCGGCACCTGTTCCGCTATCGCCCGGCGTACAAGCGTAAAGCCCGGATCGGAGATACCCGGCGTGCCAGCGCTGGTCACAAGGGCGACCGACTTACCCTGGCGCAGGAGGCCAAAAATGCGTTCGCCGGCGCGCGCCTCGTTGTGTTCATGAAAAGCAAACTGTGGCTTTTGAATCTCGAAATGTTTGAGCAACTGTCCCGTCTTGCGGGTGTCTTCGCTGGCGACCAGATCGACCGTGCGCAATGTCTCCAATGCGCGAAGCGTAATGTCGCCCAGATTGCCAATCGGTGTGGCGACCAGGTAGAGCATCAGGCCCCCTCATGTGCGGCCAAGAAGGAGTCCAGTTCTGCCAGCCACCCGGTTTTGACTTCAGCCGGCGCAGCGGCAGCCGTAAAGGCCGCACGCGCAATACGCGCCAGGTCAGCCTTCCCATAGCCGAATTCGTGCGCCAGGAGGGCGTACTCGGCACAGAGCGTCGTGTTGAAGAGGGGCGGGTCATCGCTGTTGAGCGTGACATTGAGCCCCATCCGGTCGAGGTGCGGAAAAGGATGTTCGGCCAGGCGGCGATAGACGTGAAGACAGATGTTACTCGTCGGGTTGATTTCGAGCACGGTCTGGCGGTCTTTGAGTTCGGCCAACAGATGGGGGTCTTCGATAGCGCGCACGCCATGGCCGATCCGCTCGGCCTGAAGATCGTGCAGCGCGCCCCAGACGCTCGCCGGCCCCACCGTCTCGCCGGCATGAGGGGCAGAGATCAGGCCCGCGGCTCTGGCGTCGGCGAAGGCGTGGGCAAAGGGTTCGGGGGGCGCACCGACTTCCAATCCACCCAACCCAAAACCGACCACACCGTACGGCTGGCCGGCAATGGCATAGGCAAGGGTCTGGTTGGCCGGATATGGGTCGTATATCCCGTTGCGAAAGCTGGCATTGCGCGGCACATCGAAGACCCAGCGCATCTCAACGCCACAATCGCGACGAGCTTGCTGCCGCCCGGCTTCCAATCCTTCCAGCAGGTCGGCGGCGGTCAAGCCTTTTTCTTGGATATCGAGGTGGGTAAAGGGTGTAAAGGTCAGCTCACGATAGCAGATATTCTGTTGCGCCATGTCAGCGCCACAGGCGTGGACCACCAACGCAAAATCCTCGGGCGTGCGCAGGAGGTCTGAAATGGTAAGATAGACCTGGATAAAGTGGTGGAAATCCGTAAAGGAAAACCACTGGCGCAATGCATCGACCTCGGTGGAAGGTAGTCGCCGTCGAGCGCAAGCGACCAGTCGATGGTATTCATGGATGACCCTTCTGCAGCCAATTTCGTGCGGTGAAGCATCCGGTGGGGCGTACCCATCTGGGGATGCGCAGACCCGCCAGGGATAGCTAAAAAATCGCAACGGATGTTCCAGTCAAATTTGAGTCTATCGGTTACAATAGGCGAAAGTTCAATTTTGAACAAGAGTTCAGGGTATTATAAACGCGAAAGATGAATTTGGACGAAACACAAGTACAACACGTTGGGCGGCTGATGACCAAGGTCCAGGTACCGGCCCGGCCATTATTGCGCACCTTGCATCGGCTGTTCGTGATCACCCTCAGCGGCTGTCTGGTGATCCTCTTTGCCGGCGGTGGTGCAGTAACCGCCCAACAGGCAAGCCTACAACGGTTGAACATGACGGTGGCAGGGTATGGTTTCGATCTACTCAGTTGGGAAGTCGAAGCCCTGGCCGCAAAGGCGCAAGCCCTGATTACCCGCCCGGCCGCTCCCCTGACACCGGCTGAAGGCGTGGCGCTGGTTCAGGATTATTTGGAGCGGGCGCGCCAGATCCGCCAGTTAGAGGTTGAGATCGCGCGGCTCTATAGCGAAAACAACCACGAACGGACACCGCTTGCAGCCGGCCATCAAGCCGAGATTGAAGCGCTACGCATCCAACAAGCTCACGACCGCCCCGCCGTTGAACAGATCATCGAACAACAGGTTGGTTTGATCCTGGTGGAAGCAGGGCTTGGCCTGGAGGGCGTACCCTTGCCACCGGTCAAGTTTGCCTTTGTCGAACCACCCAAAAAGCTGGTGGTCAGCCCGCGCGACCGTATTGAAACGCTCTATGCGCGGATGTTGGATGCCGCTATCAGCCTGGATACAATCGAGCTGGCCGAACAGCGCATCCGGTACGAACAGGAACTCAGCGCCTATGTAACCAATATTGGCGGTCTTGGCGCATATCCCACCATGGTCATCGACGACGCCAGTCTGGAGTGGATTCTCAGCACTGTTGCCCACGAATGGGTGCATAACTATCTCACCTTTTTTCCGCTGGGCTTCAACTACGGCGCCAGCAGCGATATCATCATCATCAATGAAACCGTCGCTGACATCGTCGGCAACGAAGTTGGCGCCGAAGCGTTGCGCCGCTTCTACCCTGAACTGGTTCCGCCGCCACCACCGGCCGTCAATACTGAAACAATACCCCTCACTCCGGCTCGCACCTTTGACTTTGGCGCCAACATGCGCGAGACTCGCCTGTTGGTGGATACACTGCTTGCCCAGGGCCGGGTCGAGGAAGCGGAACGTTATATGGAACGTCGTCGCCAATACTTTGTCGCCAACGGGTACCCGCTGCGCGTGCTCAACCAGGCGTTCTTTGCTTTCCACGGCAGCTATGGCACCGGCGCTGCCGCCACCAGCCCCTTAGGTCCACAACTGGAACGGTTGCGCGAATTGACGCCCGATACCAAGACCTTTCTTCAGGTGGTGCGTCCATTCACCACACCAGAAGATGTCGCGGCCGCCCTGGTGGAGTGGGAGAGCGCCAGGCAGGATAACAACTAAACCCCGCTGGCCTATATGCGTTTTTCCTTTATCACCGAACCGGCGACCTTTCTGGAACGCCCCAATCGCTATCTGGTAGTTGCACGGTTGCGCAACGGTACACTCATCCATGCACACTGTCCCGACCCAGGCCGGTTGCGCGAACTGCTGCTCCCCGGCGCAACGATCCATGTCAGCAGCGCGGCGAATCCCGCACGGAAAACAGCCTATGATCTGCGTTTTGTCGAGCACCCCGAACACGGCCAACTGATCAGCTTGGACAGCCGGCTGCCCAACCAACTCTTTAGCGAGGGGCTGGCCAGCGGCTTTTTCGCTCCATTTCGCGGCTACAGCCATATTGCGCGCGAGGTCGCCTTGCCGCAAACGCACGCGGCCGGCGTCCGCAGCCGGATCGATTTCCGGCTGGTTGATGCGCGCGGTGGCGCCTGCTGGGTCGAGGTGAAGTCGGCTACGCTGGTCGAGGCGGGGGTGGCAAAGTTTCCCGACGCAGTCACTGCCCGGGGCCGCCGTCATGTGCTGGAACTGGCAACGATGGCAACCAGCGGGCAACGCTGTGCGATCGTTTTTATCGTGCAACGACCCGACGCTACCCGGCTCCAGCCGCAATGGGAGCGTGATCCGGCCTTTGCAAAGGCGCTGGTTGTTGCAGCAACCGCCGGTGTGAAGATCTACGCATATACCTGTACGCTGACAACCGCCGAGATGGCATTGGCCGCGCCAATCCCGGTGGAAGTTGCGCCACCTGCTGATACGGGAAGATCCTGGGCTTCTCAATAGGGGTGACAGAAGTCAAGGTCTGTCTCTTGACGGAATCTTCCACTCATGCTAGACTTGCACACAATACAGAAAGGCAGTGATGGGGAGATGTCGTCGAGCCGCATCCGGCGCCCAGAGAGCGATGTCGTGGCTGCAAGCATCGCCGCTGGCCCTCGATGATGACACCCTTGAGCCGACCGGTGAACTCAGTTTCGGTGAGCAGTGAACAGTAGAAGCGCATCTTTGCTGATGACTGAAAGCTGACCAGTAGCCGGTTTCCGGGTGGCGCCCGTTAGCACGCAACGGTCTGCACGCGCTCAGGTTGAGGTGCGGTGATGACCGGCTTAAGGCTCAGGCACCCGACCCAGACCGGCGCCTGAGTGAATGGTGGTGGCACCACGAGATGGCCTAGCAGCCCTCGTCCTCCAACGGGACGAGGGCTTTTTTTATTGAGCGCATCCACACCGTCGATCAGGAGAGAAAGATGGGAACAGCCAAATCATTACCGCGTATCCGTACAACCGAAATCAGCGCTCATATGGGCGAGCGCGTCCGGCTGTTGGGCTGGATACACAACCTGCGCCGGTTGGGCGGCGTCAATTTTCTAATTGTACGCGATGGCTGGGGCGCGGTCCAGGCCGTGACCGAAGAGGAGGCCACGCTCGGCCTGTTACTCGGCGGTGAGCTGGGTCCCGAAAGCGTGGTTGCGCTGGAAGGCACTGTCGTGGCGGAACCACAGGCGCCGGGCGGCTATGAGTTGCACCAGCCCCACGTTGAGGTGATTACTCCGGTGAGGGAACCGTTGCCAGTGGTCATCAGCAAGCGCGAGGTCAAGGCTACGCTGCCCAATCTGCTCGACCATGCCGTAGTGGTTAACCGCCACCCGGCGCGGCGAGCCATCTTCCGGCTGGCGGCGGGAGCGATGGCGGCCTTTCGGGCTGTGCTGTCATCACGCGGCTTTACTGAGGTGCAGACGCCCAAGATCGTCGCCTCGGC
>QEUW01000064.1 GCA_003577005.1 Chloroflexota bacterium | reverse complement strand
TCGGCGTTGACCTCGCCGCGGAAGATGCGGTCGAGGGCGGCGTTGGCGCGGGCGACCTGGTCGGGAGTCAAAATTTGGTCAAGAATGACAAAGCCATCACGCTGAAATTGTGTAACTTGTTCAGGCGAAATCATGCTTTTCTCCTGTGGGTACAACCATGATAGAATGTAAGGAATCTTAAGCCCACCTGAAAAGGATCGTTATGGATCGGCTCCCTCACACACTCACAGCTACCGAAATTGAAGATATTGAGAAAATGTCGATGCGTATCACGACCCAGGCGTTGTTGAATTTCGCCGCCAATGCTTGGGACGAGTTTCGCAATTCACCCGATGATGCGGACGGCGTAGCCGAAGACGTCACTCAAGAGGCGCTCACCGACCTCAGTGGATTCCCCATTCGACAAAGGTTGTATGGAACTGTAGACTATCGTCAGGCAAGATACATTTTTCTACCAGAATATCAGTTGCGCCAGGCGCTCTTTGTCGATTCCAAAGCCGAAAAAAGCGCGTCGAGTGGCCGCATACAGATCGGGCAAAGTTCACTGCGCGTGTTGTTTACAAGAGGCGACGGAACGGTCGTCGATACACAAGGGGGTTTGTCACCCGTGATTAGCCTTCCAAATGGTAACTCGTATCTGACGACCACTCAATTTGTCCACTATCATTACACAGAAAGCGGCGCCGGGCGCGTCTTGAGAGCGATCCTGGTAGCTGCCCTGCCAAATGGTATCCTGGAATCCAACTATGTGACTTCACCTACCGATCATATTTGGAATGTAGGACCAGACAGCCCAGCGCGCGGTGAGAAACAACGTGCGCGACTCTCCTTCACAAAACTCGCACAAAAAGTAACATGGCGAGTGCAGCGCATTCGGTTCGATCAAGAGGGTCAAGTCACATTTTCTTGGGAAGAGTAGACCTGGTATTCTACGCTCTCCTCGAGTAGTAGTCTCAGTTGCAACCCATCGCTTTTTGAGCTATCGTCCGGTTCTTCCACTGAGGCGCCAAGTGATCGGGCGGTCTTTGCGCACATTTGTTGAGCGAGCTTCACGTAGTGAGGTTCCTTGTCAATGCCTATGTAGTCTCGGCCCGTCAAGATTGCCGCCACTGCGGTCGTCCCGCTGCCGACAAAACAATCCAGCACCAGGTCACCGGGGTCGGTCAATAGCCTGATCACACGCTTTGGTAATTCGAGTGGAAACTTTGCTTCATGGTCATCGTTGGCACGAACCGAAGGGAAGACCCAAACCCCGCGCGAACCCCAATTGGCCCACTCATCACGCGAAAGGCGTGAGCGATCAACCGTCGTGATCCCCGGTTTCCAAAAAATGTAAATGTACTCAAATTCGTCCACTGAGCGATACGAAAGCGTGTGCCACTTTGAATTCTCCCAAGCGGCATCTTTGACCCAGACGCGGCGGTCATAGAGATAGAGCCCGGCCTTTAAAGCTGCTTCCTCTAGGATGCCACCGACAAGTTTAACTCTCGTCTGGGTTGCATATTTCCCGCCGCGGATATTGTTGCCATTGAGCCTGCGGTCAATCGTTTGCTCGCTACAGCCCAACAATGTCGCAAGCTGGTCGCGATTGTAGTGCGGATATTTTGCTTTTGCCGCAAGGACATCTTCGCGTGTTACACTCGAACGATGCCGCCGCGGATTGGCCGCCTGAATACGGGGCATATCGGCATCTGGAAAACAAAGAATGTCAGCAATATTGATTGCAAGAAAGCCCCCCGGCTTCAGGATGGATGTATGCAAGGCAACGACATCCTGCAATAACGCAACCCAGTCCTCAAAAGCTACGTCCTGCTCATAACTTTTCCCCACATGGTAGGGTGGCGACCAGACGCTGCAGGCGACGCTCTCGGGCGTGATCTGCGCAAGCAATTCGCGGGCATCGCCTAAGTAGATCGTATTGACGGCCAGCATATAATCTTCACCTCTGTACTATTGCTTGACGATTGTGGTGAAGTTTAGCATAAGCCGTGAACAACGGACAAATGTTCTAAGACAAATCGGCCAGTACAATCGGCATCCTTTCCATAGGAGCAGCTTCAAATGTGCTCAATATCCTGTAGCGCGCCATCAATGGCACGCACGGCCTTCTCAACCAGGTCGCTGCGGTCGATCCGCATCTGTTTGAGTTCGGCCTGGAGCCGCCCCAATTCCTGCGCATAGTCAGCCCTGACCTCGGCGGTCATGCGGTCGCGCAGGTAGATGGGTGGGCCGGCGGCAGCCGGGTTCTCTTTCCAGACCAGCGGTTCGAGCGAAAGCGGCCCGCGACCCAACTCGAACGTGGAGCGCGAGAAGTAGGCGTTTTCACCGCGTACAAACCAGTCGGTGAGGTCATCGAGCGTGCTGCCGGTCACTTCGTAGACGGCGGCTACAGCCTCGCGCAGGGCGTCTTTAGGCGCCGTGGTTGGCGCAATGAGCATCTTCGCCCCGCTGCGCCACGATACCTCTTCGACTGGATTAGCGAACGGACGGTAGAAGTACTCACAGGCGCGGCCGCCATCCTGCCAGAGCCGGGCCAGCGCCTGCGCCGAACCGAGACCACAGGGCACAAACCAGCGCAGGCGATCCCAGTGTTGTGGCGGCTCGACAAAGACGCCGCCCACCGACCCAAACGCACAGTCGAGCAGTTCGATGAGCTCCTGCCGGCGACCCGCCATGGCCGAAAGCTCGCGCACTTCGATCATGTAATCGACGGCCCGGGAAATCTCCTTTAAGAACTGGAACTCCTCGGGTTGGTCCACCCGCAGCCCCCACGATGCCTGGCCGATGACCCAATCGGGCCTGTTGGCGCGCACATGTTCGGCCGAGCGCACCAACAGGATGGCATGGTGTTCGGCCGGCGAGAGCTTGCTGCACTTTTCACACTCGCAACGTCCCTGGTCGGCCGACTGCATACTCAGACCGTCCAGCCCCCAGCGCGGCTCCATGACAAAATCGAGCACCCGGCGTTGCCAATCCCACGCCTCATCGCTGAAGACGCACATGGCATGTTGATGGCCGGCCGATACACCCGGCACCTGGCGGATGACCTCGTCAAAGCCCCACGAATAGATGCCCATACCGGTCAGAATCTTCAGCCCACGTGTGTGCGCCGCATCGACAAAGGCCCGCAACATCTCCCGTCGCTGTGCATCGATCACCCGCTCCGGGTCAAACGGCGCCGGCCAGGCGCGGTCGATAAAAAAGCCCCAGGCCAGGTTGTAGGTCATGCCCAGTTCGGCCTGCACATCGAGAAAGCGAACCTGGTCGGCCAGCAACTGTTCATCCCAACGAATATTGGGCCAGCGGTCGTGCGGCGTCGGCTCGCCCGCCAGGTCGCGCAGCCACCCGCTGGTGACGCGATAGGTGAATTGGTGGTCGGTCAAGCTTGTTGCTCCTGTGGTGGTTGTCATGTGTCATGTGTAATGCGTAATCCGTGATGCGTGATGAGGAGTGCCTCTCACGGATTACGCATTACGCATTATGAATTACACATCCTGCAGCCGGTCGAGCGTCTCCTGCTTGACGCGGGCCATGGCGTCTTCGGGGGTTTCGGTCAGGCGCAGGATGTTTTCGATGGCTTCGCTGAGCAACTGGCTGTACTCGACGGCAACCGGGTTCATGGGCATGACAGTGGTCAGCGCCCGTTCGCCTTTGACGATCTCGCCGGCCACCTCGGCCGCGGGCCAGTCGATGCGCGGGTCGTCGATCATGCTCTTGCGCACCGGGATCTCTTTGAACTTGGCGCGCACGTTGATCTGATACTCCGGCGACAGGTAAAAGCGCAACAACTCCCATGACCAGTCGGGATTACTCGTGCCGCCGGGGATGACCCACGGCCACGACCACCAGGCGACCGCGCTGTCGCCATGTTGTTTGGCGGCGGGCGGCGGTGGTGGCGCAAAGGCGCCGTAGTCTGTACCAAATTCCCAGTCGGGGAAGAAGTCGAAGATGGCCTGGCCACTCCAGTCACCCGAAATCTGCATGACCGCGTTGCCCGCCAGCCAGGGGCTTTCGGCGCCGCTCTGCGAGCCGATACCAGCCGACCAGGCATTGAGCTCGTCGGCTCCATAGTAGTTGACCTGCTCAAGCAGGTCGTTGAGCGCCTGGAGGACGCCGGGGTGTTCGGGCGTCGGCTCGTTGGCCGTGGCGTCCCAGAGCACACCGCCGAAATTGACGATCCAGGTAAAGTATTCCCAGGTCCAGCCGGGCAAACGCATCCCTAACCGCTCGATATCGCCGCTGGCGTCGCGCGTGGTCAGTTCCCTGGCCCACGCCCACAGTTCGTCCGTATCCTGCGGCGCCACATTGCCGGTCTGGCCGATTTCACCAAAGAGTTGCGGCCGCGTCCACAGCAGAAAGACGCCGGCACTGTCCACCATGCCCCAGGTCTTGCCGTCCATCCGGCAGGTGTCCATGATGCCGGGGAAGTAGTCGTCCAGGTCGAAATTGCTGGCCGTGATAAAGTCATCCACCGGGATGATCATGCCGCGGCGGGCCCAGTTGCCCATGCGCTCGACACAATCCCAGGTGTGGAAGAGGTCGGGCGGCGTGCCGGCGGCCGCGGCGGTGACAAAGGCATCGCAATCCTGGCCGGCTACGGGGTTGACGGTGACCGTGGGGTAGGCTTCGGAGAAACGGGCGATCACCTCGTTGGTGAACTCCAACGCCGGTTCATAATTGTTCCCCCACCAGTAGAGGAGGGTGAGTGGTTCGGCGGGTGGCGAGAGGTGCGGGGTAAAGCCCTCGAGTTCGCGCCCGGTTGGCGCCGGTGCAGCCGGTGCAGCCGGTACATCGCTATCCGAGGGCGGGGGCGCCGAGCCGGGTGGCGGGGTACAACTGGCCAATAGTGCGCCGGCCGCGCCCAGCCCCATTACCTTCAGCACCTGGCGGCGTGAGAGCGGGGCAGTGACCATTCCATTTCTGGGGACCATCATGTAGCTCCTCCTTTAGGGGACGAATTTTCTACTTAAATCCGGTCGTAACAATCCCACGCACAAAGGTTTTCTGCGTGACAAAGAACAGGATGATCATCGGCAACGTATAAAGCGTGGCCGCTGCCATCATGGCGCCCAGCGCCGTACCGCCGACGCCATACCGCTGCAAATAGCCCTGCATCCCGAGCGAAAGCGTCCATAAATTGCGGTCTTTCAAATAGATGAGCGGCCCCTGGAAGTCGGTGTAGGTCCAGATAAAGGTAAAAGTGATCAGCGTAGCCAGCGCCGGTTTTGCCAACGGCATGACCACCCGCCAGTAGATATTGAAATGCGACGCGCCGTCGAGCTTGGCGGCATCGGTCAACTCGCGGGGGATACTCATAAAGAACTGGCGCATCAAGAAGATAAAAAAGGCATCGCCAAAAAAGGCCGGCACCACCAATGGGTAATAGCTGTTGACCCAGCCCAGCCGGCTAAAGATGATAAAGAGGGGGATCAGCGTCACCTGCCCCGGCAACATGAGCGAGGCCAGGACAATCACAAAGAGGATATTGCGCCCTGCCCAGTTGATGTTTGCCAGCGAATAGGCGACTACCGTACAAGAAAAGACCCGCCCGATCACCGCCAGGGCGCTGATGATCAGGGTGTTGCTCAGATAGACCGGGTATTGGATATAGGTCACCGCATACCAGTAGTTGATCCACATCACCGGTTTGGGCACCAGCCGCGGCGGGATCTCGACAATCTGTTCAGGCGCCTTGAGCGAAGTCGAAACGAGCCAGATCCACGGTATCAAAAAGAGCAGCGCCACCAGCAAAACCAACAGATAGGCGGCCATCTGCCACAGCGATTTGCGCAGCCCACGCCAGCGCGTCGCCGGCCGGCTTACAACCGTGGTGCGAGAAGGGAGAGTTGTCGCCATCGTAGCTCCGTAACACGTAATGCGTGATGCGTAATATGTATTACGCATCACGCATTACGTTACATCATAATGCGTCCAACGACGGGACGAGACAAGCGTTACCCAGGTGATCAGAGCTGAGATCAGGAGCAGAATCCACGCCAGCGCCGCGGCGTAGCCCATCTGGAGCGACTGGAAGGCTTGCGCATAGAGATAGAGGCCGTAGAAGAGCAGCGACCCTTGTGGCGCCCCCAATGCTCCGTTTTGCTGGCTGAGGATAAAAGCCTGGGTAAAATACTGGAGCGACCAGATGACGCCAGTCACCAGTTGGAAGAGCGTCACGGGGGAGATGAGGGGGATGGTGATGTTGAAAAACTTGCGTAGCGTCCCGGCGCCATCGATTTCGGCAGCTTCGTAGAGCTCGGATGGCACTGCCTGTAACGCGGCCAGGTAGATGATGGTCATGGCCCCGACAGCCCACACCTGCATGACGATCAGGCTCGGTTTTGACCAGAGCGGGCTGGCAAACCAGAGCGGCCCGCGGATGCCAAAATCGGCCAGGACATTGTTGACGATGCCCAGCTTGGGGTTCAAAATCCAGTTCCACAAGATCGCCATCGCCACTGGCGGCATAAGCGTGGGAACGACATAGATCGTACGCCAGATCGGCTGGGCGCGAATCTTCAGGTTGAGCAGCAGCGCACAGAACAGGGCAAAGATCAACTGTGCGGGGATGCCAATCACCGTCAAGTAAAAGCTATTCCATAGTGCCTGGGGGAAGAAGCGGTCGGCGGTAAAGAGGCGCACGTAATTGTCCAACCCGATCCAACGCGGCGGCAGGGGGATCTCGTAGCGTGTAAAGCTATAATAGAAGGTCGCCACCATTGGGTAGGCCAGAAAGGCCAGCACGCCGATGATCCATGGCGAGGCAAAGACCAGACCAGCCACAAATTCGCGCTGCGCCATCTTGCTCCAGCGCCGTCTGCCCCCCATCGTCGTCACCGCCATCCCTACCTCCTCTGGCCCGTCACGGTCAGTAAGCTCCCAGCGTGGTCATCCTGCCATTCCGCGCGCTGCATTCTGCATTCGTCTTTATCCTACCGGCGCCGGTCCCCCTGTATCATCCCAGACGATGACATGGTCGGGCGTAAGCTTGACCACGGCGTGTTGCCCGTTGTTGAGCATAGACTGGATGGTCTTGGCAGCAATCCCCTCGACGCCCATATAGCGCGTGTAGATGCGCCGCGTCGTCGCTACCGTCCACTCGCGCGGCTCGGTGATCAACTCGACTTGCCCCTCAAAGATGACGCCGCGGAAACGCAACCCACCCCACGTTTCGTCGATGGTGACGGCGCAGGAGGGGTTGGCGAGCAGGTTCCGGTACTTTTTCGAACGTTGGTCGATGCTGGTCCAGAGCAGCGCGCCATCCCACTCGAACCAGACTGGCACGACGTGCGGGCGCCCGGCGGGTGTGACAGTGGCAATACGAGCGAGAAGCGGCAACAGGAGAAAGGGAGTTACCCAGGGGGCGGCTAGTTTGGCGGCGATCTTGTCCTGCCGTTCAGTTCCAGCGGTGGTCATCGAAGCGCAACTCCTCTCTTTGGGCGTCGGGGTGTAGCTACGTCAGGCAGCGCCCGTTTTATCAACCTCGAGCAATGGCAGCAATTCTCTATTTGACTTGCGGCCAGAGAGATGAGATGATGGCTGCCGTTTTGTCCGGTGGCTTTCCGGCCATATTTGAAATTGCACAAACGGCAGACTGGCAATCGACGATGAGTCTAGGTATAATGCGGATGGTGATCAGGTCATCTGATGAGTTGTCTGATCTTAGCATACCTCGCGCCAACCGTCAAAAAGAAAAAAACCGTGCGACCATTATGACTAGAATTACCCGTACCAATGTTTCTGATGAGGTGGCCAACTGGCTGGCAGCCTCGATCAAAGGAGGCCGTTTCAAACCCGGCGACCGTCTGCCTTCGGTGGCGCAACTGGCCAAAGATTTGGGGGTCGGCCAGAGCTCGGTGCGCGAGGCGTTGCGCCACCAACAGGCGCTGGGTGTCATTGAAATGCGCCAGGGCAAGGGCACCTTTGTCAACCCGCCCAGCCCCATCCAACTGGGGTCGCATGTCACAAGCTTTAGCGGTGTTGTACGAGAACGGGGCATGCAGCCCGGCGCCCGCGTCTTGCGCTGCGAAGTCGCCCTGGCTGATGAAGAGGTGAAGAGCAGACTCAACCTAGGTGATGGTGAGCGGGTGAATGTCCTGCAGCGGTTGCGTCTGGCCGACAACGAACCTCTGGCTATCGAGACCTCGTACACGCCCTACCGCCTCTTTCCCCATCTCTTGGATGATCGGCAGGCCCTGGAAGGTTCGCTCTACGAACTGCTCGCCGGGCGGTATAACACCGTCGTCGCCGTCGCCCGCCAGACCGTGGGCGCCGCCTTGATTACAAAAATTCAGAGCCGGCTGCTCAAGGTCGAGGTCGGCCAACCGGCCCTGGAGATGCGCACCGTTGCCTACCGCGCCGATCATACACCTGTCGAATATGGCCGCTCGGTCTATCGAGCCGACCGCTATCAATATACGGTCGTTCTGCATCGGCGCACATGACGACCATGGAAAATGCTAACAAAGTGTTAACTTGATGAACCCGAAACGTTAACCTGGTAATGTGATCCTAAATGTGGTTGCGCAGCATTCTGGGAGCTGATTATCGCAATCGACCTCAGTACACACACCTCTATCCCACCCTCCTTCGAGCGGGGGTGCGCCTAGTAGCCGGGCGCACCCCTGTTCTTTTGTATTACCACTTACCAATTACCACTTTAGTACAACAACGAGACTTTGACGATTGTCGCCGCCAAGACCTCCGGGAGGGGACCAGAGTCAGCTTCGTCATTCAGACTGTTTGTAGTCCCCTCCCGGAGGTCAAGTTAGGGCTATCACTCGAAGTCTCGTTGTCGTGTTAGAACCTGTTTGAAAAGTGGGGTGACAACCGGTGCGTTCACCTTTCCACGAAGCCAGCCTCCCAGGTGCATCGCCGCTTTGCGTGCAACGCACCAAGGCAGTATTTCCTCTTTTCAAACAGCTTCTTACCAACCCCGAATTACACGACCACACCGCCCCTCCGCGCACTGTGCAACTAATGTCCAACCACGGTGCAGACTTGCAGCGCAGCGGCTTTCTGTGGATACTCAACAGAAAAGTGTTTGTACTGATTGCAACGTAGGATACATTCACCCGTGAATCCCAAAATCTTGGTGGTCGAAGACGAACCGGCGCTGCTCGATACGCTGGAATACAGCTTGCAACGGCAGGGCTACGATGTCTCAATCGCGGCAGATGGTCTCAAGGCGCTAGAAGTGGCGCGGCAGGTGCAACCCGACCTGGTGGTGCTGGACGTCATGCTCCCCAACCTGGATGGCTACGAGGTGTGCCGCATTCTCCGCCAGGAAACGAGCGCACCGATCATCATGTTGACGGCGCGCGCCGACGAGGTGGACAAAGTGGTCGGGTTGGAAGTGGGCGCCGATGATTACCTGACCAAGCCCTTCAGTATGCGTGAACTGCTCGCACGGGTCAAAGCGCTGCTGCGCCGGGTCCGCCTGGTGCGTGAAGAGATGGCGGCTGAGTCACACGGCGCCGCACTCGATGTGCCTTCTGAGCGTTTTGTCTTTCCCAATCTAGCGATCGACCTCAGCCGGCGTGAAGTGAGCTTCCGCGGGGAAGTCTTCCACCTCAAACCCAAAGAGTTCGACCTGCTCGTCTTTCTGGCGCGCAACCGGGGTATGGTGCTCAGCCGCGACCTGATCCTCGAGCGGGTGTGGGGGTGGGACTACGACGGCGGCAGCCGCACGGTGGATGTCCACGTGCGCTGGCTGCGCGAGAAGATCGAGGCTGACCCTGCTAACCCCACCCGTATCATCACTGTGCGAGGTATCGGCTACCGCTTTGAGGGTTAATAGAGGGTTAAAGGGATCGTTCTGCCCAACATGCTTCATTCACCGCGTTTGCGCTGGCGTACTGCGTTTTCTTATGCCGTTGTCATTGGGCTGATCCTGCTGGGGTTGGCTCTCTATCTGGCGCGCGCGTTGGATGTATCGTTCGGGCAGGTGGCTGTCCCGGTAGGGGTGGCGGGTCTTCTGATCGTCAGCCTGATGGTCTTTCAGGCAGAACGGGCGGCTGCCACAGTGCGCCGGCTTACGGAGGTGGTCGAACGCATTGGTGGCGGCGACCTGGATGCGCGCATCCGTTCGTTCAGCAGCGGCGAGATCGGGCAACTGGCGCGCGCCTTCAACCGCATGGCCGACAAACTTCAAAAAGAGATGGAAAAACGGGCGCGCCAGAAAGATCGCTTGAACACGGTCCTGTATGCGCTCACCGACGGTGTCCTCATTGTCAACCGGCACGGCGATGTGCGGTTGCTCAACCCGGCCGCTGAGCGGCTGCTCCACACAAAAGCCGAGCACGCGCTGGATCGCAGCGTCACCCAGGCCGTGCGCGACCATCGCATTGTGGAGGTGTACAGCCGCTGCGTCCAGAGCGGTCAGGAAGAGGTAGCCATGCTAGAGCTGGAGGGGGGACGTGTGCTGCGGGTCGTCGCCACGCCCTATCTCAAAGGACGCCAGCGCGGCCATGTGCTGATCCTGCAAGATCTGACGCGCCTGCACCAGTTGCAGACGGTGCGCCAGGACTTTATCAGCAATATTTCGCACGAGTTGCGCACGCCACTGGCCTCACTGCGGGCGCTGGTCGATACGCTGGCCGACGGCGCGCTCGACGACCCGCCGGCTGCACAGCGCTTTTTGCAGCGTATGGCGATCGAGGTCGATGCGCTGGCGCAGATGACCGAAGAGTTATTCGAGCTGGCTCGCATCGAATCGGGGCAGGCGCCGCTCCGGCTGCGCGCTATGCCCGCAGCGGATGTTATCGGTCTGGGGGCCGAACGGCTCCGTCCCCAGGCCGAACGGGCCAATCTCACGTTGCAGATTGACCTGTCCGGCGATCTCCCTGAAGTGGTGGTGGACCCAGACCGCGTGCAGCAGGTGGTGACAAACCTGCTACACAACGCAATCAAATTTACCCCGGCAGGTGGCACGATCCGCGTGAGCGCCTGCGCTGAAGCCAATGCGGGTGAAATTCTCGTGACCGTGCAAGACACCGGGGCCGGTATTGCCCCGGATGATCTGCCACGCATCTTTGAACGATTTTACAAGGCCGACCGCGCTCGCTCTAGCGGTGGCGCAGGCTTAGGGCTTGCCATCGCCAAGCATATTGTGCAGGCACACGGCGGTCGCATCTGGGTCGAAAGCACACCGGGCAAAGGAAGCACGTTTTGCTTTTCGTTGCCGCGTGCCGCTGGCGATTAGCAGACACGTCAAGAAGACCCGGTACGATCCGTGGAACCGTCCTCCCGTTCTACTTCAGATGAATCATGACAAGAGCACCCGATTTGCAAGCAAAATTTTTGGGTGGGATGATCGGCAGCGGCTTGGGCGACGCCATCGGTGAGCTTGCCTTTCGTCATCGGGATGAGACAGCCCTGCACACAGCCCTGGCACAAGTCAATGTCCTCACCTACACAGATGACACGGCAATGGCCATTGGATTAGCTGAGTCCCTTGCTGCCACGGGCATGATCGATGAACAGCACGTCGGGGATTGCTTTCTGCGCAACTACAAACGAGAACCGTGGCGCGGATATGCAAGCGGTCCCCCGACTGTCTTTTCGTTGGTCGAACAACGGGGGCTTTCCTACCGCCAGGCAGCAGCTCGCCTGTTCGGTGGCGCCGGTTCATTTGGCAATGGGGCCGCTATGCGTATCGCCCCGGTTGGCCTGTTCTTCTACAATGCGCCCGACTTATATGCACAGGCTGAAGCTTCCGCTGCGGTCGCCCACGCCCATCCTGTCGGTATCGACGGGGCGGCGGTACTGGCCAAGGCCATCGCCCAGGTCGTGCATTGGACGCCTGATGAACCCTTCCCGTGGCAGCAATTGCTCCAGGAACTGATTGCTTTTGCTCGGACCAGGGAGATCCAAAACCAACTTCAGCTGGCTGGGGAGATGCTCACGCACGGCGTGGCGCCAGAGACAGCGGTTACGCGATTGGGGTATGGAATTGAAGTACAGGCGTCGACGCCCTTTGCCCTCTACGCCTTTCTGCGTCACGCAGCCTCATTCGAGCACTGTCTGCTGTGTGCAGTAACCCATGGCGGGGATCGAGATACCCTGGGCGCCATGGCCGGCGCACTCTCCGGCGCGTACCTAGGCGTCGAAGCGATCCCCGTCGCTTGGCGAGCGAAACTGGAGAACCACGACTACATCGAACAGCTGGCGCGTACGCTCGCTGAGATGGCGTTGCCCTCACCGAGCGAAGCGGCAGTAAGTTCAGGATGAGGTCGCGTGCTATCTTTTTGCCTTTTGCGAGGGGTTCAAACCTGCGCCCACGAACTCACCACGTCGCTCACCAGCATACTATATCCGGCCAGCACAGACGACAGGGCGCGCCAGGCAATTGAGGCAGCGGCTGCTTGAACTCCTCGCCTCGCTCGTACCTGCACCCGAGCAAACCGTGCCGGCTAGCGGCATTCCCTTTGCAAGCGTGCAGGTAGACGCCCCACGCTGCTCCGGCTGTGGGCTCTGCGCCCGTTTCTGCCCCACCGGGGCGCTCGACTTTGCCACCGCGGAGGAGACTTTTCGACTCCAATTCCAGACAGCCATCTGTCTGGACTGTAATATCTGCGTGGTGGCCTGTCCCGAAGATGCAGTGCAGTTGAGCGAAATGGTCAGCCCTAGTGATCTGACGGAGCAGGCGCCTGTTCCGCTCGTCGAAGGGATATTGACTCGGTGTGTTGATTGCGGTGCGCTTACCGCGCGACACGGCCATCATGAACTGCCGGCGCGTTGTTATTCCTGCCGGCAGGGCGCAGGTGTGGTGCGCTCGCTACGGGATGAGGCAGGATTGATGGCTGATTTATTGAACCGGATTGCAGGTGCTGCTCAATTGCCAGAGGATCGTTAGAAGCGGTTTGAAAAGTGGTGCGTTGCACGCAAGGCGTGCGATGCACCTGGGAGGCTGGCTTCGTCGAGAGGTGCAACGCACCCTGCGGGTGCATCGCACCGGTTGTCGCCCCACTTTTCAAAGGTTCTTACGAATCACAACCATTTAGCCGGCCATGAACCAAAGTCCAGGCTAAAAGAACACGACTTACGCAGCGCCTGATGCTCGCCAGGAGAAGATTCACACTCAATCCTATCACGTTCGATCAAGGCTTGCGTAAGCTCTAAGAAGTAGAAGTCCTCGTTCGTAGATTACGCTACACCGAGTCGGCGAGAGCCGACTTTTACTGTTAGCCTCGACTTTAGTCGAAGGCATTCCTGGTCAAGTGACCAGTGACAAGCGCAGGGCAAAGGTGTTTTGGTCTGGAAACTGGAGCGCGAGCACAAGATCTTCAAGGTCGTCCGCAAGGAGGCCAAGGAAAAGAAAGCCAGACTCGATGCGGCCAAAGCGCGGACCGCCGCCGAAGAACCCATCGCCAGGTTAACCACGCGAGCGCGGATGGAGATAGCCGGTGAATTTGGCGAAAAACGCTTCCTGGTCAAATTGGAGGAGCTCGCTCGCGACCGTCCTTACGACTTTGTCAACCTGCGGCTGGAGGTGCCAACGGTCAAGGGCGCCCTGGAAAAAGCTCCGTCCTTTATGTCCTTTGAGCTTACGTCCACAGAACAGGAGGACATTCAGGAATTTATGGCCGAGGTACGCACATTGGTTCGCGACAATGATCTGGTGTTGGTGAGCGAGAACAAGCTGTAGTGAACGCAGTCGCGACAAGGTGATGGGTGGATGACTGGACCAGACCCCACGAGCCGCAGTTCCCCTCCTGGCTGACAGGCGAGGATGATGGGGAGATGCGGGCGGCGCTGGAAAACCCAGTCAGGATGGAGGTACCCATGCTCGAATATGATGTCAAGGCCGAACAGGTCGTGCCCAATGTTGCTACGGCGCGCCAAGCAGGCGCAACTTTACTTCGACTCGTCGCCGGGGCAGAGCGAGCATTTGATGAACCCGGCCGAGCTGTTGTTCAGCGCGTTTGCTGCCTGCCTGCTCAAAAATGTAGAGCGTTTTGCCGAAAGACTCCACTTTTCGTACCAGCGGGCGGCCATCCACGTGCATGGCGTCCGTGAAGAGCCGCCGCCACGGTTGACGCGCATCGTCTACGAGTTGACGCTGTGGACAGATGAACCAGAGGAGCGCATCCACCGGTTGGATCGCAACGTGCGCAACTATGGAACGATTTTTAATACGCTGGCCAACAGTTGTGAGGTGACCGGGGAGATAAAAGTAATCTCATCCCTTTCCAACTGATAAGCGCCAGCGCCCCATTTTTGAGCCATCTGGGCAATGGCTATACGGCAACAAGAATGATCGTAAGCGGCAGGCCAGGTGAGCCGATAACCAAACGTTAACAATTTCATGACGCGCTGTTAATGGGTGCAGTCGACAGTGTTAATCGACTTATCCTATCTTCTCTTTGTATGATTCGTTGCGCAGCAGGCGTTCTGATTGGAAATTACACCAGCAGAGCATCGCTACAATTTATAGATAAAAAAAGAGGAGAACTCGATATGCGTCGTCTTTCGTTGATTGTGTGGGTCATTCTGGGTCTGCTGGTCGCTGCCTGTGCAGCCCCGGCTGCGCAGACCGGCTCCGCCCCCGCTGCTCAGGAACAGCCAGCAGCAGGCGAAGTGACCATCCTGATCGATGGCTCCAGCACCGTGGCGCCCATTACTTCGGCTGTGGCGGAAGAGTTCCAGCGCGAGAACCCGAATGTGCGCGTCCCGGTTGGCATCTCCGGCACCGGCGGCGGATTCAAGAAGTTCTGCGCCGGCGAGACGGACATCTCGGATGCCTCGCGCCCCATCAAAGAGAGCGAGGCTGAAGAGTGTGCTGCCAACGACATCGAGTACATCGAGATACCGGTTGCCTTTGATGGTATGGCCGTGATGGTCAACCCCAACAACGACTTTGTGGATTGCCTCACTGTGGCAGAGTTGAAGATGATTTGGGAGCCCGAAGCCGAAGGCGTAATCATGAACTGGAGCCAGGTGCGCGAGGGCTTTCCTGACCGCCCCCTGAACCTCTACGGCGCGGGTGTGGATTCGGGGACGTACGACTATTTCACCCAGGCTATCAATGGGGAGGAAGGCGCCAGCCGCGGTGATTTCTTGCCTAGCGAGGATGACAACGTGCTTGTCCAGGGCATTGCGGGTGATGAGAACGCCTTGGGCTTCTTCGGCCTGGCCTACTACGAGACAAATCAGGACAAGCTGAAGCTGCTCGCAATCGATGGCGGCGACGGTTGCATCCTGCCGACGACCGAAACGGTGAACAACGGCACCTACCAGCCGCTCTCGCGCCCCATCTTTATCTATGTCAACCGGGCGCGCATTGATGAGAAGCCCGAAATCGACAGCTTCATCGACTTCTATCTGGCAAACGCTGCCCAGCTGTCGGCGGAAGTAGGCTATATCGCTTTGCCGCAGGAGATCTACACGGCGGCGCAGGCGCGTTATGATGCGCGCACAACCGGTTCGGTTTTCGAGGGTGTGGGTTCGACGGTTGGCGTCACTTTACAAGATCTGTTGGCCGCTGAAGAGTAATCCTGCCGGCGCTAGGCGGGCCAGACTCGCCAAACCCATTCGGCGCTTGAGGAGGTCGCCACACCCCGTGGACGACCTCTTTGTCATACAGTGGAGATTCGGTGATTTGCGTAGGCTTGTAGAAGGGAAAACAGGTAGACAGGTGATGCCTATCTGTCTACTTGTGGAAAACGTTTGATCTTTACGGATTGGATGGAGACGGCAAGATGGCGATTTCAGAAGTTGAAAAGGGGATGGCGCAGGTGGGCACGATCACCGCTGTCAACCCATTACGAAGGCGGCGGGGGAAATATCTGAGCGAAGACCTGATCCGCCTGGTGCTTTTCCTGTGCGCCGCGGTTTCGATTCTGACCACCTTTGGCATTATCCTGGTCTTGATTCAAGAGACGATTCTCTTTTTTCGCGAAGTATCGTTCGGCGAGTTTTTCTTGGACACACGCTGGACGCCGCTCTTTGCTTCGAAGCGCTTTGGGGTCTGGCCGCTGGTAAATGGGACTATTCTTGTTGCCGCGGGTGCGATGTTGATTGCCCTACCCTTGGGTTTGCTGGCCGCGATCTACATGAGCGAATATGCACCGCAGCGGGTGCGCAAGGTGGTCAAGCCGGTGCTGGAGGTGTTGGCGGGCATTCCCACGGTAGTCTATGGATACTTTGCGTTGACTTTTATCACACCGCTCCTGAAGGTTTTCTTTCCGCAGACGCAGGCGTTCAATGGCGCCAGCGCGGCGATTGTCATGGGCTTTATGATCTTGCCGCTGGTTGCGTCGATTTCAGAGGACGCACTGTCGGCAGTGCCGATGTCGCTACGGCAGGCGGCCTTTGGGCTGGGCGCCACCAAGCGCGAGGTGGCGACCCAGGTCGTGGTGCCCGCTGCGCTCTCCGGCATTGCGGCCGCTTTTATTTTGGCTGTTTCGCGTGCAGTGGGCGAGACGATGATCGTTGCCATCGCTGCCGGCCAACAGCCCAAATTGACCCTCAATCCGCTTGAGTCGATTGAAACCATGACGGCCTATATTGTGCAGGTCAGTCTGGGCGATACGCCCCATACCGGCATTGCCTACAAGACAATCTTTGCCGTCGGCATGTTGCTGTTCTTAATGACGTTGGTGATGAATGTCGTGAGCCACTGGATCACGCGGCGCTACCGGGAGGTGTACGAATGAGTGTGGAATTGGGTGCAAATCCGCCAACTGCGGCGGACAAGATCGCTACCGATGCACAGTTTTCGCGTCAACTGGCGCGGCGCCAGCGGAGCGGGCGTATCTTCGCTTTTATTTGTCTGGCGGCAGTGTTTGCGGGTATTCTCATGCTGTTGACCTTGCTGATCGATGTCGTGATCGATGGGTTGCCGTGGTTACGACCGGAACTGTTCACCGAGTTCCCGTCGCGTTTTGCCGAGCGGGCGGGGCTGCGGTCCGCGCTGCAAGGCACCTTGTGGATGACGGTGCTCACCGCTGCGCTCTGTTTTCCCATCGGCGTGGGTGCAGCCATCTATCTGGAAGAGTATGCGCGTGACAACTGGTTGACGCGCTTCATCGAGATTAACATTGCCAACCTGGCTGGGGTGCCATCGATTATCTACGGGTTGTTGGGGTTGGGTCTCTTTGTCCGCACCTTTGGTCTGGGGCGCAGCCTGCTGGCCGGTTCGCTGACCATGGCGCTGGTGGTGCTGCCAATCGTAATTGTCGCGTCACGAGAGTCGATCCGGGCCGTGCCAGGGTCGATCCGGCAGGCCTCTTTTGCCATGGGCGCCACCAAATGGCAGACTGTGTACGCCCATGTGCTGCCCTCGGCTGCGGCCGGCATCCTGACCGGAACCATCCTGGCCATGTCGCGGGCTATCGGCGAGACCGCCCCCTTGATCACCATTGGGGCGTTGACCTTTATCGCCTTTGACTTGAAAGGGCCAATGGACATCTTCACCGTGCTGCCGATCCAGATTTTCAATTGGATCTCCTTGCCGCAGCAGGAGTTCCATGCGCTGGCTGCAGCCGGAATCATCGTGCTATTAACGATCCTGCTGTTGTTGAACGGGCTGGCGATCTTCCTGCGTAACCGTTTACAGCAACAGTGGTAAGAGGAAGAAAGAGCATGACGACAGTTGCACTAGATACCCAGTTTCGGGCGCCGGGGCAAGCGAACGGCAACCTGGTGGCCATTGAAGCACAGAACCTGCACGTCTACTATGGCGCGTTCCGCGCCGTGCGTGATGTCAACCTGCGCATTGGCGCCCGCCAGATCACGGCTATGATTGGCCCCTCCGGGTGTGGCAAGAGTACGGTCTTGCGCACCTTCAATCGCATGAATGACCTCATACTAACTGCCCGCGTCGAAGGCCAGGTGCTTTTCCACGCCCAGAACCTCTATGATCCCGACATCGATCCGGTGGAAGTGCGCAGGCGGATCGGCATGGTCTTTCAAAAACCAAACCCCTTCCCCAAGTCAATCTACGAGAATATTGCCTGGGGTGCACGGATCAATGGGATACCTGGCAACATGGATGAGATTGTCGAAGCGTCTCTGCGCGATGCTGCACTCTGGGATGAGGTCAAAGACAAGCTCAAACAGAATGCGCTCGGCCTATCGGGTGGCCAACAGCAGCGTCTCTGTATTGCCCGCGCCATCGCCGTCAAACCTGAGATCATCCTTATGGATGAGCCTTGTTCGGCACTCGACCCAATCTCCACGCTCAAGATCGAAGATCTCATGCAGGAGCTGGCGCAACAGTATACGATCATCATCGTCACGCACAATATGCAGCAGGCGGCGCGCGTGTCGGACTACACTGCCTTTTTTGCCGTGGATGACCAGCGTGCCGGCTATTTGGTCGAATTTGGGCCAACCAGGCAGATCTTCACTGCGCCTAAGGAAAAGCGGACGGAAGAGTATATCACGGGGCGTTTTGGCTGACCTGTCTGGTACACCTCAGTGTAGATGAGTAGACAGTGTTCAGTGATCAGTCCCTAGTAGGGCGTAAGCCGCTGATTACTAGTTGGCTCTGGTCATTGATAACTTTTATTGGCCCAGGTAGGTTTTTCAGGGACGAGATACATGGACAAATTACGGGTCTTGATCCTCTGCACAGGCAATTCGTGTCGCAGCCAGATGGCGGAAGGATTGGTCAATCACTATCTGGCCGGCCAATGGCAGGCCTTTTCGGCGGGGACACAGCCGGCGGGTTATGTCCATCCACTGGCGGTGGAAGTGATGGCCGAAGTGGGGATCGACATCAGCCGCCAGCGCTCCAAGTCCACCCAAGAATTCCGCGGCCAGGAGTTTGACCTGGTGCTCACTGTCTGTGGCGATGCAGCCGAGAACTGTCCGGTCTGGTTGGGCGGCGGCCAGAAGGTCCATATCGGTTTTGAAGACCCGGCGCACGCCACCGGCCGGCTGGAAGAGAAGCTCAAGGTCTTTCGCCGGGTGCGTGACAAAATCCAAAAAAGTGTGATACCATATCTGGAACAAACATATGCTAAGGTAACGGCAACTGCGTCGCCTTCGCATGAGGCGGCTCAGGTCGGACGTCCGCCGGGATTGGAAACCAAAATGCGCACCCACTATCAACAAGAGCTACGCCGGTTGCAGGATGAACTGCTCCTTATGGGCAGCATGGTCTGCCAGGCGCTAGGTGATTCGCTGGCGGCCTTGAAAAGGCAGGATCTCGACCACGCCCGGCAGATCATCGCCGGCGACCGGGAGATCAACTTAAAACGCTTTCGGATTGAAGATGACTGTCTAACGCTTATTGCCACGCAGCAGCCTATGGCGCGCGACATGCGCCTCATTGCTGGCATTCTGGAGATCGCGTCCGAACTGGAGCGGATCGGTGATTATGCAAAAGGCATCGCTCGAATCACGCTCTATATTGGCAAGGAGCCATTGGTCAAGCCGCTGGTGCATATGCCGCAGATGCTGGACGTCGTCGTCGAAATGCTGCGCGCCGCGCTCGACGCCTTTGTTACGCAAGATGTGGAACAGGCGCGTGAGATCCCCAAACGCGACGATGCGGTCGATCAGCTCTACAACACCATCAACCGTGAGCTGATCACCATCGTCATCGCCGACCCCAAACAGATCGACCACGCCAACTATCTGTCGTGGGCAGCTCACAATCTGGAGCGCGCCGCCGACCGCGCCACCAACATCTGCGAACGCATCATTTACACCGCTACCGGCCAGTTTGTCGAAATGGACAACGATGAGCCGGAGCTGGCGGGGATTGGGTGAAAAATCTTCTCACTCACCTGTGGATTGGAGAGTCTCGTAGGTCGCCCTACCAGGGCGACATCGCTCCCAGCGTGACCATCGTCGCCCTGGTAGGGCGACCTACCGTAGATTACCAGTTCTTTTTTGATCTTCGTCAGGCCAGGATGGTCGCCCACTGCGGAGCGGGTTTGACCGGCTGAACGGGACTGGTTGCACGCCCTCTACAGGCAGCCACGAGCGATAGGGTGTACCCGCCTCTCCGGCGCTGCCAAAGTCGCAGAGGTGGAGCTTGCGCCCATCTGGCTCCTCGACCACCCATAACACTATCGGTTCCAGCCAGCTCTGCCAGGATGCAAGTTCGCCGGCCAGGGTACGGGCGTCGAGTGAGGGTACATCGTCAGGGTCCATGTCGTTGAAGCGGCGGTCGTAGGTGAGGAGAACCGGCCCGCGGTAGATGGAGGTCAGCCCGGCGCACTCCTGTTCGCCCACCCAGTAGTGGGGTGAAAAGTCGAGGTCGATCTCGATAACATCACGCGGCATCCATTGTTTACGCAACCGCAGATAGCTGCCGGGCGTTCCTCCTGCCATTGGTTCGCCGTTCACCTTCACCCGCGTCTGCGCCGACCAGGAGGGAATGCGCAATTTTAGGGTCAGTTCTTGCGGCTGCGCCATCTCCACGTGCAGACGAATCACGCCCATGCGCGGGTAGTCGGTCATCTGCACCAAGCGCACCTCTGTACCGGTCGGCAACTGGGCTGTCATCGCTCCCGGCCCATACCAGTTGACGACAAGCCCCTCTTCGTCGTGCATGAGCGCCCAATCGCCGATCATGCCAAAGCCGCGCGCGGCATTGACGCTGCAGCAGTTCAACTCCGGCGAGCCGGCGCGCGCTTGAAAGACGATGTCGTGGGCGCTGGCCTTGCGCACGCCGTCCATTGGAGTATTGTAGGTGGCCCAACGCCCGGTAACCGAATGCAGCCCCACCACTGAGTTGATGGTCGAAAGCTCCAATTCATCGGCCACAATCGGATTGCCGGTCAGCCGCAGCATCTCCACGCTGAAGGCGATCCAGGCGATGGTGCAACAGGTTTCAATCGCACCCGGGTGATAGGGGTTGCCCTGCGCCTGTTCGCCTGACGAGAAGCCGCCGTTGTTGTGGCGGTCTAGCTTGACGATGCTCCACCACCAGTGCTCAAAGGCCCGGCGAAAGCGATCCTCGCCGGTGAGATAATAGAGTTCCACCAGCCCAAGGATGGGGTGCAGGCTCTCCCAACGTGGTTTGGGTGTTTCAAAAAACTCTTTGCCAACCAACGCTGCATCGAGATAATCGCCCGCCAGTGGCTGGCCGGCGTCATCTACTGCGGCGAACTCGTCCACGATCTGGAGCGCCAGGTCGAGATAGCGCTGTTTGCCGGTGGCTCTGTGAAGCAACGCCAGGGCATGGACCGGGGCCAGGTTCATCTCGGTGGAACCAGTGTCCACCAGGCGCGGCCGCGTTGCGCCGAGGAAGCGAGCGCAGAAGAGGTCGCCGATGCGTTTGGCGCAATCCAGCGCTTTTTCGTCGCCGGTCTCCTCATGCCACAAGAGCAGCCCCAGCATGATATGGTAATGGCCCCAGGCATCCCACGTGCCGTGCTGGGTCTGCGGCGCCTTGCCCGTGAGCTCGTAGCCGTGCGGCCACGGGCCGAGATAGCCGTCTTCGGCCTGTAGCGCCGTCAATTGGTCGACGAAGCGGGCAAGATAGCTGCGTAGCTCCTCGTCGGCGGTCAGGCGCAGCACCTGTGTTGCCGCGGTGAGATACTTGCCGGCGAACTCACCCGCCCATGGGACGAGCTCACGATAGGGTTGGCGGTCGCGGTCACGAAACATTTCGAGCATGGCGGGGTTGGCCGTGGGCGCAACCTTGAGCCACTGTTTGCTGACCCCGTGCAGATAGTCATCGAGGTAGCCTTGGAATTGATAGGAGCCTTCTACTGGGCGTGTCTGCATTGGTTGCTGCATGGTGGCGCTCTCTCAACGTGAATGGGTCCGCCTGGATTCGCCGCCGCTCGTCTGCGCGTGGATGACGGCTTCCACAAATTCCACCAACGATTGGTGCTCCACCTGTTGGCGGATGGCTTCAACCTGGGCACAGGTCAGTTGGGCAGCTAACGACTGGTGGACCTGGCCGACACGTTCTCTCGCCTTTGGGCTGGCCTGTGGATGGGTTTCTACACTCAGGGCTAGGAGCAATGCCTGTTCCTGAGCGCCCGCACGGAGGGCAAGCGCAGCCAGGCCCGCCAGCGCTTCCAACGCCTGGGGTAGCGTTTCGAGCGCAAGGGCGGTGGTCAACGCTTCGTAAAAACTGGCTGCTGCCTCTTCGTGGTGGTCTAGTTGAACCAACGCCATGCCCAGCAGGTTGAGCACGCGCGCCAGACTCCACCGGTCTCCAATTTCCCGGTACAACGCCAGGCTTTGGCGAAACCAGCCAATGGCTTCAGCCACGCGCTCGCCTCCCCGGCTTTGAGCAATCATCCCCAACACATCGAAGGCGAGGGCCCGGGCCGAACGGTCCTCATGGATCTGGCTGATCTGTAAACTCTCTTCGACCAGTTGCTCGGCCTCATCGTAAGCGGCTGGCTCGTCTACCCCGAGGGCGAGCAGGCTGGCGCTCAGGCGTAATAGGGCTCGCGCAATCGCATGGGCGTGACCCAACCGGCGCACAATCGCCACGAGTTCGCGCAACAGAGTGGTCGATGCCTGATAGTCGCCCTGCGCATAGGCCAGCAGGCCTCGATGCAAGAGCTGAAAGCTCGGCTCCCAGTCGTCGCCATGGATGCGTTTGAGGGCCAAACTCTCTTCCAGACAGGCGCGAGACTGTTGGTGTTCGCCGGTAAGGTGATAGACCAAGCCCTGCGCACGCAGCGCATCGGAGAGCGCCACGGGCGCCGGCAATGGGCGCAGCAGTGCGACACTCTGGTTCAGAACTTCCCGCGCTTTGAGCAGGCGGCCAAAGCGCATGTTGAACCAACCCTCGAATGCGAGAATGTGGCCCAACGTCCCCAGCATCCCCACCGGTGGTGATGGCAGTTGTTCCACCAGGCTTTGCAGCCCTGCGGCGGCCTGGTGGAAGACCTCTGTTCCTTCTTCAAAGCGGTTGGTGTAGTCATAAAACCAGTAGAGCGTGAAGATGAGCGGCTGGAGCTGTGCCGCTTCACCTTGCGCAACCGCCCAGTCCCAGGCCAGGCGAATGTTGTCGATCTCTACCCGGATGGTGGCAGCCCCTTCGGGCTGGATCGCACCGCGGATCGCCCGATCGGCCTGTTGGAGCCAGGTTGCGAAATAACAGGCGTGTTTTTTCTGGGTGAGGGCGGCGACCTCGGCGTCTTGGTGCAGGCGCGCCGCCGCATATTGGCGCACGAGTTCGTGCAGATCGTAGCGGCCCGTGGCGGTGCGGTGCAAGAGTGATTTGGCGACCAGGGCAGAGAGCAGCGAAAGTGAGACGCCCGCCACCGCTTCCGCCGCCTCGCGGCCAAAGCCCCCGCGGAAGACCGCCAGCCGTTGTAGCCCCTGACGTTCCGAGTCGTTGAGCAGGTGCCACGAATGGTCGAAGACGGCGCGCAGGGAGCGGTGGCGCTCCGGCGCATCGCGCATCGGTGTCGCCAGGAAATCCAGATTGCGTTCGATCTCGCCCGCGATCTCTGCACAGGAGAGGAGCCGCACCCACGAGGCCGCCAGTTCGATGCCCAACGGCATTTCATCCACCAGCCGGCAGATGCGCTCGACCCAGGGTTGCTCCTCGGCTTGTAAGACAAACCCGGCGCGCACCCGGCGCGCACTCTGCACAAAGAGTTCAGCCGCATCCTGGCCCAGCCCCGCTACTTCATAGATCCACTCGCCCTGGATGTTCAATGGTTCGTGCGACGTGACCAGCAGCTTTACTCCTGGCGCCTCCTGCAATATCGCCCGGACAATGGCCAGGCCCTCGCCACCGGCAAGCAGATGCTCGAAATTATCCAGCACGAGCAACAACACTTTTGGGCGCAGATGGTTGATCAATTGGCGCTGGAGGTCCGTGGGGCCGTCGAAAGAGTAGTGGAGTGCCTCGGCAATCGCTGGCGTGACCTGTTCGCCTGTCGTGAGCGGAGCAAGCGCAACAAAGGCGACACCCTGAGCAAATGCCGTCTGCTGGTCCTGTGCTGCCTGCAGCGCCAGCCGTGTCTTGCCGATGCCGCCCGGTCCCGTGAGCGCCAACAGCCGGCAGGTTGGGTCCGCCAACAGCCGGCCCAGGTCCGCCCGTTCACGGCTGCGCCCAAGGAATGGGGTGAGTTGCGTAGGTAGGTTGAAAAGTGGAGATTGGGAGATTGTGGAGATTGGTTTGTCCTTGTCTTCCTGTCTCCCGGTTTCCTTGCCTGATAGCGCGCCCGTGCGAATCTGCTCGTACAATGCCCGCGTCTCTGGGGATGGTTCCACGCCCAACTCCTGCGCCAGGATCCGGCGGCAGCTTTCGTACTGAGCCAGGGCTGCGCTGCGCTGGCCACTGCGCACCAGGATCCGCATCATCTGCTGGTGGGCTTCTTCGCGCCAGGGGTCGAGCGCCAGTTGACGCTCGCAGCTACGCAACGCTGCCTCAAAGTCGGCGCGGTGTTCGTGGTAGGCGGCCAGGTTGGATAAGGCGGTGAGGGCGCGGCGGTGCAGTTGCTCGCGCTGTACCAACGCCCACTCCTCAAAGGTAGCGCTGTCCTCTAGAAAGAACTGGTGGAGAAAATCACCCTGGTAGAGAGTGACCGCCTGTTGCAGTTGGTGCGCACAGGCTTCACAAATTTTGCTGTGGGCGTGGCCGTGGGCATCGCTCTCAGCCAGCAAGCGATTGAAGAGAGCGACATCCAGCGTATAGTCGCTGGCGGGATTGAACTGGATGGCGTCGCGACTGACCAGCAAAAAGGGCGGCTGGGCCTCCCGGTCGCCGATGACCTGGCGCAGATTGAAGAGCACCTGGCTCAAATTGTGGCGTGCGGAGGCTTCGGGCATATCGGGCCAGAGCAGGCCGCTCAGTGCGGTGCGTCGCTGCGACGTTGTCTCCACGGCTAGGTAGACTAGTAACGCCCGCACTTTGTCCGACTCGAAGCCGGTGACGGGCACGTTACCGAGCGTAGCCGTCGCGCCATGAATGGTGCTCCAACATCATGATTGCGCAGTCAGTTTACCAGGTTCACCGGCATCCAGCAATTCCTGATATTTTCCTGATAGGCGCTTGCTCGCTGCCTGACATTGGCCTGATAGCACGGCGTTATCCTGTCTACAAGTTGTTCAAGGCGAGAACGGCTGGTAACCCAGCCTTCGCTTACTTTTCGTAGTGCGAGGTCCGGTGTGCTGCCGGGACCAGTGAGATTTCATGAAGGAGAAGACGATGGATACTCTACTTTACACCGATCCGAACGCGTATTTGCCGCTGATCTTGCGGCTCTTTGTCGGGCTGGTCATCTTTCCGCATGGC
>QEUW01000063.1 GCA_003577005.1 Chloroflexota bacterium | reverse complement strand
GCGTGCGGCGTACAGAGCGAGACGGCATCGATAGCAGGGTCGGCCAGAGCCGCTTCGTAATCGCTGTAGGTCTGGTCGATGGCAAGTTCGGCGGCCTGTATGCGCAGGTGGTCGGTGTCGTTATCGACCAGGGCAGTGACTCTCAACTTGCGGTCCAACTCGCGAATGGCCTCCACATGGTGGCGACCAGCCCAGCCCACCCCAACCACAGCGATGCGCAGCATGATTATGCCCCCCTTTGCGCCTGCTCTTCGGCAATGATCTTCTCCACGGCCAGACGATGGCGGCGGGCCATGCCGTGGCGGTCGGCGGGCAGGCGGTCGCCAATGTGGCTGGCATAGTCGATGCTGGCCGCTAGCGCAGCGGGTTCGTCACCGCGCGCCAGACCCGCCTGAACTGCCTTCCGCACTCCCTCCAAGTAAGAAAGCACCCAACCCAACCAATCATGCACGCGCTCCTGGCCATAGAGTACAGGGCCGTGACCCGCCACCAGCACATCGATCTCCAGGGTGCGCAACCGTTGAAGAGAAGCGCCCAGCGCCTGGCTGTCTCCGGCGGAAATGGCCGGTGCAATGCCCGTGGCCACTGTATCTCCGGCGAAGAGTAGCCGTTCTGCCGGCAGATAGATGCTGATGCCGTCGGGGCTGTGGCCGGGTGTGGGGAAGAGCAGAAGCTGGCGGTCACCCAGGTCCAGGCAAAGCTCGCCATCGAAGGTGATAGTGGGCCGGGCCACGCGGGCGGAGACAGCATCCATCGATTCGCCGCTGCGCGCCGCCAGTTGCTCCACCTCTTCAGCGATGACGGCAGGCGTGCAGACATGGGAGAAGACCTCGGCCCGGGCAAAAGCCGATCCACCCAGGATGTGGTCACCGTGCCCATGAGTGAGGATCAGCCAATCTGCTGTATGGCCCTGGCTGCAGATGAAATCTGCCAGTGCCTGGCCTTCGTCACGGTCGTTGCCGGTGTCGATGGCAACAGCCCGCCGCCGGCCAATGATGATACCGTTCTTGCCTTCCGCCACGCGATGGTCAGCCGTAAAGATACCAGGGAGCAGTTGATGAACCATGCAATACCGTGTCGTCTCTTACTCGGTGCGTCGCACCTCGATAAATGTATTTGGTTCGAGTTCGTCGATGACCGTCAACACACCGTCGGGCCAGCGCACCTCCAGGGCCTGCAACTGCGTGCCCCTAGGGAACCCAATGTGGACGCGCGGCGGGCCACCCGACAAGTAACCGGTGGCAACGCGCACATCCCGCCGATAGGTGGTATCGCCGGTCAAGAGGGTGATCTGTGCGCCGACGCCACGGGTGTTGGCGCTTTGCGGCCAGAACAGATCCACCTCGATCCAGTCCTCGCGGCAGAGCCGATTTTCAAAGAGTTGTGCGGGCATGCGCAAATTATTGACCACAATATCGAGGTCGCCATCGTTGTCCAGGTCGGCGACGACCATGCCGCGGCCGCTGCGGGTGCTGCCCAAACCCCAGGCCGGCATGGGAACAAAGCCGGTGCCGTCACTGTTGTGGAAGGCCTGGTTTTCCTCCACGAGTTCGTTGCTGGGCAGATCGGGAAAGCGCGTGGCGTCGATCATCCCGTTGACCGCATAAAGGTCGAGATAGCCATCATTTTCAAAGTCGCCAAACTGGCCCGACCAACTCCAGCCTGTGGCGGCGATGCCCCAGGCTGCGGCCTGATCCGCATAGGCTGCCGGTGCGGTGCGGACGAATAGTCTGTTGCCGCTGTTCTGGCCTGCTCCCGCGTTGTCTCCGGTCTGGCGCCCTGTGGCAAAGAGTTCATACGCCCCATCGTTGTCCAGGTCGCCCCAGTCGAAGCCAGCACTAACTGCGCTTTGGGGCTCCAGTGGGGAAGCGGCGAGCCAAGCGCCATCCTGGTTTAGCCAGACCTGATCAGGCAAGTCTTCCTCATTGCCGACGATGAGGTCGAGCCGGCCATCGTCGTCGAGATCGAAGAGCGCGATTGCCAGCGCCACAGTCGTGGTGGCGATAAGGGTGGGTGTGAAGATGAGATCACTGTTTTCGTAGACAATGATGCCGCCGGCACTTTCCCCTGTTCCGTTGCCAGGCGTTTCTGTTGGGGCGGTTGCGTTAGATGCTGTCACCAGATCGAGGTCGCCGTCAAGGTCGAGATCGGCCCAGGCCATAGCAAAGGCAGGGCTGTTGACGCCGGGCAGCGGTTGGCGGACAAATTGCGCCGTGTGGCCGATCTGATTACGATCCACTGCGGCTTGGCCTTGGCTGCGCCAGAAATCCACTGCGCCGTCATGCCGGGTAAGGACGATATCGAGCCAGCCATCGCCATCCACATCCACCGCATTGACCGCACGCGTGCCGCCGCTGCCAAAGGCTTCCCAGCGGAAACGCAGCCGGCCCTCGTTCCACAAGAGCGAATCCCTTCCGCTGTGGCCGCCCAATACAATGTCGAGGTCCCCGTCGCCGTCCAGATCGGCCACGGCCACCCCCGCGCCAAGCGCTTCGAATGGCTCCACACCCCCGCTCTCAGACGCCGTTACATGCGGGAGGTCGTAAGGAATGAAGCGCCCCGTGCAGGGCACCGCTGGCACCGCGGCCAGCGTTGCCGGCGGTGGTGAGGGCGGCGGTATTTCCGGCGGCAACGGATAGGGTGTCGGTGTCCGCCTGGGTTGATTGGGTCTGCCGTTGGATGGTGTAAACGTGGCCGGCGGTGTGGTAGGGGGCGGCAGAATTGGAGGTGCTATAGCTGGAGTAGTAGTAAAGGTGCCGATGACACGGGTGAGCGACATCTCAGTGGCTGTAGCATCTTTGCGCTTTGGTGTCGGTGTAAAGGTGGCTGGCTCGGTTTGACCCGGTGTAACCGTCTCTGGTATTGGCGGATTGGTCGGTGTCTCTTCAACAGTGGGCGCCGTCGGTGGCAACGTGGCTTCAGTAGGAATATCGGTGGGCGTGTCGGCCTCGGTCGGGGTGACTTCAGTAGGAATATCGGTAGGTGTGTCGGCCTCGGTCGGCGTAACCAGCGTCGGCTCGGCGGTAAGTGTTCCATCCTCAGGTGCCCCGGGTCCAGCCGCGCCGTCCTGGCCGGTAGCAACCATCGTAGAGAGCCAGATGCAAAGGGCAAACAAGAGCACGGCTGCTGCAACGGTGCTGTATCTCGAACCCGGTCTTTGGTGCATGATGGCCCCTCTTCGACGTGGATAGCATCGCCTGCGGACTCACTACTCTAGAAATTAGGTGTACTGACATACTGACAAGACAAGTTAGGTTGCTCGTCAGGAGGTGCAACGCACTTTGTCAAGTGCATCGCACCTGAATGATATCGCCTAACTTGGTTTGTCCGTACAATTAGGTTTTTCGGTATTGCGTAGTGCGTCGGCCATCGCCTCCGGCGTGACAAACATCGTTACCCTGGGTTGTCATGCCGGAGGCGATGGCCGACAGTTGCCGACCGTGAATACCCAAAAGCGGAGCTCCGATAATTTTTCGGGACCTGCCGGTACAGTCCATAGCAAAGCGCGAGTAAGGGTTGGGGCAGCCAGCGGTAGATCACGAACCGACCAGCGCAAATTCTACGGCATTGGCGGGCAAAGGGCAAGCCCGTATTTTGTACACTCGTCGGCGGTTAAGTCACGTGTGACACGCAAGTGGGCAATTTCAACCAGCTTGTCGATATCCAACGAATAGAAGCGCACGGTGCCATCCATGCCCAGGGTGGCAAGGTGTTGCCCGTCTGCATCAAAGAAGGCACTGGCCACGGCGTCAGCGTGGCCGCTAAAGGTGAGTAACTCGCGTCCAGAAGCGAGGTCCCACACTTTGGCACTTTTGTCGCCGCTGGCTGTGACCAGGCGTGTACCGTCAGGGCTGAAGGCCACGCTGCTCAGGCGCGCCGTGTGCCCGGCCAGGGTGAGGCGCTCCGCGCCGGTGGCCGCATCCCACAGCCGGGCGCGGCCATCGGCGCCTGCCGTAGCCAGCAGATCACCCGCCGGGCTGAAGCCAATGGCGCGTACTTCCCCGGTGTGCCCAGTGAGGACGGTACGCAGCGCACCAGTGGCGACATTCCACAGCCGCGCCGTTGCATCGAGGCTGGTGGAGGCAATCATTGCCCCGTCTGGGCTAAAGGCGATGCTGCTCACCAGGTCGGTATGGCCGGCCAGTGTTACTAATTGCTCGCCAGTCGCTACGTCCCAAATGCGAATGATCGAGTCTGCCGCAGTGGCTAGACGCTCACCGGCGGAATCCAGCGCCAGCGCACGAAAGCCAGAGTTGGTCTCGACCGTTAGCGTCACGATACGCCGGGGGCTCTCCATTTCTGGCGTCGCCAGCTCCCAAACCGTAAGTGGTTCGCCCTGGACGCCGACAGCCAGGCGGCGCCCATCGGCGCTAAAGGCTGCTGCACCGGCGGCGCCTTGCTCATGCACCCGGTAGCGCCGGATGGTCCGGCCGGTGCCGAGGTCCCAGTGTTCGATGATCCCACTGTTCACCAACGTGATCAGCTCCGCACCGTCCGAAGTATAGACCGCCCGGTAAAATTCTTCACCCGGCTCATACAGCGTGAGCACTTCCTGATTGGGGCCGATATCCCAGGCGCGAGCCGTGCCATCGGCGCTGGCGGTGACGGCCTGGCGACCATCTTGGACAAAGGCTACATCAAGGACCGCCGCTTTGTGACCGGCCAGGGTCAATTCCTCACGACCGGTGGTCGCATCCCAGAGCTTGGCGCGCTGGTCGTCACTGGCGGTGGCCATGTGGGCACCGTCTGGGCTAAAGGCGACGCGCCGCACCTCGGCTGTGTGACCGCTGAGACTCTGAACCAGCTCGCCGGTGATTGCATCCCACAGGCGGACGCCATCCCAGCCGCCGGTCAGCAGCAGTGGTTGGGTAGGGCTAAAGGCGATGCCGTTTACACGCGACTGGTGAGCGTTCAGCGTGAGCAGTTGGCGGCCTGAGACAACACCCCAGACGACGACAGTGCCATTCGCCTGACCGGCTGCCAACCGTGATCCATCAGGACTAAAGGCGATATCGTTGGCGATGACTTCGTTGCCGGCCGGTTGGCTTAGCACGGCCAGCTCCTGGCCCCAGGTGAGCGGAGAAGTGCTCCAGATGCGGATCGTACCGTCAAAGCCGCTGGTGGCGAGCCGGTCCCCGGCCGGGCCAAAAGCAAGCGCCTTGATCTGTGCATTGTGGCCGGTGAGGTCAAAAGCCAGCGCCGGTGGCCGGTCGGGAGCAAGCGACCAGATGAGGCTGTGCCCATCATCGCCGCCACTGGCCAGCCAGGCGCCGTCGGGGCTAAAGTCGAGCGTATTGACAGCGGCCGTATGGCCGGGCAGGGTAAAGAGCGGCTGTCCGGTATCCAGTTCCCACAACCTGACCGTGCCATCGATGCCGGCCGTCGCCAGGTGGCGGCTGTCGGGACTAATGGCCACCGCCCGCACCGCACCATCGTGACCGGCAAATGTGTGGCGGATACGCGCGGCCTGGAGCGCCTGGTGCAGCGCGTCTTCGGCCTGGCTGGTGTAGGTGACCGAGATGGCCTGGAGCGCCAACAGGATGCTCAGTTCGGGGTCGCTGCCCAGGTTGCTGATGGCGTGGGCGGCCAGTTCGCGCGAGCGCCCGATGCGCGCCTCCGCATCGGCCTGAGCCAGGGCCTCTTCGGCCTTGACCCGATTGGTCTCGGCGGTGGCTTCGGCGCGCTGGGCGGCCTCGGCGGCGGCGACGGCTGTGGCGCGCTGGCTGTTGGCGATATTCTGTTGTTCCCAGGCCAGATCGGCATTGCGGAGCGCCCACAAACTGAGCACGGCCAACATGGCAATGACCACCAACGCGGCCACTGCGAGGGTGCGCCGCCGTTGTGTGGCCTGGCGAGCCTGTGCCTCCTCGGCGGCCGCGGTGCGCAGGCTTTCCTTGAGAAATTCCTGCTCTTCGGGCAGCAGGTCGGTGCGATTGGTCTGGGCAAATGCTTCTGCTTCGCCCAGGAGCGGGCCGCGCAAGAGTTGGTTCGGGTCGCGACCGGCCTGGAGCCAGCGTTGTGCGGGCGTCGCCAGCGGGTTAACGTAACGCGCCAGCCAGCCTGCATTGGCGGCCAGAATTGGTTCGACCAGGCGGTCGTGCGCCAGCTCATACCAGGTGTCGCTGCCGCGAATGTCGGCGCGGATGATGTAGGCATTGTTGAGGATCGCCACGGCGTCGTTGTCCAGCCCGGCGGTGGCCTCGGCTCCCCGGTAGACGAGGCCACGTGTGCGCGCCGGGGTGATGAGCTGCTCGTTGAACCAGGCGCGCAGGCGCCGCTCGCTGATCCCGGCTTGCTCGATGACCTGGCGCAGCGCATCTTCGTAAAAGCCGGTCAGCGCCTGGTCGACATCGCCAAATTTCTGCACATCCTCGGCCAAAATGAGCGTGCGGTCGGGTGGCAGCTTTTCCCAAAGCTGGCGACAGACGATCTGCAAGTGGACGGGTTCGATGTAGCTGCCTAGCGCCATCGTCACGCGCGGCAGCTCGACATCGGGCTGGCCCAGTTGGATGCGGCGCAGGTTATCCACCAGCGCTTCGGCCACACCGGTATCAAACGTACGTCCGGCGCGGGCGGCCGGGCCCTTGACGGCTTCCAGGGCATCTTGTTCAGAGAGGCGTTCGATACGAAAACGGGTGCGCAGGCGGTCCGGGATCTGGGCGGCGTAGAAATCGAGATTGGCGATGTAATCCTCGCGCATGGCGAGGAGCAGGCTCAACTGCGGGTGCGCGGCGAGACAGTGCTGCAACTGGGCAAAAAAGTCGCCACGCTCGGTATGGCGTTCGAAATGCGTGGTAAAGAGCTCCTCGAACTGGTCGATGATGAGCAGACGAGGGCGCGGCCGGCTCTCGCCTTCGTTTGGGGCCAACAACGGCGCGACCCCAGCCCGGAGCGAAAGACCGGCCAGCTCCGTGGCTCTGGCTTCCGTGCCGTAGAGCCCAACCAGCGTGTTGAAGACATAAATATTGCCCACGGTAGCGTTATCAACGTCGGGCGGCAGATCGCCGCTGACGCGCGAGATGGGCAGCGTGAAGATGCGTTTGCGCCGGTTGAGCGTGGGGATGAGGCTGGCCTTGAGCAGCGAGGTTTTGCCCGCACCCGACGGCGCATGGAAGACGACTACGCGCTGGGCGATGACCAGGTCGGCAAGCTGGCGTGTCTCGTCGCGCCGGCCAAAGAAGTACTCCTCCTCTTCCGCCTCGAAGGGTCGCGGCCCGACGTAGGGGTTGGCCGGTCGCGCGGAGATAATGTCAGTCTTACCGGTCTCGGTGCGCCGGCCAAAGAAGTCTCCCTCTCCATGCTCCTCGGCGCGCCGAGAGCCCGGGCTGGGCTCGACCGGTGGCTCAGCCATGTTGATATTCCTGCCAGCGGGTGGCCAGATCGCTGACAAACTGGTGGGCGCTGCCCCAGTAGACATCGATCTTGGAGCGGGAGAAGTAGCGCTCGAAGTAGCGGATCACCTCGTTCTGTTTGGCGTCTTCGGCCGTGTCGGCCTCCACCTGGACGGCTACATGCAACATCCCCCAGCGCTCCAGGTCCAGGTTGGTGAGCAGCCCGCGCAGAATCACCTTGAGCGCCAGGTCGTCGATGTGGTAACCGAGAAAGAGCAGCGTAGTGGAGGCCAGCGCCGAGGTGACATCGGTGGGTAGCAGGTATTCGTAGTCGCGGGCGATGCGAGCGAGATAGTCGAGATGGTCATCCTCGGTGAGCACAACCGAGAGCAACTCCTGATCGTCGCCCAGGCTGCCAAAGAGATGGAGCACCACGGGGTCGTCTGGACTGGCCGGCGGGTCGAGGTTGTACTGGGGACGGCCGATCTGTTGGCGAGCTGTGCGCCAATCCACCAGAATGCGGCGGGTGGGGTGGCCGAGCCGCGCTTCCAGCGCCAGCGCCATGAAATTGTCCTGATTGGTCGTGATATAGAGCGGTAACCTCAGGTCCGCAAGCTGATGGTGGATTTCGTTTTCGACAAGCTGCTGGCAAACCTGCGACCAATCGGCGGCGGTGATCACCTCGGTCAACCGCTGGCGCCCGACGCGGCCATCGGGTTTGAGGCCAAGCCGGCGCCGAAAGCCGTCGGCAGTGATGCGCTGCACCTCACGCAAGAGGCGGCGCAGGTCGGTGGTGCCGATGAACTGGGCCACGCTGGGCAGGTCGCGATGGTCGAGAAAAGGATAGCTGTTGCTGAGAGCCAGTTCCTCGGCGATTTCGGCCGGTGTGGGCAAAAAATCGGCGGTGAGACCGGGGCCGAGAAAGGGGGTGCATTCGCCGTTGGCAATGTTGTCGAGCAGGGTATTCCAAAAGCTGCTCGCCTGGTCGCTGAGGATCTGGCCGCGCTGGCCAAAGAGCAGACCGTTGCGCAAACGCATAAAGAGCACCGGGATCTCCGCACCGGGCAACTGTGCCGTGAGTAGCGCGCCGCGCGCCTCGTTACAGGCGAGATCGACCTGCCCGTGTTGGAGCAACTGGCGATAGAAGGCGCCGGAAAAGGCCTGGCCGCTGGTCACTTCGATGAGGTCCTGCATGGCAACCACGGCGGGCACACCGGTGCGCACGAGGGCCGGGGCAAACCCACGAAAGGCGTCGCCGGTATCACGCGTGGCTGTGGCGCAACTGTCGAGATAGACCAGGCGCAGCTTGTCATCCTGGCGCTGGTCGGTTGCGGCAAGGAGGCGGGCCAGCATGGCGGAGAAATCGGCGTCACGAATGAATTCGACTTCATTCTGCTCATTGGCCATGACGATCAGCGCGGTGCCGGTTTGCGGGTCAAATGCACCGTGGCCGACAAAGTGGAGGATGTGGTAGCCCTGCTTTAGCGCTGCTTCGAGCGCAGAGAAGGTGGCGGGAGGCGTTGTGCTGACGCCGACGGTGACCTGATTGCCTTCCCGGTCGCGGATCGAGAAGCCGGCGCCGCTGGGTGCGCCAAGCCGTACCAGTTCGACCACACCCTCATTAGCTAACCCGGATACGCTTTCCTGCAGGTTGCGCCACTCGGCTTCGGTATCGAAGGCTTCCAGGCCATACGTCGCAAAGTCCTTCGGTTCGGGGATGACCACCAGGATGCGGATCGGGCGCTTGAGGATGGGGCCACCCGGCTGCCACGTCCCGGCCAGATAGCGCGAAAAGGGGGTGGACCCTGACGCCGCCAGCGCGATGGGCGTCTGGTCGGCGTGCGCCTCGTGGAGCAGTTCCCAGGGTAAGGCGTGGAGCTCGGGCGCAGCGGCGTCAATCCGCAGGCGAACACGGCGCAAGGGCTGCGCTCCACGCACCTCGACCCATGCAGCGCGCAGCCGCTCATCGTTGAACAGCCACTGGAAGATGCGCTGGCCATCCCGTTCGGGGTCATCCTCACTGTGCCAGGGCAGGAACGACGGATCCAGATAGCCGCGCGGAAATTCCTGGGCGTCGTCCACCGTGATTTCAACTGGATACCCCTGCTCCTGCCGTTCCAGGATGCGGATTTCCACATCGGCATAGCCGGCGCGCTTTGACACGGCGGATCCCTCGAAGAAATTTGAGTAATTTGTTTTACGCTTTGCGTTTTACGTTCGGCGTTCTATGCCACACTCAGCCCGCCATCGACGAGAAAATAGGCGCCAGTGGCGTAACGGGCTTCGGGTGAGGCCAGAAAGACAATAAACGGCGCTATATCCTCTGGGCGACCCAGTCGGCCGAGCGGGATGCGCTGGATCAGGGTCTGCTCGCGACCTTCTGGGTTGGGGTGTTGGTCGTGGTTCGGGGTGCGTTCAAGCGCACCCGGGCAGACGGCGTTGCAGCGGATGCCATACTGGCCATAGTGGACGGCAATGTAACGATTCAGGCCAATCAGCCCGTGCTTGCCCGCCATATAGGCCGGGTTGTGCGAGCGCCCGCTAAAGGCTGTTACCGATGCCACGATGACGATGGCGCCGCCGTCACCCTGCTTTATCATTTGGGACAGACCATACTTGCAAGTGAGATAGACCCCGCGGTAATTGACATTGTGGGTGCGATCCCAAATCTCTTCGGGGAGTTCGTGGAGATTGACATCCTCACGGTGGAGTTGGATGCCGGCGTTGGCGACCACAATATCTAGCCGGCCAAAATGCGCCACGGTCTGCGCCACGGCGGCTTCGATCTGCCGGGCATCGGTCACATCGAGCGGGATAGCAAGACCGGCTGTACCCAACTCGCTGGCAACAGTTTCAACGCCAGCCGCCGGGATGCCGGTCGCGGCCACGCTGGCGCCCTCGGCAGCCATGAGCCGGGCGGTGGCAGCGCCGATGCCACTGCCACCGCCCGTGATGAGCGCAACTTGGTTTCGGAGCTTCATACGCTCTGGTTTCTTAGCGTCTATCCGGATAACGCTGTGTCCGAGCCGATCCGTAGTTGGAGAAGTCGGACTCGCAGCCATTATTTGGATGGGTTCTTACTTGTGTACTGGTGTATGATGCGCTTTGATAGTTGTTGGGGTTCCGTTCCCCATTGTCTATTTAAGCCTCGGCCAAGGCCGTTTGGGCTTCGATTGAGCTGGAAAGCGCTGCATCTACAGCCTCTTGCACATGCACCGGTTCATCTTCGGTGGCGAGAGCAATCTCTTGAATCAGCAACTCGCGCGCCTGTTCGAGCAGCCGTTTGTCCTCGACGTTCAGGCTCTTGTCGGCGCTGCGCCAGGTGAGTTCGCGTACCGCCTCGGCCACTTTTACCGGCGCCCCCGAGAAGATCAATTCTTCCAGTTGTTTGCGCCGTACCTTGAAATCCTTGGGTAGCTGCCGGGGCAGCGCACCCAGGGTCGCCATAACTTGTTTGATCTTGGCGCCGGTCATGGGCTGGCGAAGGCCAATGTTCTTGGCATGGCGAAAGGGGATGCGGACGGTTAGCTGCTTATCCGCAAAATGGATCACATAATAGCGGCTAAAGCCTTTTACTAACTCCTGATGCTCGATCCCCACGATCGTGCCAGGGCCGTGCGCCGCGTGAACAATATTCTGGCCAATTGCATACTCCATTGATACCTCCTGATCCTACACATCAACTTTTCGTTCAGGAGATATAGTATACCACAATTTTTGTTTATTGTCACATTGGCGTTGGAGGGTTTGGGGGCGGGCAACCGTCTCTTTTTTGCCCGCCCCAAATTCTCAGTGATTTACGGTGATCACCATCCAGTGCTTAGCATACAGGTGATCAGGAGTAATCATCCTGGACCAATTGCCGGAGATAAGCGCGATATTCGGTGTCGCCCATTGTCTGGGCCAGCCGCAGCAGATCCTCGGCGGTGATGTAACCGCGATTGTAGGCGATCTCTTCTGGACAGGCGATCATCATGCCCTGGCGGTGTTCGATGGCCTGGACAAAATTGGATGCTTCGAGCAGGGAGGCGTGTGTGCCAGCATCGAGCCAGGCCACCCCGCGACCCAACATCTCCACTTGTAACTGTCCCTGGGCAAGATAAAGGCGGTTGAGGTCGGTGATCTCGAGTTCACCACGCGCTGAAGGTTTTACACTTTTTGCCAGCTCGACGACCTGATGGTCATAAAAATAGAGACCGGGGACAGCATAGCGCGATTTGGGGTGCTGTGGCTTCTCTTCGATGCTGGTGGCGCGCCCGTTGGCGTCGAACTCGATAATGCCATAGCGCTGGGGGTCGTGAACCGGGTAAGCAAAGACCAATGCGCCTTCTTTCATTTGCGCTGCGGCCTCCACCTTGACCGTGATCCCATAACCGTAGAAGATATTATCGCCCAAGATCAGGCAAACCGGCTCATTACCGATAAACTCCTCGCCAATGAGGAAGGCATCGGCCAGCCCACGCGCCACCGCCTGGGTGGCATAGGTAAGGCGTAAGCCCCATTGGTCGCCGTTGCCCAACAGTCGCTGGAACGCCGGCAGCGCATCCGGCATGGTAATAACGAGAATATCTCGAATTCCGGCCAACATCAACACCGAAAGCGGATAGTAGATCATTGGTTTGTTGTATACAGGCAGTAGTTGTTTGCTGATACTAAAGGTCAAGGGCCGTAGACGCGTACCCTCACCGCCAGCGAGAATAATACCTTTCATACCACTCCTTTGAACGTAGAGCGTAGGTTACGATTCAGCCTCATCGTACTCGTACTCCTGCTCGTTCTCCAAAGTCTTGGTCGAGTACGAGGAGGAGGGCGAGTACGAGAACGAGCAGGAGGCTGAATCGTTACGAGCGTAGAATGTAGATGTACTGACACATGAGGTTAGAGCGCTTAATGGGAGGTGCGACGCACTTTTCAAGTGCATCGCACCTGTAGCACCGTATCTAACCTGATGTGTCAATACATGTAGAGCGTAGAATGTTCTACGTTCTGCGCTCTACGTTTCCGACAGGGCTTCCACGATGAGCCGTAAGACGCCGTGGTTATTTTCAGCCTGATCTTGCCACAGACCAGGACTTTGAACAACAACCAGATCCAGGCTAGGGCAGACCCAGATGTGTTGGCTGCCGGCGCCGGCAGCCGCAAACGAAGCGCGCGGCAGATTGGGCCAGAGTTGGCCTTCTTGATTCGTCCAGAACCCATACCCATACTGCCAGTCACTGGCCGGGCAGTTGGCTCGAATCGCAGGGGCCACCTGCGTTGCCTCGCGCAGCCAGGTCGTGGGAACGATCTGCCGCTCGCCCCACCAGCCCCAGTGGCGCCAGAGCCAGCCCAGCCGCGCCATGTCGAGTGCGGTGGCGCTGACGCCGTCGTAATAGCCAAAGATGTGGATGCGCGCTGCCGGTGGCAGATCGAAGTTCGCCTTGTAATAACGAAAATGCATACCAATTGGTTCGGCGATCCGGCTTTCGATGAGCGGCTTCAGACCGGGCGAACCTTCCGGGTCGCTGCTATCATACAGGCCATATACCCTGGCGATGGCGTGCGCGAGGATGTTCATACCAAAAGTCTGGTAGTTGAAGACCTGGCCCGGCGCCTCACCCGGCTTCATATAGCCGGAGGTGTTGGAGATGAGCTGGCGAAAGGTGATGGCCCGGTTTGCAGGAAAGGCGTAACGACCTGGCTTGGGGCCAGCGCCTTCTGGAACATCCATCATCTCAGGATAATAGTCTACCACCGGGTCATCGGCTGATGCGATCTTGCCTTCGGCTATGGCAATGGCGAGGATGCACGAAAAGATGGACTTGGCCGCCGAAGCCAGCCGCAAGGGTTCCCCCCGCTCAACCCCCCAATACCACTCGGCGACGAGCCGCCCGCCGCGCACGATGACGACACGGTAGCGGCCACTGGGGCCGGCGCGCTCATCCAGCCACTGTTTCGCTTTGGCCAGTTTTGTGGGGTCAAAACCGGCTGCGGGGGGCGTTGTGGCCTCCCAATTGGGGTAAACTGGCGATGGTTTCGTTGTCATGATAAAATCTCTATAAAAGGCACGCGGTTGGATTCGTTCTCCAGAGGTGCAACGCACTTTTCAAGTGCATCGCACCTGAGCAGGTCGTCTTGATCCGCTTTCCTCAGGCCGACTTCCAGGTTGGCAAGTTGCGTCCAGCGCTTGTCATGGTAATGGCTCCGGCAGTAATTCGAATTCCTCTATTGCTATTGATCCACCACTGACCCATCCACATGCAGTCTCGTGTGCATGGTGCGCGGCTTGTAAGGCCAACGCTCGGCGGCATCCCCGGCCAGCTCCACGCCGATACCGGGCGCATCGGGGATGATGATATAGCCATCCTCACAGCGCAGTGCGCTCTTGACAATCTCGCTTTTAGGCGGCACATCCTCGCCGATGGGGTACTCTTGCAGCGCAAAATTGGGGATGCAGGCCGCCAGTTGGATACACGCGGCAGTACTCACCGGGCTGAGCGGGTTGTGCGGCACTACCCCCACATGGTGTGCCTCGGCCAGCGCGGCGATCTTCTTGGCGTGGGTCAGCCCGCCCACCATGCAGACATCGGGCCGCACATATTGCACGGCGCCCCGCTTGAGCAGCATCTCGAATTCCCAAATTGTGTGGATGCGCTCGCCCGTGGCAATGGGGATGTGGATGTGCTGCGCCACCAACGCCATCGAATCAAAATGGTCGGGCAGGATCGGGTCTTCGTAGAAGAAGGGATGGTACGGCTCGATGCCGCGCGCCAGCACAATTGCCTCGGCGGGCGTCAGTCGGCGGTGGATCTCGATGCAGAGGTCAACGTCCTTTCCTACCGCCTCGCGATAGCGCCGCACGGTGTCGATGGCGTCCTCCATCTTGTCCACGTGCGTCTTGAAAAAGGGAATGCTGTGATCCTCATCGAGAAAAGGCGTCAAGTGGCCGACGGCGGTAAAGCCTTTGTTCTTGGCGTCGATGCAGCCCTGGATCAACTCTTCTTTGGTCGAGCCAAAGACGTGGTAATAGACGCGGGCTTTGTCGCGCGTTCTGCCACCCATGAGCTGGTAACAGGGAACACCAAAGTGCTTACCCATAATATCCCACAGCGCGATGTCGATGGCGCTCAATGCACCCATGATCGCCGCCCCGCGGAACGCACTCCAGCGGTAGAGATATTGCCAGTGGTGCTCGATACGCAGCGGGTCCTGGCCGATGAGATAGCGTTTGAAGGTCTCGACCGCACCGGCCGAAGCCTCCAAATAGCCCCAGGCGCCCGATTCGCCCAACCCGGTGATACCGGCATCGGTGTGAACCTGGACAAAGAGATAACGGTCGATGAGCAAGGGCTGGATGTCAGTGATTTTCATACTCTTCTCCGGGCCGGTCGTTTGAAAGATAACAGAATTTGTTGCTCAGGTGCTGCTTTAGACTGTCACTGCTTTAGACTGTCGTGAGGATAGCTCCTGCCAGAGTTTATCATCAGTTGAACCTTGGAGCAATCGTCTATCGTCGCAATTGCCAGCCTCTATACCCCATCCGTACCAGTTGTGCGCCGTCCACTCACACAGAATTCCCCAAAATTTTGACACCCTCTGCCGATTGCCCTACAATCACAAGATACTGTCTCAGGTAGCATCGTGCATAATTATTCTGTTTGCGGGCCGTTACACCCCTCGATTGGGGAGGGTATATCTGTATGAAGCGTCTATCGACCAACGAAATTCGCCAGTTTTATCTCGACTTCTTTGCCACGCGCGGGCATCAGATTGTACCAAGCAGTAGCCTGGTGCCGGCCAATGACCCTACCTTGCTGCTGACCAATGCCGGCATGGTCCAGTTCAAAGATGTTTTTCTGGGGGTGGAACAACGCTCGTATAAGCGCGCAGTGACGGCGCAAAAATGTATGCGCGTGAGCGGTAAACACAACGACCTGGAAAATGTCGGCCCCAGCCCGCGCCACCATACCTTTTTTGAAATGCTCGGCAATTTTTCGTTTGGCGATTACTTCAAGAAAGAGGCTATCCGCTTTGCCTGGGACCTCCTGCTCAACAAACTGGAGCTTCCGCTCGAACGGCTCTGGTTTAGCGTCTATATGGACGATGACGAATCCGAACAATTGTGGGCCGAAGTGGGCGCGCCGCGCGAGCGCATCTTGCGCTTTGGCAAAAAGGATAACTGGTGGGCCATGGGGGAGACTGGCCCCTGTGGACCCAATTCGGAGATCCACTACTACTGGGGCGACCTGGCCAAACAGACCGCAGCCGGCGTTAACAAAAACGACGAGTATCTGGAGATCTGGAACCTGGTCTTTATGCAGTACGACCAGAAGCCCGATGGCTCGCTGACACCGCTGCCCGCCCCCGGCGTAGACACCGGCGCCGGTCTCGAACGGCTGGCTAGCATCCTCCAGGGCACCGACAACAATTATGACACCGATGCCTTTATGCCCATCATGCAGCGCATCCAGGCGCTGTTGGGGGCAAGTGACGCCCACCGCCGCCAGCACCTCTACCGCTACCGCGCCATCGCCGACCACAGCCGCTCCTGCACCTTTCTCGTCGCCGATGGCGTCTTGCCGGGCAATGAAGGGCGGAGTTACGTGCTGCGGATGATCCTGCGCCGGGCGGCTCGTTTTGGCAAGCTCATTGGCTTTGAGCAGCCCTTTTTGGCTCGTGTGGCCGAGACCGTGATAGACGAGATGGGCGGCCACTACACCGAACTACGCCAGCAGCGCGACTTTATCTTGCAGACGATCCACGACGAGGAAGAGCGCTTCCATCGCACGCTCTCCACCGGGCTCAACCTGCTCGACGACCTCATGGGCCGGTTGCAATCTCAGGGCCGGCGCACGATCTCAGGCTCCGAAGCCTTTCATCTGTGGGACACCTACGGCTTCCCCGTTGACCTGACGCGCGATATCGCCCAGGAGCGTGGATTCGATCTGGACGAAGCCGGTTTCCGGGCAGCGCTCAACGAGCAGAAGGAGCGCAGCCGCGCCAGCGTCGTCGAAAAGAGCGCGCTGGACCTCAGTGTCTACGGCGAACTCTTGGGGAACTTGCAGCGCCAGGGCATCGTTGGAGAGAACGGTGTACGCCACCTGATTTACGAAAATGTCGCTGAGACCGACACCACCGTCGCCGGGTTGGTGATGGACGGCCAGATCGTGGAGGAAGCACACGCCGGGAGCGAGGTCGAGGTCGTGCTATCCGAAACACCCTTTTATGCCGAAAGCGGCGGCCAGGTGAGCGATACTGGCGAAATCTACTACTGGCCCGCCGATATGGAGCGGCCTGTCTGGTCCGTCCAGGTGCTGGATACCCGGCGTCGCATTCCTGGCCTGATCATCCACATCGGCCGCGTGACCAGCGGAACCGTCACAGTCGGCGACCCGGCCCATGCGGTCATCGACACCGAGCGGCGCTGGGACATTATGCGCAACCATACCGGCACCCATGTCTTGCACGCGGTCTTGCGCGAACGGCTGGGGACGCATGTGCATCAGGCCGGTTCGCTGGTGGCGCCCGACCGTTTGCGTTTTGACTTTACTCATCCCCAGCCCGTGAGTAAAGCGGAACTGGCCGACATCGAACATCGCTCGAACGAGATTGTTTTGGCCAATTATCCGGTCAACACCCGGTGGACGAGCTACGAACGAGCGGTGGCGGAGGGCGCTATGGCGCTCTTTGGCGAAAAATATGGCGACGAGGTGCGCGTGGTCAGTTTTGGGGAAGAAGATACCGAGGCGGACCGCCCGATCAGCATGGAGCTTTGTGGCGGCACCCATGTGGAGAGCACAGCCGAGATCGGCGGCTTCCGCATCGTCAGCGAATCGAGCGTTTCGTCTGGTGTGCGCCGCGTCGAGGTCGTCACTGGCCGGCTGGCCGAACAACTGGTGGAGGAACGGCTGGCGCTGCTCGACCGCACTGCCGCCATCTTGCGCACGCGGCCCGAAGCCGCCGACCAAGCGGCGCAACAGCTCCAGGAACAGAACCAACAACTACAACGCGAGCTGGCGCGCCTGCGCCAACAGCTCGCCCAGCAGGATACCCAGTCGCTCATCGACCGGGCGATCAGCGTCGATGGTTTCTCGGTGCTCTCGGTACAGGTCGGCGCTAACGATGTCGAAACGATGCGCCAGATGAGCGACTGGTTCCGCGACCGCCTGGGCAGCAGTGTCGTCGTGCTCGGTGCGCTTATCAACGCAAAACCGATGCTTGTGGCCGCCGTCACCTCCGACCTCATCGACCGTGGCCTCCACGCCGGCAACCTGGTGCGCGATGCCGCCAAACTTATGGGTGGTAGCGGCGGCGGTCGCCCCAATATGGCCCAGGCTGGTGGCAAAGATGCCGGCAAACTGGCTGAAGCGCTGGAGAGCGTGCCGGGTTGGGTGCAACAGAACCTGAAGTAGGAATTGGGGTAGGGAGTGGCAAGCCTCCACTCCCTACCCCAATTCCCAACCAACTATGACAACAATCCTCTCTATCGATCCCGAAGCTCGTCTCGAAGCAGTGCGCCGGCAGTTGGCGCAGCAGCGCAACCGGCGCGTGGTGCTCGATCTGCCCGACGAGTGGGACGAACTGGACAACGCTGCGCGGATGCGGTTGTTGCAGCGCCAGGCGCAGATCCAGCGTTGTGAACTAGGCGTGGTGACGCGCAACGAGGCTACTCGTAAAGCTGCCCGGCAGGTGGGTGTGCCGGCCTTTGCCCGTGTGGAGGAGGCGGAAGGCCGCAACTGGCGCATGAATCCGTTGCTGCCGCCGGTCGATCTGCGCCATCCGGCAGCTGGCCTGCCTGAACCGCCCCCCTGGCGGCGCGACGAGGCTGTAGCGTGGATGGCGCGACCGACCCGGCACCAGGCCCGCCAACAGCGCATTCGCAGCGAGGAGCGGTACCGCCGCCCGTTACCCCTGTGGCTGCGGGTCGCCGGCTATACACTGGTTGGTCTGCTCATCGTATCGTTGCTGGCGGGCTTTACTCTCTATGTGTTGCCGGCTGCTACCATCACCGTAGCGCCCGGCCAGGCGCCGGTCAATGCTTTGGTACAATTGACTGCCAACCCCAATATCGACATCCCCGACCCAGAGATCAACCTGTTGCCTGGCCGCTGGATCGAGACCTCGCTCGAGGTAACCGGCACCATCCCCACCTCTGGCGTTGCACAAAAGCCGACCGAACTGGCGCGTGGCAACGTTGTCTTTATCAATACCGGCAGCGCCGGGGCCAATATTCCGGCAGGCACCGTGGTGAGCACCGGTACTGGGACGCCGGTGCGGTTCCGTACAGTCGCACCCGCCGAGCTGCCGGGCGGACAGGGGGCTCGCGTCACCGCGCCCGTTGAGGCGGTCGAACCAGGAACAGTTGGCAATGTGCGCGCCAACACCATCAACGTTGTGGAAGGCGCGCTGCGCTTCAGCGTCACGGTGGTCAATCCCGAGGCGACATTTGGCGGTGGCTCACAACTGGCGCCAGTCGTGACACAGCAGGATCGCGACAACCTGCTGGCGCAGCTACGGGAGATCACCGAAGCGCAGGCGCTAGAGACATTGCAACGCAATCTGGAGCCGGGCGAATGGTTGCCGCCCGAGACCGTAAGAATGTTTATCATTGCTCAAGCATTTAGCGCCTTCAACGACGAGGAGACGCCCGAGTTGGGGCTGACCTTGCGCACCCTGTTGCAGGGCGTTGCTGTCGATGAAGAGAGCACTCGCACCGCCATGTTGGCTGCACTACAACAGACGATTCCCTCGCGCGGCAAACTGGTGGCGGAATCGTTTCGCATGGAGCGTATCCCCGGCGCCACGGTCATCGACCGCTCGGTGCAATTTACCGTGGCCGTCAGCGGCGAGTATGTTGTGCCTATCGACCCCGCCGAAGTGCGCGCCACTGTGGCTGGTTTACCGCCGGACGAGGCCAGCGACGTTTTGCGGGCGCGCTGGAATATTGCCCGCGACCCCGAAATCTACCTGGACCCGGAATGGACCGGTATCCTGCCGCGGCTGGGTTCACGAATTCAGGTGCGGGTCGATTATCAGGGCGCCGGGGTGACGCCGTAGAATGGCGCTATCCGGTAAGCTGCTGGCCCTCGATGTGGGTCTGGCGCGCATTGGCGTTGCGACCTGTGATCCCTTGCAACTGGCCGTGCGCCCGCTCACGGTGATCCGCCGCACCAGCCGGCGAGCCGATTTTGAGAAGCTGGCCGCGCTCGTCGAGCAAGAGGCGCCCGTCGCCCTTTTGTGCGGGTTGCCGCTCAATATGGATGGGAGCGAAGGGCCACAGGCACAGATGGTGCGCAAGTGGGCTATGCGGTTGGCGCACGCGCTCCGGGCGCTGCTTGGAAGCTCGCCGCCTATCCTTTTCTGGGACGAGCGGTTGAGCACCTTTGCTGCCCAGGAATTTCTGGCGCAGACACCGGGCCAGGCAGAAGACGCCGTGGCAGCCGCCGTGATTTTACAGAGCTATCTGGACGCCGCCCGGTTGGGCGAAGTGCGCGATTACGGACGGATCGATCTGATGAGCCACTAGCCGTGTTTTGTAGGACTTCTGTCATGAATAACGAGCAACGGCGTGAGCTGATATTGAGCCGCCGCAACCAACTATACAGGGGCGAAACAACCTGGGACGCCCTCTGGCGCGGTGGCAATTTGCTGACGAACCTCTACCGGCTGGGATTTCTCATCCTGGTGGTGGGTGTTCTGGTAGGTGTTTGGGTGGTCAGCAACGCCCATCTGACTGAACAGTTCTACGGCGCGCCCGTCACCGCCGCCGGGTTGATCGACCCCAATGCCGGTCGCGGCGCGCTGACGCCCGACAATGTCGAGCAACAGATCCTGGCCCTGAGCTTGCGGCTGCGTGAGAATGAACTCGCCCTCCCAGCAGGGACGGACTCGCGGCCGCGACCCTTTGTTGTCACACCGGGCGAACCGGCGCGCTTTATCGCTTTTCGTCTCCAGGAGGCGGGCTTTGTGCATGACGCCGACCTGTTCAACCTCTATCTGCGCGTCACCGGGCTGGATCGGCGGGTCGATGCCGGTAACTTTATGCTGGCTGAGACGATGACCATTCCCGAAATTGCCGAGGCGTTACAACACGCACTCTTCGAGGAAGCGCTGGTCACCATCCCTGAGGGTTTCCGGCTGGAAGAAATTGCCGATCGTCTGGCTGAGAACAATGTCATGGAGGCGGATCGCTTTCTGGCCGCCGTTCGCCAGCCGCGCAGCCTCTCTATCTTTGAAGAGTACGAATTCTTGCAAGCGTTGCCATCCGATGCATCGCTGGAAGGGTATCTCTTCCCTGACACCTACCGGCTGCCCGTCTTTGCCAGCACCCCGGAACTATTGTTGCGCCCGTTCCTCGATAACTTCGAACGTAAGGTGGGCAGCCAGGGCCTGGACTGGGGCAGTGGCGGGGTGAGCGGCCACAACCTCATCATCCTGGCTAGCATCGTCGAGCGTGAAGCAATTCTCGCCGAGGAACGCCCTCTGATCGCCAGCGTCTATCTCAACCGTCTCAACAATCGGTGCCCCGATGTGGGAGGCAACTACCTCCAGGCCGACCCGACGGTGCAATATGCGCGCGGCACCGTGGGCAACTGGTGGTGGAAACCCGAAAACATCGAAGAGTACAAAACGGTGATCAGTCCCTTCAACACCTATCTCAACCCGGGGCTACCACCCGGCCCCATCTCCAGCCCCGGGTTGAATGCGATCGAAGCCACCCGCAACCCGGCCACTACCGGTTACTGCTTCTTTGTCGCAACGGGCGACAGCGGGGCGCACGTCTTTGCCGTTACCCTGGCGGAGCACGAAGCAAACCTGCGCGCCTATGGATACCGCTAGGCTATGAGCGAGCCAGCAACTCCGTGTTATCCGTTAGAGCACACGGAGCTCTGTTCTGCGACTCCGACCATTGGCTTGCGGAGAATGCGGCGTGTCATCCTCTTTGTCGTGGTGCTGCTGGTCACGCTCCTCTTGCCCGGCTGTAGGTCCATCCGGCCGGTGGAAAAGATCGGCCTGCTAGCGCCCTTTGAAGGACTGTACCGGCGGACAGGATACGCGGCACTCGATGCCATGCGTACAGCGCTGTCCGTTGCACCACAGGACACGGTTGACCGCTTGCCTCTGGCATTGGACATCGCGCGCAACTCCGAGCGTACAGCACACAAACTGTTGGCCGATAAAAACGTACGAGCCGTTATCGGCCCGCTTTCGTTGGAGGCGGCCAGCGCCGTCGAGGAAGTTCTGGCAGATTCGCCCATCCTTTGGCTGGCGCCCTTTGCCATTGATGCAAACGGTTCGTTTGTACCGGTGGACCAGACAGAGCGCTGGGTAAAGCCATGGCTCAGCGCCGTGGTTGCACTTGCCCGCCAGCAAGGTCATAATCGGCTTGTTGTGGCCGGGTGGCCTGGGCGCTGGTCACAGCTTGCGCTGGAGGTCGATGGCGCCAATCCTCCCTTTATTGTGTTGAGCGATGATCCGCTCGCAGTGGAGCCTACAGATGTGGTGCTGCACGTGGGCGAACCTGCGACTGTCGCCCGCTACTTACAAACCTTGCGTGCCCACCAACCCCATGTACCGCTCTATCTTGGCCCCCAGGGCGAAGACCCGGTTTTGCGAGAACACAGCGAGATCATGGGTGGAGTATACTGGATGGCCTGGGTAGACGACGGCTACGAGACATGGACCACCGCACACGGGGTGGAATCACCGTTGCGCTACCTGGTCTACCGGGCGACTATGACAGCGATCGGGGCCGCAAACGGTGAATCGCCAGAGGCCGATTTGCGTATTCAATGGTATGCCTACGATGAAACCGGTCATTGGCGTGCTGTAGCAGCGCCGGGGGCTGCACCCGCCGCACAACCGTGAATGACGTGACCGCGGCGACCATCTGCGCCCGCAAAACGGGGTAGCGCCACTGCGGTTGAGGATAGAGTGAGGTACGTATGCGTGTCTTGATGATCAGTTGGGAATTTCCACCCCATGTGGTGGGTGGAATCGGGCGTCATGTTTCTGAGTTGGCGCCAGCATTAGCCGGACTCGCCACCGTTGGCGGGCCGCTTCAGATCGATGTGGTGACGCCTCGCTACGCCGGTGGCCTGGCGGTCGAGCATCTATCGCCATTTCTCACCGTCTACCGGGTGGATACACCCCCTATGGATGTGCGCGACCTGTACAACAGCGTCATTGCCAATAATAACTCTTTTGTCACTGCGGCGGAAGAACTGTCCCTCGATCACCCTTATGATTTGATCCATATTCACGAGTGGCAGACCGGCATGGCCGGCATCACGCTCAAGCACCGGTGGCGAACGCCACTGATCGCAACTGTTCATGGAACCGAGCGGGGCCGCCACCAGGGCCATATTGCCGGCAACACCAGCTCACAGATCAACGAATTGGAGTGGCGGATCTGCTACGAAGCGTGGCGCGTGATCATCTGTAGCAACTTTATGCATCAGGAGTTGCACAATTATTTCGGCGCACCAGTCGATAAGCTGGATGTGATCTTCAACGGCATCCAGGTAGATGGACGGCAAGATGACGACCCCCGCCAGCGCAGGCTGCTGCGTGAACGCTATGCGCCTCGGGGGGAAAAATTGCTCTTCTTTGTGGGCCGCGTTGTCCACGAAAAAGGTCTGCACATTCTGCTGCGCGCAATGCCACGCATCCTGGCCGACTATCCTGATACCCGCCTTTTGGTAGCAGGAAAGAACGGCAACAAGATGTGGCCGCTTGCCTATGAACTCAATGTCGAAAATGCGGTGGACTTTCTGGGTTTTATCACCGATACCCGGCGCGATGCGCTCTATGAGGTGGTAGATGCAGCGATCTTTCCCAGCCTGTACGAGCCGTTTGGTATCGTGGCGCTTGAGGCCATGGCGATGGGGTGCAACGTCGTTGCCAGCGATGTAGGAGGATTAGGCGAGGTGGTCAAGCACCAGCAAAATGGTCTCACCGTTTTCCCCGACGACCCGATGAGCATTGTTTGGGCCGTAAACCAATTGTTCAGCCACCCGGATGCCGCCGCCCGCCGCCGCGCCCGCGCGCTCGATGAGATCAACACGATCTACCGGTGGGACGAGCTAGCCCGACAGACGGCTCGTATCTATGAGAATGTGGTGCGCGCACGGGCGGCGGTGACGTGGTAAAGAGCTAGATAAATGAGGTCACGCCCACCGGGTGACCGGCCATTTCCTGATAAACTGGTACGGTGCAAAGGTTGCTGTAGATTTTGTTGGATCCTCGCTGAGGGTGAGGTCTAAAGACAGCCGATGGAGAGCACCGTTTACGTATCGTTCTTGAGTCAAGTTATCTGGCAGGTGGCGCCGGTCGTACTGGCCGGTCTGGCCGGGTTTGTATACATGCGCGGCTGGCTTCGACTCCGGCGCCGTTTGCCGGACGTCGCCCGACCGCGGCGGCTGTTCTTTTTTGGATTGGGTCTTATAGCAATCACGGCGGTTCACCTGCCGCCGCTAACCAGCCTGAGCGAACAGTTGCTTTTTGTCCGCTCCATCGCAAAGATTCTGACTGTCATGCTGGCGCCGCCGCTGCTCTGGCTGGCGATCCCCATACATGTGATGCTATTGGGGTTACCCAAACCGCTTCGCCGGCGCGGGGCGCACCTGCTCTTTGTGGCGTCACCTGCCCGGAATACGCTGCGCACGATGACAGCGCCGGGGCTGGCGTGGCTTCTCTTTATCAGCGCATTTCTGATCTGGCACGATGCTCGTTTTGCCAGTTGGTCGATGCAACAGCTCTGGTCGCGCCACCTGGCCTTGTGGGTGCTTTTGCTGACTGCGCTGCTCTACTGGGGGCACGTCGTCGGCGCCTGCCCGCGTATTCACGAACGGCTGCCCGGCTGGGTCTTCTTTGCGTACCTCATCGGCGCCGATATCCCCAACATGGTCTCCGGGGTGACCATCTCGTTTACCGGCCACCCGATTTATAGCTACTACGCCGCCGCCCACGCCGCGGGCAACAACCCTCTGGGGCTGGATGCGATCAACGACCAGATCATCGCCGGTGGGCTGGTCTGGTTCTTTGGCAGTATGGTCTACTTTGGCAGTGCGGTGCTGGTGATGGGCCGCTCTTTCAAGCACGACTCGCCGCAACCTTTCCCCAACTGGGACGCCGACGAGCGCATGATCGCGCCAGGTCTCGAACATCGACTCACCGAAAAGAAAGAACATCGCGGCTGATTGAAAGGCTAGACCGCGGATACGACGGATTAAGCGGATTTGCGCGGATTTCATTGGGTGCAGATCCGCAAAGATCAGCCCAATCCGCCACATCCGCGGTCTATTCCGTTGTTCTCAGGCGGCCATGAGCGATTCGCGCTGCGCCGCCTCCCAGGCGAGGATGGCCTTCTTGCGGGTCGGACCCCAATGATAGTCCCTGATCACCCCACTCTTGCGGATCACCCGGTGGCAGGGGATCAGATAGGCAATGTTGTTGGCCCCCACCGCCCCGCCGATGGCTCGTGCGGCTGTCGGCTGGCCCACGGCCGCCGCCACATCTTCATACGTCGCCAGCGCGCCGGGTGGAATCTTTAGCAGCGCCTCCCAAACCTTGATCTGAAAGTTAGTGCCCTTGAGCAACAGGTTAATAGTGCGCGTTCCCTGGCCGGGATGTGCGGGAAAGATCATGTCGATCAGCGGTTGGGTGTAGGCCGGGTCTTCTACCAGCCGGGCGCCGGCCCACTGGACGCGCAATTCGTCCAGCACCGCGGGCCATGCTTCATCATCCACAAACGAGAGCTTGCAGATGCCCCGCTCGGTCGCCGCCAGCAGACAGTCGCCAAAGGGGGTGGTGTGCCGGCCATAGTGGATCGTCAATCCTGCGCCCTGGTTTTTGAACTCACCCGGCGTCACTGCCTCGGTAGCGATGAGCAGATCATGCAGCCGGCTGGGGCTGGAGAGGCCCGCATCGTAGGCAGCATCGAGCACGCTTTGCGATTCGGCCAGCCGTTGTTTAGCGTGTTCGGCGGTCAGATATTGGACGAACCGCTTGGGGCTGATCCCCGCCCAACGGGTAAAGAGCCGCTGCAAGTGGAACGGGCTCAGGTGCAGATGCGCCGCCAGATCATCCAGTTCCGGTTGGTCGCGATAGTTGGTTTCCAGATATTGGATCGCGGCCGCGATCCGGTCGTAATCGGTCAGATTCATACAAGTCGCCCTTTCGGTCAGGCTCATACTGATTTGTTGTTATTGCTATTGTAGGCGAATTCAACGCTGCGCGCCACCCGTTTCTTGCCAAAATAGCAAGCATCTTTTGGTCAGCATTGTCAGCCGGGTGTCAATGCGATTTCGGTCTTGTTGCTGAGTCTACCCGCCGCTCTCTGCTATAATGGGGCACCACAGTAGAAAGAGAATACTTACCTACTCTATGCCATCATTTTCAGAAAGGAGCCGGATCGTGGCACAACAAAATCCTACCCCTTCACAGACGGCGGGTCAGCCGCCCAGACTACCAAACCGCACCCAGGTGCGCGACTCGCTCAACGAGGTGACAACCACGGCTGAACTGTTGCGCACCGAGGTGGACCGCATCGGTTTTTTGCCCCGCCTCTTTGGCTTTGGCCGCCGTGTGCTTGTGCCCGCCGACGAAATCCATGTAGTCGTCGGCGATGGGCTGCACAGTCTGGCGCCCTCTCAGGTGAGCCGGGTCTATGGCAAAACAGCGGATCGCTCTTCCTACTACTGGCTCAACCCGCTCACCCAGGTCATCAAACTCAAGACGGTCTCGTTTACGGTGCCGGTTGTGGGTCTGGACGGGGGCGGCGTCGAGGCGCTAGACAGCAGCAAGGTGAGCTTTCTGCTTTGGGCGCACGCTGTGGCCAAACTCAACCCAGATAAGGCCGACATCGCCGCCCAGCGCGTCGGTCTGGATACGACCAGCTTGCTCAACACCATCACCAAAGTCGGCACGGCCGAACTGGTGGCCGCAGCGGCGACGATGCCGCTCGAAGAGATCATCGCCAACCGCCAGCGGCTGGCCGAAATCGCCTTCCCCAAGGTCAACCAGATCCTCTCCGAACTGGGGTACGATCTGGCGTTGCTGACCGTAACCGCGCTGGGAGGCGAGGCCTACCGCCGTCTGGTGGAGCAGGCCGAGGCGCGGATCTCCAAAGAGACGAGCATCGCCACCAACCGCGAACAGATCGCCGAGATCCAGGACCTGCGTGCCCGCGAACGCACCGAGGCCGAAATCACGGCTGAAACCGAAAAGAAGTTGGCTGGTGAACGGCTCGAGGCCGAGCGGATCGTGGCCGAGGCAACGCTGGAGCAACAAGAGGCGCTGGCGATCCGCCGCCATGAGGTTGACCTACGCCAGATCGAGCGTGACAAGGCCGCCGCCAATGTCAAGAACGAATCTGACCTGGTGCAGGTGGAACTCAAACAGAAGATCGCCCGCACCGATACCGAGAATGAAGCACAACTGGCCCGCCTGCGCGCCGAACGCGAGGCCGAACTGCGCGTGCTCGAGCAACAGCGCGGCGCCGCCCTGCGTCTGGCCGAAGCCCAGGCCGAAGCCGAGCGGCTGGCCGTCATGCAGGTGCGCGAGATCGAGCGGGTGGCCGAACGCACGCGCGCCGAGGCTGAACGCCTGCGCGAAGAGGAACTGGCCGCCGCCGAACGCGCCAAAGCGATTGCTTTGGTCCAGGCCAATCAACTGGGCGAAGCGCTCAAGGTTGAAGCCGAGGCTGAAGCGCGAGCCCTCCAGCTCAAAGTCGATGCCGAGACCAAGGCCGACCTCGTCAAAGCCGAAGCCGAAGCCACCGCTACCGAAAAACGAGCGCAGGCGGCCAAAGTGCGCGCTGAGGCGACCCGCGCCGAAGCCGCCGCCATTGGTCTGGCCGAAGCCGAAGTGGAGGCGGCGCAGGTCAAGGTGGCCGAACAGCGGGTGGTCGTCACCCGCGCCGAAGGGCTGGCCCAGGCCGAGATCGTCGAGGCGCAGGCCACCGCCGAGGCCAGTCGCGTCCGCCAGCTCAAAGAGGTGGAGATCAACGCCCAACAGACCATGATCCAGCTCTACCAACAGGCCCCGGTGCTGGTAGAACTGGAACGGATGAAGATGCAGATGGCCCACGAAGAGCGGCTGACCCAGCTACGGCTCGAGGCCAACTTGCGCGCCTTCGAGGCGCTGGCGCCCAGCCTGCGCGTCCACATCTACGGCAACGGCGGCCAGGCCAGCCGCATCATCGGCGATGTGATGGCGCTGGCGCAGGGGCTGCGGGTGCTGGGTGAAGAAGTCCCCGCCGTGGGCCGGCTGATGGACGGCGTCGTCACCCCGAACGGTGAAGGGGGCGATCTGAGCATCTTGTCAAAGCTCAACCTGCCGGCTTTTGTCCCCTATCTACAACAGGTGGTGGCCGAGGTCAACCCGCGCATGTTGGGCAGCCTGACCGTCAGCGCCCTGGTCGAACATCTGGCCGGCGTGGTCAACGGTCAAAAAGAACTGAGCCAGGCGCTCGCCGACCTGCGCCAAGATGGCAGCTTCCGTGTGATCGGCGACCTCCCCGTCCTCCCCATCCTGCGCCTGATCGGCCTGGTTCCACACGATAAACCAGCCGTGGATGGGAACGTCGAAACGATTGCAGTCAGCGGCTGAGACCCCTGCATAATGCGTGATGCGTAATGCGTGATCCATCATCCGATCCGGATTGCATTAGAAGCGGTTCCTATCACGCATCACGCATCACGTTCGGCGCTCGGCCAGGTCGCGGGCAATCAGGGCGGGCAGAACGGTCGGCCCGTAGCGGCGGACGAGACGACCGTGGTGAATCGCATAGAAGCCGCTACGCATATCCTCGTCGCTCCAGTGAAAACGGTAACGGAGAGCACCAGTACGGCCAGAATGGGCGGAAGCCAAAAGCCCACAAAGAGGAAGGCCGTGTAGTGACGCGCCGGGTTGGCGTCACCCGGTTCGATGATTGCGCGGTTGAAGCCTTGTATCCCAAAACGCACCGGGGGCGCCCCCTCCAATTGTTTGAGAAAACGGAGCGGGTTGTACAGGTCTTGCAGGCGAATGTAGGCATAGGCCGCGCCGATCTGCAAGAGAAAGCAGACCGTACCGCGCCAGCCTGGTGTGGCAGCGGCGGCATAGGCGCTGACACTGGCGATAAACCCATCGACGCCACAACCTTCGATTGCCGGGCTTTCATTTTTGCGATAGACTTGGCTCTGCATATCGCATCAATACGGATGGGGCGCCGGTTGGTCGCGCCGCCTGCCATTCTCTTAGAAGTTGCTTGAACAGGGTC
>QEUW01000589.1 GCA_003577005.1 Chloroflexota bacterium | reverse complement strand
CCCGGCGACGGCCTCTGCGCCACGGCGGAAGGTCTCTGCACGCTGCGCGCCGCAGTGCAGGAAGCCAACGCCCTGCACGGCCCGCAGCGGGTCGCACTGGGTGCAGGCGTCTATCTGCTCAATATCAGCGATGCCCCGTTTGCTCCTGCTGTGCAACCCACGCCCGAGGATGACGCCGTCACTGGCGACCTGGACATCAAGGCCGATCTCATCCTGGTGGGGTTGGATGCCGACCGCACAGTCATCCACGCCAATCAGGGCGACCGGGTTTTCGAAGTGCATGGTGCGGTCACGGTTGTGCTGGAGAAGCTCACTCTCACCGGCGGTGCGCCGATCGATGAGGGCGACGGCGGTGGACTGCACAACAACGGCGGCAACGTCACCCTGCGCCAGGTGAGCGTTACCGGCAACCGCGCCGGCAGCGGCGGCGGGGTCGCCAACCGCACCGGCGCGCTCACGGTGATCGACAGCTCGCTCACGACCAACACTACAGTCGAGGGCGGCGGGGGCGGCGGCATCCACAATGAGGCCGTGCTGACGCTGCAAAATGTCACCCTGAGCGGTAACGGGGCGGGCAGCGGCGGCGCCATCCTGGCCCAGGCGGGCAACGCCACGCTGACCAATGTGACGGTCTACGGCAACAGCGCTACCGGCGCCGGTGGCGGCATCAACGGCAACAGCGAAGCCATCCAGTTGAGCAACACGATCCTGGCCGGCAACAGCGCCTCAATTGGGCCAGATTGCGGCGCCAGCATTCGTTCCAATGGGCACAACCTGATCGGCGAGCTGCGTGACTGCTCGATTTTGGGCGAGACGGGGAGCAACATTGCCGGCCAATCCCCTGGCGTCGATCTGCTGGCACCAAACGAGCGCACAACGTTCTCACACGGGGTCTTGCCTACGAGCCGGGCCATAGACACCGGCAGTTGCGAACTGGCCAACGATCAGCGTGGGGTCGAGCGTCCTCAAGGCAACGGCTGTGACATTGGGGCCATTGAGTACGGGGGAGTCGTGCTGGCGAACACCTTGTATCTGCCGGTGGTGCATAGGTAGGTAAGCCGCTGATAACGGATTTCGGGAACGGATTGAGCAGATTTTTGGCGAGTCAATCCGTTCCAGAGCAAGCTTTGGCACGAGTCCTGCCCGCCGGTGCCATCCGCTCAACCCGTTCTCGAAAACCGTTGTCAGCTACATATGTTCGGCAAACCAGGCCAGCGTATCTTCCCAGGCCTGGAGCGCCTGTTCTTCGTTGTAGCGTTCGCCGGTGTCGTTGTGGAAGGCGTGGTTGACGCCAGGGTAGATGTTGATCTGGTAGGTCGTGCCGGCGGCCTCCAGCGCCTCGCGCAGCGGCTCGATCCCGGCGTTGATACGCTCGTCTTGCTCGGCATAAACGCCTAGCACCGCCGCCTGGATATTGGGCACAGCCTCCAAATCCGGCGCCGGTCCATAGAAGGGGGCCGCAGCGCGGAGTTCGGGTAGCTCTGTGGCCGTTGCCCAGGTGACGCCGCCGCCAAAACAGTAGCCGGTCATGGCGATGCGGTCGCCGTCCACGTTCTCCAGGCTCTGGAGATAGGCGAAACCGGCGACAAAATCGCCCACATGGCGCTCGATGCCGGCGCCCGTGAGCAGACCAGGGCGCTGGTCGTTGTCGATGGTGTCGGTGCCGCCCTCGCGAGAGAGCAGATCGATAGCGAGCGCCACGTAGCCTTCTTTGGCGAATCGGCGCGCCACATCGCGAATGTGCGGCGTCAACCCCCGGTTTTCGTGGCAGACCAGCACGGCAGGGTAGACTCCTTCCTCGGCTGGTTGGGCCAGGTAGGCGTTGATCTCATCTCCCTGGCTTTCAAAGGTGACATCTTCGGCGACGACGGCGGGGTCGCCCTCCGGCACCGAGAGCGGGCTTTGCGCCCCGGGCACTGCACCGCTGGCGTCCGCAGCCGGAACTTCTGCCGGCGTCTCCGGTTCGGGCATGGGTGTGCCAGGGGCGGGCATCTCGATGGGTTGGCAGCCCACCGCAGCCATTGCCGCCACTGCCGCCGACACGCTGCCGGTAATAAAGGCCACCCGGCGGAAGAACGAACGCCGGCTCAACAGCCCTTCCCGGTAGTCGTCGTAGAACTCTTCGATCAGGTATTTCTCAAACTTGCTCAGGTTGTTCATGGTTTTCTCTCCTTTCTGAGTGACCCCAATATAGCGGATAGTTGTCAAGAACTGTTGAAGATTTGATGGCAATTGCCCGATGAAATGTCTACTGTGGGTGTAAAAGCTTCCAGCCGGAACGGCGCGCCGCCCCTACGGGAGGTAGGTTGGATGAGGCGCTCAAGGCTTCTTGCCTCTGCCTTTCGATCCGTTTATACTCGTGACCATCTGCCTTTTACCATCCATGCCAGCAACAGAAAGAAGCGACCATGTCCCAAGCAGAGCACCTGTATCCACCGGTAGAGGCCTATCGTAACAAAATTCTCCTGCTCCGCGCTCAGGCTGAGGTGCGGAATCGCTGGTTAAAACAGCGGCTGGATGAGGTGATCCCGCTGCTCATGCGCCGCGAGGGGTTCGACCTGTGGATCGTCGTGGCGCGCGAATACAATGAAGACCCGGTGATCATGACGCTGCTGCCCGCACCATCTATGGCGGCGCGGCGGCGTACCATCCTCGTCTTCGCCCTGTGTGAGGATGGCTGGGTCGAGCGCCTGACGCTGGACCGCTACGGCTTTGGCGATTTCTACACCCGTGGGTGGGAGCCGGAACAGGAAGAGCAGTTCGCCGCCCTACGCCGGGTGGTGCAGGAACGAGACCCGCAGGTCATCGGTTTGAACTATTCCACCGATTTTGCCTTTGGCGATGGCATCACCCACACCGAGTACAAACAGGTGATCGCTGCGCTGGGCGAGCCCTACGCCGGCCGTGTCCGCAGCGCCGAACGCCTGTGCGTCGGCTGGCTCGAACACCGCATTGCGCCGGAGTTGACCGTCTACCCCGGCATTGTGGAGATGGGCCACGCCCTCATCGCCGAAGCCTTCTCCAGCCGCACCATCCAGCCGGGAATCACCACCACCGCCGATGTAGTCTGGTGGATGCGGCAAAAGATGCTCGACCTGGGGCTGCAAGCCTGGTTCCAGCCGACCGTAGAGATTCAAGCGCCCGGCCAGGCCTTCGATGCACCGGCCGGCGGAGCGGGAGAGCAGCCCCGTACGTTGATCCAACCGGGGGATCTGCTCCATTGCGATGTGGGGTTTTACTATCTAGGGCTGGCGACCGACCATCAACAGAACGCCTATGTCCTCAGGCCCGGCGAGACTGATGCACCCGCCGGTCTCAAAGCGGCGCTGGCCGATGGCAACCGTCTTCAAGAGATCCACCTGGCGCAGATGCAGGTGGGCAAGTCCGGCAATGAAGTGCTCAGGGCGGTACTCGATCAGGCGCAAGCCGAAGGCATCACCGGGAGCGTCTATAGCCATGCATTGGGCTATCACGGGCACGCCGCCGGGACGGTCATTGGGTTGTGGGACCAGCAGGAGGGCGTGCCCGGCAAAGGTGACTATGAACTCTTTGACCAGACTGTCTACTCGATTGAATTGAACGTTACCACACCTGTCCCCGAATGGGATAACCAGGTCGTGCGTATGGCGTTGGAAGAAGACGCCGCCCTCGTCAACGGCCAGATGCGCTGGCTCGCTGGACGGCAGACGGCATTGCATCTGATCGGGTGAAGTGACGGCCCACCAACGATCCTGGTTATCAGGGTGTCGGTCCTATTCCCTCCTT
>QEUW01000062.1 GCA_003577005.1 Chloroflexota bacterium | reverse complement strand
CCTGTCTTAACGGCAATGACCGTTGTATGGTGGTCTTTGCCAGAGCACTTGATAGCGCCGGATTCAGCGGCTTATTCACGGATAAGCTCAATTTCTTGATAGTATTCCAGCGGAATGATCAACAGCTTTGGGTTGTCTGGATAGTCGCGGAAGCCCCAGGAATAGGACTTGGCGCTGTCATGCCAAGGTTCCTGCTGGTGCTGGCCAGGCTGGCATTCGTTCTCGAGCCGCATCATACCCGCCGCTGGTGTAAAGGTCAGCCGGCCCCCAGAAATTTCAATCGAGCCTTCCTGATAGAGCCACCCGGTCAGCGCACAACCCTGCGGATCGGTAACTTCGCCCACACTGTACTCACCGGCGCTAAAAGTCCCATCGGCCTGGATGCGCAGCCATTGACCGCTCCCCTCTGGTGTAACGAACGTTGCTGTCTCCGGGTCATAAAAGTTGTCGGAAAAGACCGGGCCTTTGTGCCATGTGCCGACCAACTCAGCCACCATGCCATCTCTCAGATAGGTGAAGGTCAGCCCATTGTCGGTGAGCGTCAGTTGTGGGTGCCCCAATTCGTCGTGCCCAAGGCTCCACGGGACGGTGCGAGTATCGTGCGAGCCTTCCACCACGCTCTCCTGGCGTGAACCACAGATGGTCACGGTGCGGGTTCGGTAGATGCTGGGGGTGAGCAAGAGCGTTTCCTGCTCGCTACGGGCTGCGCCCTCTTGATAGACCGACACTTCGCCAGTACACTGGCCGTACTGTGTGCGTGCAAACGCTGCGTAGGTATAGCTATTGGCGCTGAAGATGTACATCTGCCCTTTTCCGCTCGGGGAAGACCACGTCCCCGTGTTCGGGTCGTAAAATTCCAGCGGCAGCAACTGGCCTTCAAACCAGGTTGCCACCACCTCTGCCGGTACATCGTTGCCGGGCTGTGGCGTCTCGACCGGCTGGCCGGTGCCCTCCGCAACCAGCGGCAGAAAGACCCGCTCGTTCGTCATGGCGACTGGCACCGCCCCTGGCACACTGGTCATTCCTTGAGCAGCAGCCTGGTGTGCCGGCGCACTCAAGAACAAGGCCAATATTGCTAGCCTCAACGCGCCTAACAATATGCGGGCTGAGCGCATAGTTCGCTCCTTTTTGGATGATTGTCGGGATGAAGTGAGCCTGCCCTAAAACGGTAAGGCTCATCTACAGAAAGAGTGAAATTTGCCCAATCTTCCTGGAAGCTCGGAGCTTCCAGGAAGATGTACTCACACATTTCGTGGTTGAGCGAACGGTAAATTTTGAGGAAGGCTCAAATTTTACACCCCAGAGCACCTAGGGTCTGGCGCGCTTGAAACGCCATGTTACGCGGGCGTGATGTTGAAGGCGTAGGCCAACCGGTTTTCGGCGTCATAGACCGCCTTCAGTCTGGTCAGCCGCTGGTAGGCCGCTGGCGTAAACCCCTGGCTGACCCGCTGGCGAGATTCTTCGCCCTCAAGAAAGTTCATATAGACCCCGCCCGTGAGATCGGGTTGCAAGGCACTCTTGACCTGGTCGGTGTGCTGCCGTAGCGCAATACCCACCTCTGGCGTGGACGCGATGCCCAGCATGTGGAGCAGGTGGTTGGCGCCGCGATTGCTGTAGGCGCCGGCCTCTGGCTGCACGCGCGCCATCGCGCCCCCTGCATGGCGGACCTCGGCAAAGAGCAGCGGGCTGCCGTTGTGCGCCGCACCATAGCGGATGAGCGTCGCAATCGCCTCATCGCTCAACGTGCGCAGCCAGGCGCCTGTGCTAAAGATCGGCAGCGGATCAATGGGTTCGGCGCTGATCGTGGCGACCGCGCTGAAGGGCATGGGCTTGAAGTCGTCAATCAACGGCGTCTGCCATGCTCGCCAGAATTGCAACAGCTTTTCGCCCTCGGCAACGGGGCCGGCATAACATCCCCGTACGATAACAAAGCTTTGCCCGCGCATGGGCTCTGGTACATCGGGAATAGGTGGAAAGTTCATAATCACAATCGACGACGTCAACTCATCGGGCGCGTTTGCAACCCATTCCCGATAGCGCACAAAGACCGCTTGGGCCTGGTCGATGGGATAGAAGAGGTTACCCCCGTAGACCGTGGTGACCGGGTAGAGTTGAATCTCCATACTCGTCACGATGCCCAGACTGCCGCCGCCGCCGCGCAACCCCCAGAAGAGGTCGCTGTTCTCCATTGCACTTGCCCGGCGCAGTTGCCCATCCATGGTGACCACTTCAAAGGCATGTACGCTGTCGGCAGAGAGGCCATATTTGCGCGCCAGCCAACCCATGCCGCCACCCAGGGTGTAGCCAACCGCACCCACATCGGGCGACGAGCCCAAGAGCGGCGCCAGACCTACAGCCTGAGCCGCATCCAACACGCGCTGCCATTTGAGGCCGGCCCCCACCCACGCTGTCTGTCGGGCTGGGTCGATCCGCAGCGTATCCAATCCGGCGGTGAGGATCAACAGGGCGCCATTGGCCGGGCGCACGTTGCCGTGTCCCGTGGCCTGAACGGCAATGCCCAGGTCATGCTCACGGGCAAAACGTACGGCTTCCGCCACGTCGGCGGCCTCCTGGGCGGCGACAATTGCAGCCGGGTATTGGTCGACGGTGAGATTCCATGCTTGCCGCGCTGCTGTGTATTGAAGATCATCGGGCGTAATGACGCGCCCCTGTACGCGAGCCTGCAGGTCGGCCCATCGGTCAACCGCAAAGGTCGTAAGTGTCGGTGTCTGTAGCAGTTCCATTTTTGCCCCCTATGTAATCATTTCCTGATATCTTTGCACTTTTTGTGATCCACAGATGGCGCAGATTTCCAGATGGAGCAATGAAAATCTGTGGCCATCTGGGAAATCTGTGAATCAAATCTCCAAAGATCGTGTTCATTTCAATTTGAACATCAGCATCCGTATTGGGTATGCCGAACGGTCGGCCGCGGGCGGGACGGATCAAGCAGAGCATACTTGCTGGCTCCACCCCGTCCGCGGTCGACACAAGCGGGGCGCCTACTTCACCGTAAAGGGCATCACCATACCCAGTTCCGCATGTTCCTTGCCGCTGGCCGGGTCGGGGATGTGGCAGAGACCCACATACTCACCCGGCGTCAGATCGAGGTGCAGATAGGCGCTCTCGCCGGGGTCAAGACCCTGCATCCCGCCGACGTTGGTAAAGGGGGGCGGGCCATCGGGGGCGTGCATCCAGTGTGTCACGTCCATCATGGTTTTGCCCTCGGCCAGCTTGATCAGCGAGATCTCGTGCCACTGGTCGCCTTCGTTGGTCACCTTCCAGACCTGTTCGCCGGCTTGGATCTCCTGCGGCAAGACGAACGAGAAGCTCATCAGTTTGACTTCACCAGCAACTTCGGGCAGCGCCACGGTGACATCATCTGCTCCATTGGCAGGGGCGACCACGGTGAGCGGGGCCAACATGCCCTTGGCGATGTGGGGCACACCATCGGCGCTCGGCAGGAAATCGGCCAGCACATAGTTGCCGGGCGCCAACTCCACCGTCACGACCGCTTCACCGCCGGTGTCCAGGGGACCAGGGCCACCCGCCAAGCTCATCAACGGAAATGCAACTTCCGGTCCTTGTTGCAAGGCCTCGACAAAGGCCTCGAAAGTCACCCCGTCGTTGAGTTGGGCCAGTTGGACATGGTGCGGTTCGGCCCCTTCATTGCGTGATTTGACCGTGACCCAGCCACCCTCGATCTCTGCGGGCGCCTCGAAGAGATGGTCTTTGGTGACGATCTGGACGACGGTGGGGGTCACAACCGCTGCTTCGACAGCGGCAGCCGGCGGTGTCGATGGCTGCGCAGCCGCGGGCGAACAGGCAGTCAAGGCAAAGGCAGCCAACAACGTAGCGGCAGCCATAACCGTGTGTTGCTTGAATGTGTGTGCGAACATTGTGATCTCCTTTTTACTGATTTGGTGAATGGTTAGACGATAGACTATGGACGATGGATGATGGACAATGGGCGGTTAAGCCGGAACCAGATCATATTTGGCTCCCAGGGCAAGAACCTGGCTCAGGTCGGCGGGCGGCCAGGAAGGTTCGCTCGCCATCACTGCGGCTAGTTCCACAAAGTACTGCTCGAATCCACCCGGCGCTAGAAAGTTGAGATAGGTCGCCGGCGCTGCGGTGGGGTTCCAGAAACGATGTACGGTCCCCGGTAGCACACGCACCACATCGCCTGCGCGGGCAATTACCGTTTCGTGGTCCAGCGTAAAGGCAATCGAGCCGCTGAGCATGTAAAACACCTCGGTCGTCCGCTGGTGGAGATGAGGTGTTGGACCGGCAAAATAGGGTGGCAAGGTGGCCTCAACCACCGCACAAGCACCGCCACTCTCTTCCCCCGTAACCTTGAGGGCAAACGATACGCCAGCGACGCGAAAGTGTCGGTCTTCATCCTGTCTCCATTGCGCTGACCCTTTCGTCGTTGTTGTCATGGTGAGTCTCCCCTGTTTTCATCCTCCGCCAGTCCGTTGTGACTGTACACCCATCTAACCACGGGGCGGTGGCGAAAAACAGCAACCAAACGCTACAGAAAGTGACACAGCCTGTGATACAATCGGTTTTATGCAGAGTGACACTACAGTTCAATCGCAGGCCTTTGGCCGCTGGCTCAAACGTCTACGCGCCCACCACGATCTGACCCAGGAACGGCTCGCCGAACTGGCTTATTGTTCGGTGCAGGCGATCCGTGCCTTTGAGACGGGAAAACGACGCCCTTCCCTAGAGATGGCGGAACGGTTGGCCGAGGTGCTCCAAATTCCCGCCGACCAGCGCGAGGGGTTCATCCGGCTGGCGCGCCGTCTCCCCACCGATATGCAAGATCAGGAAGTGCCCGTTGTGTCGGTAGCTCCCCCCCGACGTGACGAGCCGGCAGCACCGGCCGTGCGCCTGCCAACTTTGCCAACCACGTTGATTGGTCGCCAGGCAGAAAGGGCAGTGTTGCACCAGTTGTTTGCTGAAGGGCACCGCCTGGTCAGCGTGGTGGGGCCAGGCGGAATAGGCAAGACCCATCTTGCCATTCAAGTGGCTCACGAACTGGCCGGGCGTTGCGCCGACGGGGCTATCTTTGTACCGCTAGCGCCCATTGCCAGCGGCGCGCAGATCCCAGGCGCCGTCGCCGAAGCGCTCGGCGCATCTCTCCCCGGCGCCGATGAACCTACGGCGCAACTGGATGCCCTGTTGAGCGGGCGCAACATCCTGCTCGTATTGGACAATTTTGAGCACCTGCTCAGCGCCGATGGAGGTGTCGATGCAATTGCGCTGGTCGAGCATATCCTGCAATACCTGCCCGGTGTATTCCTTCTAACCACCACACGCGAACGGTTGCGCATCCCCGGCGAACACAGCTTCGAGCTGACCGGCCTGATGGTGCCCCGCGCCACCGACCCGGCCCTTGTCGCCCAATCCGACGCAGTCATGTTGTTTCTAACGTGTGCGCAGCGCGCCAACCACACCTTCCGCCTTACCCTGGACAACCAGGAGGCGGTCGTCCAGATCTGCACATTGTTAGAAGGCGCGCCACTGGGCATCGAACTGGCTGCGGCGTGGGTGCGCACCTTGACCGTGGACGAGATCGCAGCGGAGGTGGTGCGCAATATCGACCTGCTGACCGCAAACGTGCGGGGCGTGCCTGCCCGCCATCGCAGCCTGCGCGCCGTGTTTGAACATTCGTGGGCATTGCTGACGCCAGACGAGCAAACAACCCTGGCGCGCCTGGCGATCTTCCGCGGTGGCTTTGACCGTGCAGCCGCGCTGGCGGTGGCGGGGGCAACACTGCCTGTGTTGGCAGCGCTCATCGATAAATCGCTCATCCGCACAGCGCACGGCAATGAAACGCATCTGCGCTATGACATGCACGAACTGCTGCGCCAATATCTGTGCGAAAAGCTGCGCGCCGTGGATGAAGAGGCGTCGGTCCTCCACCGCCACGCCGCCTACTTTCTGGAACTGGCCGAGCGGGTAGCCCCCCAGTTGTACGCACCCGACTCGTACCTCTGGCAACGGCAGTTGGAGACCGAACAGGCGAACCTGCGCACTGCCCTGGAGTGGACGCTGCGTGAGGATGGTGAACGGGAGGTAGGTCTCCGTCTGGCGAGTGCATTGGGCCGCTTCTGGTATCTGGCTGGGCGCTGGAAGGAAGGCCGTGGCTGGCTGCAACTGGCGCGCGGCCAGCCGGTGGAGGGTGGTGCGGCACGCGCGCGGCTGTTGGTGACGCTGGGCGAGCTACATTCGCTGCTTGGTGAACAGAGCCAGGCCCAGGAGTGTCTGGAAGAAGGGTTAGCCCGCTGGCGCACGCTCGCTGATCCGGCGAACATCGCGTGGGCGTTCTTCCAGCTGGGCAATGTCGTCCTGGCGCTCGGAGACTATGCTCAGGCTGAGGCGCATTTTGGCGAAAGCCTGGCGCTTTACCGGCAGATCGGTGATACGTGGGGAACCGCAACGGTCTTGAATCAGTTAGGAACGCTTGCCATCAACCGTGGGGACTATCGCCGCGCCACCACCTGGCTGGACGAGTCGCTGCCCCTTCTACGGGCGCTAAAACGCCAGGGTGGTGTCTCCGTAGCGCTCAATCTGCTGGGCCGCAGCCTGCTCGGTGAGGGTGAAACGGTGCGGGCGAATGAACTCTTTCAAGAAGCGTTGCTGATCGCGCAACAGCGGCAAAATCAGGCCGGAATCGCCTGGACACATATCAACCTGGGCCTGGCGCATCTGGCGGCGAACCGACTCCAGGAGGCGGCGGGCGAATTTCGCGCAGCGCTGCGCATCTATCGGGAATTGGACAGCGTGGCCGGTCTGATTGCGGTCTTCAATGGGCTGGCAGCCGTCGCCGCAGAGCGCCAACAGTATCTACAGACGGCACAGCTATTGGCGATAGCTACCCGGCTGCGCGAGCAGAGCAGCCAGGCGCTGACGCTCTATGAAGCGGAACTATATGAACGTACCCTTGCAGAAGGTAAAGGTGCGTTAGGGGAGGGAGCCTGGACGGCGGCGTGGATGGCCGGCTACTATCTGTCGCTCCAGGCCGCCATTGATCTGGCAGCCGGCCATCAGGCCGGGTAGTCGGCCGATCGCGCTCGCAACTCATAGTAGTATAGCCGGTGGCGGTGATTGTGTCACTAACAGTAGTGATCAGTCGCCCTCTATGGTCTCTGATTTGTGGTTGAATGGTCGACAGGGTGACTTGTCCTGGTCACCTGGTGATTCAAGCGGCTACAAGGAGACCAATCATGCAACGTTTTTCACTTGCTCAGTTCTTTGTCTTTGCCACCCTCTTCTTGGGGATCGGACTGGCAGCGACTGCCCTCGTGCCCAGTCAGCCTGTCGTTCACGCCGAGGCGAACGCCACCGATGCCGTGGTCGCCCAACTCTATCTGCCGCTGGTCGGCCAGGGCAGCAGCCGCCGCGATGATGGTGAGACGGAGACGCCCACACCGACGGCAACTACGCCCTCGACAGACCCATCTACCGAGACGCCGACTTCGACACCGACCTCGACGCCAACGACGGAGCCGCCCCCTGCCCGGCACGGTCTCTTTGCCCTGAGCGACTGGTTGACCTACAATGCGGCCACCGCCGTCGATGCGCAGGGTGGCGTGCATCTCGCCTTTTACACTTCAGACGAGCGCCACCAGAATGAGCCGCGCGGCCAGCCGGCCTATTACACCTACTGCCCTGGCCCCACGCCAAATTGTGCCGACCCGGCCAACTGGAGCACATTGGTGGCGATGGATGATGCCGTCAATGAGGTGCAGATCGTTGTGACCAAGACGGGCCAGCCGCGTATCCTGGTGCGCCGCAACGGCAGCCGCGGGAATGACTATGACTTCTGGGCCTGCAACCAGAACTGTACCGATGCACAAAACTGGTACGGTCTGCGTGTCACCGACGCCATGGGCGTCGAGCTCTTCAACGCCGATATGCCGCAGCACTCGTTTGCACTTGACTCGCAGGAACGGCCGCGCTTTGTCTACGGCAACGGCTGGGGCAACGGGCGCCCAACCGCTGTCTACTACGCCTGGTGCGACGAGACCGACTGTACCGAACCAGGAAGCTGGCAACAGACCATCATCTACGGTCCAATTGAGGGCAGAACCATCACTACCGACTATGCGACGTTGGTCTTCGATGGTGACAAACCGCGGGTCCTCACCCGGCTCAACCTGAGCGGGCTGCCGGTCAGTCTGGATTACTATAGTTGTGATGCAAACTGTGATTCGGGAGCCAATTGGGAGGCGTTTACCCTCTCTCACCCTGAGGGAAAGATGTGGGCCAACTGGGACCTGGCGTTGGACGCCAATGGCCGCCCCCATATTGCGCTCTATGAGGCGGCGCCAATCGACATTACGGTCGGCGGCAAGCTATTTTACGCCTGGTGTGAGGCCGACACCTGTGCCGGGGATGAGCATTGGAACTTGACTCAGGTTGCCAGCGGTGAGGGCAAGAATGTGGATCTCGCCATCGATGCTCAAGGCCGCATGCACATGGTCTACGATGCCGGCCAGCGTGGCGTTATCGGCCATATCTGGTGCGACACCAACTGCAAGCAGGCAAACCAGTGGCAGCGCCGCATCCTGGAGACGAGCGACCAGCTTCAGGCGGAGTTCCCGGTGGACATCCCCTTCACCTGCAACGACCAGACAGAACACGCCTGGTTAGACGCAGTGCCGGTGGTGACTTTTGACAAAGACAGACGGCTCATCGTCGCCTACGATACAAAACATGTCGCCACCTGCTACTACCAGGAACCGGGCCGGCCCGACCGGATCATCACCCGCGTCGAGCGCATCTGGTGGGCCGTGCGCTGGGCCTTCTTCCCGCAGCCGTGAGGAATTGAGCTGGCACGATCACCAGGGAGCGTCTAGGAATGCTCCTGGTGATCGTGCCAGCTTCGAAGTGTTCTCTGTTACATCTTCAAAATCCCCTCGGTGAGCCCGCGGATGAACCAGCGCTGCATGAGGATAAAGATGAGGATCACAGGCGCCATCGCCACCACATGGGCGGCAGCTTCGGCGCCGTAGGTAGAAAAGGCGCTCGATGTAAAGAGCGCCGCCCACCCGCTGATCTTGGCGACGGCGACGGAGAGCGTCTCTAGCTCGGGGAAGTCGATCAAGGTGCGTGTCATCAGGTATTCACCCCACACATAGAGAAACTCAAAGAGCGCCACGACCACCATGCCCCCTTTGGCCAGCGGTACTGCCACATAGAGAAAGACCTGCCAGGTGTTGGCACCCTCGATGGTGGCCGATTCCTCCAACTCGCGCGGGATGTTGAGAAAGTTCTGGCGCATGATAAAGACTGCTGTGCTCATGGCGCTAGAAAAGAGTAGCGCCAACCCCAGGTGGCTGTTGCGCAGGTTGAGATAGTCCATCAACTCATAGACAGCCATCAGCCCGCCGGCGCGCGGCACAAAGATGAGCAGGATGAGGCTATAAAACATGAGGTCGCGGCCCTTAAACTCCAGCCGGGCAAAGGCATAGCCCGCCATGGTCGCCAACGAGGTCTGGATCGCCACGGCCAACAGCGTTACCTTGAAGCTGTTGAGCATGTTGATCGGGATCATACTCATGTCGCGCCGCGTAAAGATCCAGTAATAATTGCCCAACGTCGGCTCCTTCGGCAGCAGCGACGGCAGCGTCTGGAAGAGCTCATCGCGCCCCTTGAGCGAAGAGGAAACCGACCACAAAAAGGGCAACAGACAGATCACCACGATGAAGAGCAACGACAGGTTGACCAGCAGGTTGTCGAATCGCAGATTGCGCTTGATTGTTGCCACCATGAGTTTTGTTACCGTGTGCTCCTAGACGTTCATCGCCGCCTGCAATGACATCTGTGCCGCTAGGCCCGTTCGGTGCGCAGGAGCCTGAAGACCAGGCCGGAAAGCGCCATGCTGATCAGCCCCAACACGAGCGACATAGCGGCGGCGTAGCCCATGCGCATGTCGCCCACCTGAAAGGCGGTGCGATAGGTGTAAAGCCCGGTCGTCAATACCGATTCCGCCGGGCCGCCGCCGGTGTCGAAGAGCACCATCATCTCTACCGTCGTGCCCAGCACCCCGGCTGACAGCACGAGAACGATGACAAAGATCGGCTTGAGGCCCGGCAAGGTGATGTGGCGAAATTGCGCCCATCCCCCGGCCCCATCGATAGCGGCCGCTTCGTACTGTTCGTTGTTGATGTTGTAGATGCCGATGAGAAAGAGCAACGCCTGGTGGCCAAAACTCATCCAGACGGCGGCGATGAGGACGGCAAACAAGGCCCACTGGGCCGAACCCAACCAGTTGGGTGGCCGATCCACCCCCACCAGATGCTTGAGAAAGTAGTTGAGATAGCCAAACTCGTTGTGATAGATGCTGCGCCAGATCACCATCGCCACCGAAACGGGCAGGATGACCGGCAAATAGCTGACCACGCGGTAGAACCCGGCCAGCCTGGGGTTTTTGACCTTTGAGATCATCACGGCGACAAAGAGCGCCAATACCAACGTGGCGGGCACATAAAAGAAGGTGAACCGAAAGGCAATCCCCAAACTACGCCAGAAGGTGGCATCGTTCGCCATCTCCACGAAGTTGTCCAGACCGTTGAAAGCCGACCAACCGTGCGTCTCCGGGATGATCCACCGGTAGTCGGAAAAGGCCATAAAAAGGCCGCGGAAGATGGGCCAGGCCTGAAAGATCAGATAGAGGATCATGGCCGGCGCCACGAAGAGATAGCCCCACAAATTGCCCCACCGTTGCGAGCGCAACGTGCGCACTTGCTGCCAGAATTCGGCCAGCGCTGAGCGTTGGGGAGCCGGCTCGCGCACCGGCTCAATATCCGGAAAACTCGTCATTGCCCTTGTTCTCTCCGAATATAGGTTGAAGTGCAATGCGTGATGCGTAATGCGTAATGCGTAATCCGTACCCCATATCACGCATTACGCATTACGCATCACGCATGACCCCTCACTGCACTTGCTGCTTTTCGATCTCCGCCACTGAGTCGTCGTAGATCAACTGGGCGCACTGCTCTGGCGTCATCGTCGGATCGTCGATGAATTCGACAATCCGGCGCGTGTAGGCCTGGTGCTGGATCAGATAGAAGGTGTTGCGCGGTACGGGGAAGGAACGAGCCACGTCGTCGCGCATGCCGATCATCCACTTGTAGTTTTCAAAATCGGGGTCGACGTTGATGATCTGGTCGTACGACGAGTTGTAGACCGGCGTCTTGCCCGACAGGATCACCGCTTCCTGGAAGCCAGTGTTCGCTGGTCCAAAGGCATAGATGTAGAAATCAACTACTTCCTGAGGATGGGGGGCCAGGTTGACCACCCCCAGACCATTGCCCCAGTAGACGGTGCCCGAACCGCCCCCGGCGACGCGCGTCGAAATCGGCGAGGTCGTCCACTTGTCCGCACCGTGGAGGTTCTGTCCCCAGACACCGCGCGAGCTTTGCGCCTGGACTGAGGCAATCTTGCCCCGTTGGAACGATTCAAACCAACCGTCGAACCCGTGCGGCGGCGTCAACTCTTCGTCCACCAGTTTGCGATAGAAGGTCAACGCGCCTACCGCTTCTTCAGAGAGCCAGTCGAGCAGGCCTTCATCGGTATAGGGTTGCTCCATGGCCGAGGCAATGAGGGCGCCGCCATCGGTCCACAGCGCACCGACAAACGACGTAGGAATGATCTCCTCATCTTTGCCCCACTCTTTGAGCGCCACTGCCGCCTCGTACCAGTCGTCCCACGTCTGTGGCCGGTCGGTTTTGCCGATCTCCCCAAAGTAATCATTCCGCCAGTTGAAGGTGATGTTCTCAAAGCTATAGGGGATGATGTAGAGCTGGTCTTCATAGCTGGCGTCGGCCCGCACCGAGGGGATCATATCTTCTTTGACTTGGGCCGCGCCCTCTTCGCTCGAGACGGCGATGAGATCGTCCATGGGCTGGATCAGCCCGGAGTTCACATTGGCCACAATGTCGAGGAAGGGGGAGATAATGCCGTAACCGCTCCAATCGACCTTGCCCGAGGCAATCTGCGCCACCAGTTTGGTGTTGTCGTCGGATGAGTCGATCTTGATTTCGACATCCCCACGTTTGGCGCTAAACTCCTGCGCCATCTGGTCAAAGGGCACCTCGGCCACCGCCCAAGACGAGAGCATGATGCGAACTTCCTGGCGGCCTGTTCCGGCGCTGGGCTGTGCATCACCTGTGGGCGCTACCGCGGGTGCGCAGGCCGCCAATGCCGCACCGGCCACGGTCAGTGCGCTCACGTGCAGAAACTGACGACGGGACAAGCTGCGCTGTTTCATGTGCATTTCTCCTGTTGAAGATGACGAGGTCTGGGATGCGACGGTTAGGAACGTTCCAATTGGCTGGGTTGGCAGGAATGAAGATCCACCAGCAGACCGAGAGCGAAGAGAGAAGACGCCTGGGAGAGGCAGTCAACAGGTTGCATGTCAGCAATCGCGGTGCGTGACCTGCGCTTCTTGCTTATTGTTTGTCCAGATCTTGATATCAGGTAACGCTGACGTGTAGTGGGGTGTTTGCGCTAGGAGTTGCGCTATCACCGCCTAGTATACTCGCCTACGGATAGATGTCAAACCCCATTGCTGCACAGGGTACACCCAGTATGTGGGGCCATTCTTGAGATAGCAATCACATCAGTAGGTCTTGCCGGTCTGGTGGAAACACTATCTTTGACGGCCGTGGACGAAGCAAATATCGGCGATTTCAAAACTTTGGTTTGCTGCAGGGTATAGTTGTATAGACAAAGAGATGTGGATTATAATGTGGATAAAGTATATGGGTTTGTGTTGGAATATACACTATAGTGTTAGATGAGACAGCGCCATGATGAAGACAATTCAAATGACTATCGACGAAGGATTGCTCGACAGGATAGACCGCGCAGTTCTTGAACTAGGTACGAACCGGTCTGCTTTTATCCGCAATGCCGTAGAGAATGCGCTCAGACAGCTACGCATTCACCAACTCGAAGCACAGCATGTCGCTGGTTATGAACGGCAGCCACTGCCCGCCGGAGAGATCGAGGAATGGGACGCCATCCGCGCTTGGGGGGACGCATGAGGCGCGGCGAAATTCGCTGGTGTACGCTGCGCCCACCAGACAAGCGCCGTCCTGTTCTTATTCTTACACGTAACTCAGCCTTGGGTGTGCTCACCGGTGTGACGATTGCCCCAGTTACGTCCTCTATCCGTAACATCCCTACCCATGTCCTGCTCACACCTGCCGAAGATGGTGTACAACATGTGTGCGCCATCAACCTCGATACCATACAAACCATCCAAAAACAGCAGCTTGGTCCCCTTGTTACAACGCTCTCCGCGACCAGAATGTCGGAGGTTGAGCACGCCATCTGTTTTGCATTGGGCATGGATCAGTTTCTAACGTGATTCTACTCATTATTTGACTCATCTCAGGAGAAAACCAGATGAAGATCACCAACATCGAAAGCTACCCCGTCTGGGGCGGGCAGCGTAACTTTCTCTTTGTCGTCGTGGACACTGATGAGGGCATCTACGGTGTGGGCGAGGCGGGCATCACCGGGCGCGAACTGGCGGTGATGGGCGCCGTCGAGCACTTCAAACCTCTGCTCGTTGGCCAGGACCCTATGCGCATCGAACATATCTGGCAATTGCTCTTCCGCGGCGGCTTCTTCCCGGCGCAGCGCATTCTCACCTCGGCCATTGGGGCCATCGACATTGCCCTGTGGGACATTCTGGGCAAGGCACTCAATGTGCCAGTCTACCAGTTACTAGGCGGCAAGGTGCGCGATAAGGTGGTCTGCTACCCGCACAACGTGGGCCATGCCATGGAGATCACACCGCTGGTCGAGTCCTGTTTGCAGACGAAAGAGGAAGGGTGGAAGTTTGTCCGGTGGGGTCTGCCGCAGGATGGTACCATTCTGGAGCCGCGGCAGGCGGTGCTGGCGTCGATCAAACAGTTTCACGCCGTGCGCGAGGCCGTGGGCGACGAAATCGAACTGACCTTTGATGTCCACACCCGGCTCGACCTACCCGATGTGGTCTGGCTCTGTCGCGAGATCGAATCGACGCGCCCTTTCTTTATCGAAGACCCGCTGCGCTGCGAAAACCCGGATTCGTTCAAAACGCTGCGCCCGCGCGTCCACGTGCCGATTGCGGCAGGCGAGCAATTCAGCTCCAAGTGGGAGTTCCGCCAGCTCATCGAGGAGGAGTGGATCGACTACGCTCGCGTCGACCTGTGCATCGCCGGCGGGATCAGCGAGGCCAAAAAGATCGCCGGCTGGTGCGAGACGCACTATATCAAGCTGGCCGTGCATAATCCACTCGGCCCCGTCTCGTCGGCGGCCTGTCTACAACTCAACCTGGCCGTGCCCAACTTTGGCGTGCAGGAGCAGCCGCGCAAGACCGGCACCGTGTTGACCGACGTCGTCCCCGTCCAGCCCGAGTGGGAAGATGGCTATCTCCTTGCGCCAACCCGCCCCGGTCTCGGCATCGAGTTCGACCGCGAGGCGGCCAAGAAGCACCCCTTCCAGATGGCCGAACTGCCCCACCTGCGGAGATTGGATGGCTCGGTGACAAATTGGTAGCTTGACGATTCTGTCACACTCGAGTGAATGCTAGAAGAGGCTCACTTGAGCCTCTTTTTTGTTGCGATACCAAAGCTTCCGCAAGATATAGCGATCTGACATTTTGACATTTTTACGAAACAATTAAAAACAACATTGACAAATGTCAGAATCAATGTTATTATGTAACCATAGTCAGTACCGATGCCTATGGAGATGCCATATGCCAGATCGTGTAGTTGTCCCAAACAGCGTTCCGAAGCCATACCGCCAAGTTTTCATACAAACTTTGGAGAATCCAGATCCAGAATCCATTGGAGACTGCTTTTTGCGTGATGCCGAACTCGACATCACGCGACACGGACGAGTGGGGGATGAGTTGATTCGTCAGGTTATCCAGCGCCTTGAACTACTGACTGGTAACAGTTTCCTGCCAATGTTAGCTAACTGGCATGAAAAACGTGCCTATATTGAAGAGCTTATTCTAGGCACCGCCGGTAACCGCTTGCATATCGAATGCGCAGCAACAGCCGTTCGGCTTGTCCTGCACCGCTTGGCAAATGGTGAGCATATTCCTAATCGGGAAGTCCTAGGTTCTGTTGACATTTCAACGAAGCCAGATTAGGACAGCGACGAAAGCAAGGAAGCCAGCATAGCAGCGGTCGAGCTTATCAAAACGGGAGAAAATGCGCCGGAACCACTTGATCTTGTTGAAAAAGCACTCGATCAGATGACGTTCTTGGTAGAGGTGCTGATCATAGTCACGGGGTTGGGTGCGATGCTTACGACCAGGAATCACTGGCATGGCGCCCATGGCTCGAATTTGTCGCACCAGTTCATCATCATCATAACCCTTGTCAGCGATGACATAGTCGCAGCAATAGCCCTGAAGTAAGGTTGCGGCTTGACTGAGGTCATGGCGTTGGCCACCGGTGAGCACAAAGTCAAGCGGATTTCCCAGGGCATCGACCACGACGTGAAGCTTGGTGCTGAAACCACCACGACTGCGGCCTAGGGCCTGGGCAGCCTGACCACCGTTTTTTTTGACGCACCAGCCGCACAGAGATGCGCACGGACAATACTGCTGTCCACAATCAGCCATTCCATATCCGGATCATGGGCAAAATGGTCGAGCATGTCGGTCCAGATGCCCGCGGCACACCAGCGTGCGAAGCGCTTGTAGACACTGTTCCAGTGACCGTACTGCGCAGGCAATTCCCGCCACTGCGCACCACTGTGGACGATCCATAGCACACCTGCCAGGAAGCGCTGGCACACTGCTTCCGCACCGACATAGGCCCGTGGATGGTTCCGCAGAAACGTCATGATCTTGCTGAGTTGGTCCTTTCGTAATGCTTTCGTCATTTGGATTACCCCCTGTGGGTAACCCTACCATACCTGTCAAATGTCAACTGAACCTAATGTTAGAAAACATTCTCGACAAAATCGATCTTCGTCAACTAGGTGAGCGGTTGCAGCGGGCGCGCAAGCGACAAGGGCTTACGCAGGAAGACGCAGCTAGAATTCTGGATGTAGCCCGCACAACCATTACCGCCATTGAAAAGGGTGAACGGCGTATCCGTGCGTCGGAGTTAATGCGATTGGCTCAGGAATACGGACGCGATCTGAGCGATTTTGTCAGTGCTCGACCACAGATCAGCGATTTTCAAGTGCAGTTTCGTAGTTCGCTGTCAAAGACCGCGGCTGATGAGGAGCGTGTTTCAGTCTATATTGAGCAGTTGCAAGAACTATGCACCGACTATTTTGAGCTTGAGCAGATATTGCAGCGGCCACTCGTTAAGAACTATCCTTCTGTCTTCAATTACGAAAACCGCCGGCTTGAGCAAGCGGCCGAGGGATTGGCAATCCGCGAACGCAACCGGTTGGGTTTGGGTGATGGACCGCTACCCAGCTTGAGGAATATGCTAGAGCAGGATGTCGGCCTGCGGATCTTCTATCTACCACTTGAGCCCTCGAGCAAGTTTTCAGAAATCTATACCTTTGAGGCCACTCTAGGCGGTTGTGTTGCGGTGAATGGGCAACATAAACCGGAGCGCTGTCGCTGGTCGCTTGCCCACGCCTATGCTCATTTCTTGTCTGACCGCACTAAGCCGGTGATCACCATTGCCGATCAACACCAGCGGAAACCAGAAAGCGAGCGCTTTGCTGATGCGTTTGCGCGCTACTTTCTCATGCCCACAAGCAGTATCACACAGCGGTTTAATGCCATCTACGAAGCGAACGGGCGAACAACTCCGGCCGACTTGATCAAACTTGCCAACTACTATGGCGTTTCGTTTGAGGCGATGACACTGCGGCTGGAAGATATGCGTTTGGTGCCTCCTGGCTTGTGGGAAAGGCTGAAAGCACGCGGTTTCAAGGTTGAAGAGGCACAGAAAAAGCTTGGCCTGGAACCCGTTGAAGAACCCGATGGCAAGCTGCCCGACCGCTATATCAGGTTGGCCATCGAAGCCTATGAGATTGGTGAAATCTCCGAAGGTGAGTTGGCTCGCTATCTACGCACGGACTTGTTGACCGCCCGCACAATCGTTGAGGAACGACGTCAGCAGGAGCCATCGGACGAGGCGCTTGATCAGGATCTCCTGGAACTTGTGGAATCATAGAGGAGACACGCACCATGCCGCTCCTCTTTGCTCATAACACCCTAATCCTGGACGCAAACTGTGTGATTGGATTATACGCCTCAAGGTATATGGCCGAAATTTTGGATGCAATCCCGCCCACTGTAACCATTGCCGCTTACGTTGCCGACAATGAAACAGATTGGATATATGGGCCACTTGATGAGTCCGGCCAGCAAATACGCGAGCCAATTGACCTGCAACCAGTGCTTGATGCCGGTTTGCTCCACATTGTGACGGTCGAATCCGAAGATGAAGCAGAAGCACTTGTGACCTTTTCAGCGATGATTCGCGACCAGGGTGAGGCAGTGACCGGTGCGATTGCTCTCTGCCGAAATTGGGCAATCGCACTCGATGACAAAAAGGCACGTCGGCTCTTTACCGAATACGCGGGCCACCTTCAACTTTTCTATACGCTAGAGTTGGTGAAGCATTGGGTGGATACGGTATCTCCGTCGTCCAGCACGATCACGGACATGCTGCGAAACATTCGATCTGGAGCCAGGTACACACCCCATCGACACCATCCTTTGTATAGTTGGTGGCACAACTTTGGCGGTGGTTAAGCTATGAAGATCCCATTCTGCCATCATAATCGTGACTATCACTAAGCAATAGCGTGTAGATTCAGGTGCGACGCACTTTGTGAAGTACGTCGCACCTGAAGGCATTAAGTTTGTGTACTCATTGTGATGCTATACCGGTAGAACTTCAGAAACCCGATAAAGATCAAGGCCGAACCCACTACATTGAATGCAAGCCTTAACCAATGGAGAGTCTGAAACTCTTGCGCCGTTTGCCGGAGGAATTCTGCCGAATGCACCGCCGGCCCTTCAATAAACATAATCGTGTTGCGCGGCCAGAAAAACGCCATCGAAACCAGCCCTTCCCCGACGATCATCAACAGGCTACCCAAAATCCAATAGCGGGCAGACTTTACTCGCCAGCCCAGGATCAACGAACCCGCCCCGGTCACCCAACTGAGAAAACCAAGCGGCGGAAAGAAATCGCTGGGCGCCCGGACAGACATAAACGCCAGTGCGATTTCAAATGACTCAGGTGGGTCGTGGAAGATATTGGGGTAGATCATAAACGTCTCAAGGACAATGCTACCCAACAGGATCATCATCACCCACAGGTAGGTTAGCATGACCGCGAACGTGAGATGTTGTATCTTCATTTTCGTTTGCTCCTCTAGAAAAGTGATGTACTGATTTCGGGCCGGCGTAGCCCCAGATGTTTCCTTTGTTTGGTGACCTATGGTAGGATCGTTCTACCTTCTTACCGCTTTGTAGGGCCGGCCAACCCTCGGATTCCCCACGCAAAAAGCCCGACGACGGCGCCCCACATTGCATTTGTGACAAGCACAGCAACGGTCGCAAAGGGACTGGTGAGCGGGCCAGAAAATTCACCGGTGAGCAGTGGTGAAAGGATCGCACTGATCAAGATGGCGAAGACCCCGTAGGTAATTCCGGTGAAGGTGAGCGTAAGCAGCGGTTGGCGTACATTGGCGGCTACGACAATCGCCAGCCAGGCCACAGAGATGAGCACCGTCAAAAAAATCGGGCCGGATGGTCTGCCAAGACCCTCCATCAGCCCGGTGATGTTCATCAAGGGCCGGATGAGGGCGAGCGCCCCCATGCCAATGATGAGGGGCCAGTGAAGTTGGTCGAACTTGTTCATGTGTTGCTCCTTTCGTAAGCTATCCAAACGATTCATGGCCTTATCCTACAGCCCGGACAATTTTTGCGCATCAGCCCTGAGGCGTCTCTTGATGTCGTGAATTGTTGACATCCGTGTACAGCGCGAAGCGACCAGGATGTCAGCTCTGGTGGATGGACAGATTGTGCGCAGCCGTGTACACTGCATGCTATGCAGCCACCAATCGATCAAGAGCAAGCAATAAAGGACGAAACGCATGCTCCGGCATGGGTGCTTGACCTGCTGCTTGGCATCGCTGTCACCCTGGTCATCGCCCTGGTGATCAGCGCCAGGCAAGGGGGCAGACAAAGCCCCGATGCGCTGGCCTATCTGTTTGCATGTGCTTTTGGGGGATTGATGTTGGTGCGGAGGCGGTTTCCGGTGGCCGTACTGGTGCTGACCATGTTTCTGCTCTTTGGCTACTATACGCTCGATTACCCGGCGATCGGGTTGGCGGTGCCGGTTGCGGCTGCCCTTTATTCGGCAGCCGAATTAGGCCATTTGACGGCATCTATCGTCGTCAGCCTCCTCTTGATCGTCGTCTCCACCTATTTCCGGCTGCGAGAAGGACAGCCGGTCGCCTATCTGCTTGGCTACGAGTTGGTCTCGACAGCTACGCTGATGGCGGCTGCCATCGCTCTGGGCGATAGCACTCGGGCGCGGCGAGCCCTGCTCGCTGCGCAGAAAGAGACCGCACGGCTCATCGAACAGGAACATGCCTATCGCGCCGAGCAACGGGTACAGGCAGAACGTGTACGGATGGCGCGCGACCTCCACGACACCATCGGCCACAGCATCTCGGTGATTTCGCTCCACGCCGATGTGGCCAGAGAGGCGATTGGCCGCGATGATGAACAGGCCCGGCAGGCGTTGGCGCAGATTCGCACCACCAGCTCTGACACCATGCGCGAGTTGCGCGCCACAGTCAAGCTCCTGCGCAGTCCCACCAGCGAGCAGCCCGACCGCTCCATTGCCTCGCTCACCAATTTGTCTTCGCTGGTCCAAAACGCCGCCGCCAGCGGTCTACAGGTGGAGGTTCACCTGCATGGGGAGCTGGCCGGTCTGCCGGGCGCTGTAGACACAGCCGCCTTCCGCATCATCCAGGAGGCGCTAACCAACATCATCCGCCACGCCGATGCCACCCGGGTTGACCTCACCATTGGTGTCGATGGGAGAGCGCTCCGGTTGCAGATCACCGACAATGGCGCCGCCCGCCCTGGCGTGATCACGCCAGGGAGCGGGATCGCCGGGATGCGCGAGCGAGCACGTCTGCTCGGCGGGACGCTGGTTGCCGAACCGCAAGCGGCCGGTGGTTTTGCCGTCAACGCCACACTACCTCTGGAGGATGCCCAATGATCTCGGTTGTGCTCATCGACGATCAACCCCTGGTGCGCGCCGGTCTGCGCACGCTGTTGGAGTATGACCCCGACATCGATGTCATCGGCGAGGCCGACAACGGGCAGAGCGGGCTCCGGCTGGTGCAGACGAGCAGACCCGATGTGGTATTGATGGATATCCGGATGCCGGTGATAGATGGGCTGGAGGCGACCCGCCAGATCGTGGGGGATGCCAGGCTGAATGGAACAAAGGTGATCGTGCTCACCACCTTTGACGAGGATGAGGATATCCAGGAGGCGATTCGTGCTGGGGCCGCCGGCTATTTGCTCAAGGACATTCCTCCAGAAGAATTGCGGCGTGCAGTTTACGTGGTCGCCGGCGGCGAGGCGCTCTTATCCCCTTCGATCACCCGCCGGGTGATGCAACAACTCGCCACCACAGCCGCCAGTGTAAACCCAAAATTGTTGGCTGACCTAACCGAGCGCGAGCGGGAGATCCTGCTCCACATCGGGCTTGGCGAATCGAACGAAGAGATTGCACATAACCTCTTTATCAGCCCGGCCACGGCACGGACCTATGTCAGTCGCCTCCTAACCAAGCTCGATGCACGCGACCGCTCGCAACTGGTCATCATCGCCTATGAAAGTGGTCTCATCAAGCCAGGACCGGGTTAATGATCAATTGTCAATGGTGAGTTGTCAATTGTTAATGAGGGGCTGGCTCGTCACAGATCACTGGGCCGGAGCCCGTAATCAGAAATTTGTAACTCAAGCGCAAGAATTGACCGACGCTTCTACAAATTTTGTGAGCGGAGAACTGCTATGATGAGCAGTGTGAAGCGAGACCCAAAGCAGTTCGGACAGCTGTTAAAAATGGCAGTCCGCAAGATCGCGCTCCAGACCGGTAAGAAAATCGCTATCGTACAGGATGAGTTGGGCTATGCGCTGGGCAGGGATTCAGGCGGGGTGGCGATCCAGTTCTGGGAACGCGGCAATATCCCGGCTCGCAAAGAAGAGGTCGAACTTCTAAAGGAAGAACTGGTGCGGCGGCAAGGCTTGGGTGGGGAAGAAGCGGCTCAGTTTGCCGTCTACGCTGGCTTTCCCGAACTTGAGCAGAAACCGAACCAGCCCTTTGTCGCCGGCCCGCCCATTACCGACCCACGGCTCTTTTTTGGCCGCACCTACGAGTTGCGTAGGCTCTTTGCGTTGTGGGATGATCCAGCGATGCCGCTGCAGAATGGTGCGCTCATCGGCCCGCGGGGGAGTGGCAAAACGTCGTTGCTCTTCTATCTCATGACCATTACTCGGACGCCACCGGCGAAGCTACGCCCCGACCAGCGCACCAACTGGGTGGGGCAAATGGAAACGATTCGCTGGGTCTATGTTGACTTTCGCAACCCGCAGTTTGGCACCCGCAGTGGTTTGTTACGCTATCTCTTGACCACTTTTGAGCTTCCAGTGCCGGCGCCGTGTGACCTGGAACGCTTTGTCGAGGCAATGAGCAAACATCTGCACGACCCGGCGATTATTTTGCTCGACGAGATCGACGTGGCGTTGGAACGCTATGGGGAGCTGGACGACCCCTTCTGGGATGGGTTGCGGGCGCTTGCCTCTACGCAACTGAATGGAAGGCTGGGGTTCGTCCTTGCGGCGCGCGAACTGCCCCAGCAGGCTGCGCGCCGCCACCATCGTAGCTCCGACTTTTTTAGCATCTTTGCTTACACGGCTCCCTTAGGGCCGTTCACAGAGCCGGAAGCGCGCGCCTTGATCGCTACCTCGCCCATTCGTTTTGCGGATGACGATATTGACTGGATTTTGGCCCAAAGCCGTTGCTGGCCGTTGCTGCTCCAAATCTTATGCCGGGAATGTCTGCTGGCGCAACAAGAACGCACACCAGCGGCGGAATGGCAAGAGGCAGCCTTGCACCAGCTTGTACCTTTTCAACATTTGTTAGCAACTGTTCAGCCGTAAGCACAACAGCCGATCCAGACAACAACGGCTTGGCCTCGTCGTTACGACAGATGACCGTTTGGCGCACGGCTGTTCGGCGATTAACATGATCCGTTATTATCTGGTCTCCTGTTGTTATCGATTATGGCACTCCACACCCAAACTCACCAGCTTGCATCCCCTACCCGAGCGGATTTACACCGTTACCCTGGCCGCTATACCGATGCGCCCGCCCAACACCCAAATCTGATCCTGGGCAGCCTCCACCTTCTTTTTTGGATTCTCTTTCATCCTGCGGCCTGGCGTAGTTATGTCAGCCGGATCGATCCAGCGCTGCCCCCTACATTCACATTGTTCGATTTGACGCCTATACATTGGCGGAATTCGGTTGTCCACCAGCTGCTCTGGCAGGCGTACGGCATCCCGCCGTTGTTGGTCGCAATGGTTCTCTCTCCGCTGCTTTTACTGACCGGCTTTCCGCCAGAACAACTGCCTGCATCCATCCTGCATTTTGCGGCAATTGCGCTTGTGATGGGGTTCTGTTTTGGGGCTGTTATCAGCGTCGCTGCGGGCATGGTTGGCGGCATCGGCATCAGTTTGGCAGTAGGGTTGGCCGGCGGTATTTGGGGCAACAGCGCGCTGACAAATTCGCTGCTTGCACTTTTTTTGGGGATTGCGGGCAGTATCAACGGCACGCTCAGCGACCGCAAACAGGTGTACGTACCATTCCGGCAGATCGGGGGCGTCACTATCGGCGTTGTGATTGCGCTGGCGCTGGTGCTTACACGTATCGGCATAACTTCCCTGGGTGAAGCCGCCGGATTGTCGAGTGATACAGCTTATAGTCTGGCGCGCAGCATCCTGGTTTTCACCAGTTTTGGGCTGGCCATTGGTTGGCGCCGCGGCCGGCTCGCCGGGCTGGCAGGGGGGGTCGCCTGTGGTCTCTTCTACAACATCGTATTGAACACGACCAACAGCAGTGCGCCCGATCTGCTGCGGGCCCTGACCAGCGGTGCGCTGTATGGGATTTCGCTGATCGCCCTATTCGTACTCCCCTATGTCGTGGCAACCTATGTTGCCGGCTTTTGGGCGGGAGCGTGGGCAGGGCCCTTGGGCAGCTATGGCCGGCACATCTATTTTGCCTATGGTGGCCGCGAGGGAAACCCAAACTGGGCGGCAATGCCGGTTGGGTTTGTCGGTATCATCTTCGGGGTGACGTTCAGTTGGTGGCGTCCACTTGTGCTTTATCCGTTCCTGGCGGCGTGGAATCGCCTGCTGTTCGAGGCTGAAAAACGCCGTTCCCCACAGCGCACCCCGCTGTTGCGCTGGCATTCTGCGTTCTGGGATGAATTGCAGCAACTGCCGCTCTACGGTCTGGATGAACATCTGCTGCTGGTGATGGCGCGCAACCCGGGGGAGGGCGCCGCCGCCCTGGAGTACCTGGCGACAAGCCGGCAGCGCTGGGCGGCGCGCGCGGTGCAGATCGAGCTGGATGCGCGGCGTCTAGAAGCATGTGCGGGTCTGATGGCGATCCGGCAGGTGGCGCGTACGTTCGGGGCGGGCGACCATGAGGATGCGCAACTAGCTGCCCTCCTGCGCACTTTTCGCCAGGTCAGCCAGGATGTCGATGCGGCGCTCAACCAGGCCAGCACCTACAACCAGCGCCAATCGCTGAGCAAGGCAGGCGAGCGGCTGGATGGGTTGCTGAGCGAATTGACGCGTAGCGGTAAGGCGTACGCCGTACGTTTCCGTCCCAGCGCATTGCGCTGGCGCCAGATCATCGCCGACCGGGTGCAAGAACTGGACACGGCCAGCGCAGCGGCGCAGGAGATCCGCAGCCCCTATGTGATCGGTATGCCACTCATGGCGCAGCAGGAGATCTTTGTCGGGCGCAGCGAGGTCAGCCGCGAGATCGAGCGTTTTTTGCACGAACCGGTTTCACCGCCGCTCTTGCTCTATGGCCAACGGCGGATGGGCAAAACGTCGCTGCTCAACCACCTGGACCGTTTCTTGCCCAGCACCGTGATGCCCATCTTTATCGATCTACAAGGGCCGGCTGCCTGGGCTGCCGACCACGCCGGTTTTCTCTACAGTATTGCACAGGCTGTCACGCTCGCGGCGGAACAACAACGCGGGTTCAACCTGCCCCTCCTGAGCAGCGAGCGCCTCGCTGACGATCCCTTTATTCGCTTTGATGCATGGCTGACTGCGGTGGAAGAGGCCCTGTCCGCCCGTGGAGTCGAACGGTCGCTGCTGGCGCTGGATGAATTCGAGGCGCTCGATGATGCGCTGAACAAGGGACGGCTAAACGCAAAAGCTGTGTTGGGCATGTTGCGCCATATCATCCAACACCGCCCACGATTCAAGGTGCTGCTGGCCGGTTCGCATACGCTGGAGGAATTCCAGCAGTGGTCGAGCTACTTGATCAACGTGCGGCTGATCCATCTCAGCTATCTCAGCGCCGAGGAAAGCCGCCAGCTCATCGAACAGCCCATCGCCGGCTTCGCTCTGCGCTACGAGCCTGAAGCCAGCCGCCGCGTGTGGGAATGGACCCGAGGACACCCGTTTCTCATTCAGCTTTTGTGTGGTGAAATTGTCGCCCTGAAGAACCGGCAACATCTGGCAGAACGCTGGCTGGCGCGCCTGGACGATGTGGAAGCGGCGGCGGGGAAGGCGCTCGACCACGGCGGCCTCTATTTTGCCGATATTTATCACAACCAGGTTGATGAAGCGGGGAGGCGCCTGCTGGCCTGGCTGGCCTGGCAAGGTGAAGGCGCGGTTCGAAGCCGCGCCACCCTGGCAGAGCTGCCCCCCGCCGATCTGGAGCAAACGCTGGCTCGTCTCATCCGCCGCGAATTGATCGAGGCAGTCGATGGCGGTTATCGCTTTCAGGTGGAATTGATCCGGCGCTGGTTTGCCCAACGGGCCAGACCTGCCACAGGCTAATTGTTGAAGATCATCAGGTTAGGGCACACTTTCATTCACGCGGCAGCACGCTCCTTTAGCTCCTCACGCAGGACACGCCGCAATACTTCTTCAAGCGGTTCACGTTGTTGCTGAATGTATTCGCGCAGCGCTTGGTTGATGAGCGTTTGATAGTTCCCACCACCTGCCTCATGTACCTGGCTGCGGAACCAATCAAGCACATCATCGTCTAAACGAATCGTGATGCGAGTCTTGCCCGAAGGGATCGGGTCAATGGCCCCTCGCTTGCCATGACTGAAATGATATTCGGCTTTCATTCCTCACCTATGTACTCTGCCTGCTCCCGCCGTGTAGCTCTTCGTGCGGATATGATACGAATGCGGCTCCTGCGCCAGGTATACACCACCACCAGCACGCGGCCAAGCCCATCCATCCCGATGGTAATGGAGCGATCCTCGCTGGTGTGCTCCTCGTCCACAATTGTCAGAGCAAGATCATCTGAGAATACGGCGACAGCATCGGCAAAATCGATATTGTGCTTGCGGAGATTGCGACGCGCCTTGAGTCCCATTCGTACTCCATACCATTAGTATATGCACAATTGTACATATACTGCAAATAGGGTGTCAGGTAAACAGGGAGACAGCGGGCTACTACCTGTCTCCCTGTTTACCTGTTTACCTGGATCTCAGTAGCATCAGCGGCTTCCCGCTCAGGCGGTATATTCGGGCCCTTGCACACGCCGCGTCGAGCGCAGATACCAGACCACCATAGCGGCGACCAGCGCCAGCAAGAGCCACTCTTCTGGCTCCGGCACGCCGGTCAGGGCGAAGGCGTTCTCGGGCAAGGTGTCACCCACCTGTTCCACTTCGCGCTCGAAGCGGTCGCCGCGCGCTTCGAGCTGGTCTAGCATCTGTTCCTGCCGCGGCGTGATCAGTACGATCATCGACGAAAGCGGCGTGACGATGCTCTGCTCCACGGCCAGCGCGTGCAACTGGTCGAGCGTTTCCAACTGGTCCAGTTGGGCGCGCACCCGTTGCAGTTCGGTCAGCAGCAGCCGGCGGGCAGCAAGGGGGGCAAAGCCCGCGTCGGTCGCCGCGCTGCTTATCATCTCTGCATCATCCGCAAGCTCGGCGGTCGGTACGGTCGACCAGAGGTAGCCATCGATCAGGTCGCGTGCGGTCGCCGTCTCGTTCTCGCCAGATAAGGCGAAGAACAGCCGCGTCAGCGCGTCCTCAAGGTTGCCGGTCACGCCGCCACCGCTGGCCTGGATCGCATCCAGCGTGGCGTCGTCATAGCCCAGGGGGAACTCGCCGCCAAGATGCACCAACCAGACCGGTGCGGCGGGAACGGGAACCGAGACGCCATCGCTCCCCAGTTCATAGCCGCTGCCATCGGTGAGCACAACAACCGCATCGTAGAGCTGGTCGCCGCGCAGTTCGTCAAACTGAACCAGCAATTCAGCAGCATTTTGCCCGCCGAAATAGAAGATCTCATCCGCATCGACTGCGGCCAGCTCCACCAGCGCCGGTTCTTCACCCCGGTAGGGCGAAGCGGTCAGGTAGAGATCGACCGCTGCGCCAGCATCCGCCAACTGGTTTAGCCGTTCCAGCGCCGCGGCCACATCGTCCGCATAGCTCGCCATGCTGCGCGACCGGTCTAGCACAGCGGCCAGGCGGAGGCCAGCGGCGGGAGCCGGCAGGTCGGCAGCCATCGCGGGGCGGGCAAGAACAGTCTCACCGTTAGGAAAGTCGAAGCGGTGCGCCACCGGTTCCGTGGGCGCAGTCGCCGGCACAGCAGCAGGGAGCCACTCATCGACGCCCGCAGCCATCGCCTCACCATTGACCAGCCGCACCGAGTCTGCATCCCAGTAGATGTTGCGCTTTTCGGCCAGGCGTGGCAGCGGCCAGCTCGCTTCGTGGGCAAACACTCGCCACGTCAGCCAGAGATGCAGCGGTGGCCCGTCCTCTACCCGGGTGCGCTGGCTGGCCGGGTCCCACTCCATCTGCAGCGGCTCGATGGGGAAGATGCGCAGACGATACTGGCGCGGCCCGATCTGCTCGACCAAGGCGGGGTCAATGTTGCGCCGGATCTCGTTGCGATACATGGCTTGCGCTGCCCCGCGCGGCGAGACGCGATAGACAAACCGCTGGTCACGATCCGCACTGTTGCCCAGCCAGACCCCGGTGACCACCGCCGATTCGGGCAGGCTAAAGTAGTAGACCACCTCCTGGCGCTGGCCCGTCTTGTTTTGATAGACCTCATACAGTTCGCCCTCGGCCCAGTCGCCGTGCTCGGTGATCGTGATCTCCTGCCGGGCCAGGCGGACCTCGCGGTCGTCCACAGCCAGCCAGCCGGCCTCGGCCTGCTCGATCGACCAGGTCGAGCGGGCGGCGCGCACAACGGCCTCGTGTTCGCCTTTCTGGATCGGCTGGTCGAAAAACCCTGCATAGAGTTTGGCGGCCTCCAACTGCTCGTCGCGAATGGCGAAATTATTGTCGCGGCTTCCCGGCGTGGTATCCTCCGCCGCGGCTTTTACCGGCTGATAGAGAAGGGGACTTGCCACGATTTCGTAAAGCTGTTGGGCACGCCGGGCCCGCTCATCCGACCACTTGAGCGCCGCTGTGTACATCTGGCGGACGTGGACGACCTCTCCCACGGCGCTTATATAGCGCTGCGGGGCGAGATAGGCATTGAGTAGCCCGGCGCGAATCATATCCTCTCGCTCCATCAGCGCTTGTGCTTCGGCCAGGGTGGCAGGCGGCGTTTCGAGCAGAGCAAACGCCCGCTGCTGCGGCTGCTGATTGGAGAGGACAAAGAGGCTCACGCAGGCAACCAGAGTCACGATGGTGATGGCGCCGGCCACCAGCCAGCCCAGGCGCGGAACCTGGGCCTGCGAAACCAGGGCGCGCACGCCGCTCCACCAGGCGCGCAGGCTGAGCAACGGAACTGCGACTGGCATCAAGACAAAGAGCGTGGCCGAATAGAAAAAGAGCAACATGCCGAGCACTGCAAAGGGAATCCAGCGCCATTCGTTTGTAAAGAGGTTGACCAGACTTTGCCACAGGTCACGCCAGAAGCGCGGCAGGTCGCGCACAATTTCGCCGAGCGCACGTAGGGCTTCAGCCCCCAGAGGCACAGCATAGAAGGCGATCCAGACCCCCACATATAAGCTGGTGAAGAGCAACAGCGTGAGACCTAACACACGCAGCCGGGTGAGCAGCGGTCCGCGGCGATCGATCTTGTGGTCTAGAATTTGCCAGAGCAGGGCTGCCATGCCCAATCCAGCAATGGAGAGCAGCAACGCGATCCCCGGTGTCATCTCGCGTACAACGAAGAAGCGGATCGCCACCATGAGCATCAGCGGCCCTTCCACGCCGTAGCCGAGCAAAAAAAGCCGGCCCGGTTCTTTGCGCAGTAAGGTAAGACCCAACAGCACCGCCACGGCTGGTATCAGGGTCAAGATCAACGCATAGACCAGAAACGAGGCAGGCACAACCTGCGTACGTACGGCCACCAGCATGTCCGGCAGCACAGTTGGGGCAAAGCCGAGTCCCATAAAAGCCAGAAAGATAAGATTCCACGACCAGAACAACCCATACGCCCAGGCGCGCGGGTTGCGTAAAATCTGTAGCAATCCTTTTACTGGCGTCAACATAAGAGATGCCCTCCTTCAATCCATCGCGTTCGGCGCGTTAGAGAGTAAAACAGCGGTTCACGGAGTACACGGAGTTTTCACGAAGAGCACAGAGGCTCTGCTCTGCGAACAGGTTAGTACTACAAGGAGACTTTGACGACCGCCTGCGCCACAACTTCATGCAATACCGTGTACAGATCTGCGATCTCCGGCGCATGGGGATCGACCTGCTGGTCAAACAAGACGGCGACCAAGACCCAGCGCTGGCGTTCTAAAGCCAGGTCGGCCCAGATGCGCGTGGCATAATCGTCGGTGGTGCGCTCCGCCGACTGGAACCAGTAGGTGGCCGATTGCTGGCCGGCGCTGGCGCGGTCGCCCAGTGTCAACCAGCGTGCAGGGAACATGGGCGTGACCAAATGCGTGTGCGACAGCGTGATCCCTAGCCCGGATGCAGCAAAACAGCGTTCCGGGTTGTGGTGGGCGCGCCAGGACATGCTGGGGATCAGCAGCACCGACCCGGTGACGCCGCGCCAGACAAAGCGCCGCCGCTCCGGTGACTCTGCGCCATCTTGCGCCAGCCATTCGAGCTCGGCCGGTTTGAGCGGCAGGGGTTCCGTAGCCAGCTCCAATGGGAAACGCCAAAGCGCCGCTGAGTGGGCCAATCCACTGGCCGGGCGTGGCTGGTACAGGAGCGCCATCCCCAAGATGGCTCCGATCAGCAGCGGCGCGAGCCAGATGGGTTGCGCCGGTGGGCGAGCTGGGCTCCCAACGAACCTGACGTTTTGGGCAGGATTTGCGGGCGGGTTTGTCAGGCGCAGCAGCAATACCACCACAGCACAGGCGGCAACAAAACCAAGCACCCCCAGCGGAACGTGCAACATCTCGGCTGCCAGCCGCCACCCAGCCACCTGCCCGACGACAACCAACACCCCCACGCGCAGCAGGTTGGCAATCAAGAGCAGACTGGTAAAGAGACTCGCTACCAGCAGCCAGCGTACATTGAGCGGGCGGCCTTCGACCCAACTCGCCGCCACCAGAAAGACCATCCCGGCCCACAGACTCCGCACCCCGCTGCAAGGCAGATCGACGTGCGATATACCGTTTTCAAAGACAAGGATCGTGTCGATACCAATCGATTGCACCCCCACGGCCCACAATCCATCGCGTACAAGCTGTGCCGTGAGGATGCGCATGGGATAGCCGGCAAAGGTTTGCAGGTGCTCGCCAAAAGGCAACACGCCGATCAACAAGAGAGTCGCGGGCAATCCTTGCCGCCAGCGCCGTGGCGCCCACCATAGCCCCAGCAACCCATACGTCGCCAGGATGAAGAGGCTGGCCGACAGCGTGTTGACATCGAGCAGCCGTTCCACAGCGAGATAGAGCAGCGACCCGCCCAGGGCGAGGAGCAGTGGTAGCGACGCCAATCGAGGCGTAGGGTCGAACCGCAAGCGCACACCGTCTCGCCGGATGCGGACCGCAATGAGAAAGAGCACCCCCACAAGCATAACCTGATTGGTGCGAAAGTCCTCTCGCCCAAAGATGATCGACAGATAGGCGAAGACAGGCCAGTAGAGCCAGAGCCACAACCCTGCGATCAGCGCGTTGGCTGCCCAAAGTACGCTGGCTGGTAAAGACGCTACCCGCTTGATAGTGGGGTGTGCCTGAGTTTCCGCTCTCAACAAGAGCATCTCTCCTTTCGTCTCGTGCCCTGGTAAGGGCTTACTCGCGGCCCGCCCATTCTCCTTCGAGGAGGGATGGCCCCTGCGGGAAGGTGTACAGCTCGTCGCAGGCAATCGTCTCGATACCATCCCAGCGGCTGGACGGCCCACCAACCGGCAGAGTGGCAACCTGGCGCTGGTAGCCTTTTTCCAAGATAAAAACATGGGACGTATCACGACAGGTAACCAGGCGACGAATGGGCCGGCCCAGGCGAAATTGAGCGATCAGTTGATCGGTCACACGGTGGACAACGAGGCGATAACGGTCATGGAAGTGGCGGTATGTCTCCGGGCTGTCAAAGGGACGCAGTTGGTGATGCTCCAAGACATAGACTTCTGGCCCATTGTCGTCTTGCATCTTATTTTATGATCAAGAAGCCCAAAACCTCACCCATACTGCCCAGGATGTCGAGATAGAAGTTGCCGCCAAGCTGGCGTACGATCTCAAACTCCGCCCCCGGATAGCCGATGAAGGGTCGCAGCGTCCAGGCCATCTGGCTGCCGACAAAGGCGTAGACGACGATCCAGCACGCGGTCGTCCACTGGCGCAGATGCGCCCCCTCGCCGTCACTGCCTGAAACCGCGTGCATCCCTTGCGCCAGAAACCACATGCCGATCACACCGGCAATGGCAAAGAAGGCCACGTTGAGCAACTTGAAAAACTGGTAATGGTTGGTGGTCAACAAGAAGAAGAGGGTGATGGGCGCAAAGCTAAAGATCAACACCGCGCTGACCGTAATAGGGATCAGGATCAGCGCCAGGATCTGGCGCAAGCTCTGTTTGGAGCCAAAGAGCGCATTGAAAAAATAAAGCGTCGGCAAACAGATCAGCGAGGTGATAAGAAAGAGGGCCGGCAGCTTGATAGCCGAACTGAGCGCCTGCAACGGGCTGAGCGAGGAACCGATCACCGCCCCGTACAGCGCCAGAAAGGCAACGCTGGCGACGATCATGGCCCGAATCTTTGCAGGGAGATCCACACGCTTGCGTATCTCGTCAAAAAAGTGCGCACGGGCGCGTAGAATCGCTTCCGCAACCCCAAGCTGGCGTACCAACCCTTCGGACAACCGGCTGGGGAGCCTTTGCTCGAACGCATTGCCGCTGAGACTCATCTGCAACCTCCTGGGTGAACGCATCGGACGGTGATTGTGCTCACCATTGTATAGAAACGTCACTCACAAGAGTTGAGTTCTACACCGAATTCTTCATGCGTTTTACTGCAAGAGGTTGAAGTTGAAGAGAGACTCTGCTCCAAAAAGCCGGAGTAACAGCGGCTCGCAGCCGTTTCAGGTATAGTTTTCTCTTGCGAACAGAAAGAAGAGAATCAGCCCCCCCATAGCGCCAAACGTCCCAAACAGAAGGACCGGAAGCAAAACGCTGTTTGGGGCAAGCCGCGCAAGGGTCACACTGATCGCCCACCACGCCAATCTGGCATGGTGGGGGAGCGCGTACCAGAGGTCCTGTTGTAATGCCTGGTCCTGAAGAAAAACACCGACGAGCAGACCGCCGATAAAACCGTACCATCCCCAAGGCTGCATAGGGTTCTCCTTTCTAGTCGCCCCCCCAACCCTCTGCATCGCTCTTCTCTTTATGTTTCGTTCTGTTAGCCCCATCAGTTGTGCTAATGCAAGAACTGGTGGGGTCAAAGCGATCACTGTTTAGCCCTTCTGCGTCCGATCCAAGGATTTTTCTTGACGGTGTACTTCAATATGCAACAGTTGAGGACAGACCGTCAAGAGTCAAAAGCTGTATTTATACCTAGCAAATGGTAGAGCCTTTTGTTGGCAGTTCCCCAGCGCTGGCCACAATCCATTAGAACCAACAATTGTCCTAGCACGATTTCAGTTTTTTGATCTAGATACCCCTGGCCATTTGGCAGAAACAACCTAGCTTTTGATCTAGATAGGAACTCTTCATTTCACCAGTGTCGAACGGTGTTCGGCACGGTATACTGGATAGAAGTTACGCAGTTAGATTCGTTCTCCAGAGGTGCAACGCACTTTGCAAGCGCATCGCACCTGAGCAACTGCGTAACTTCTACTGGATCGAAAGTGCGCGTACAACCAGGTGCTCACTTATCAACATCCAAAAGCAACGCGTGAGCTGTCCAGATTGGCGCCTGGTTTGTGTAAGCGCCTAACGCTCCCACATTGAAGGCCAACGGCAGCAGAAATTGCGAGGACAATGTGCGGCTAGCAACGATTCGCCTGTCAGCATAGATGCGCTTGAGGTTGAAAAAGATTTATGACATGGAAATTGACAAGGGTTGCGCTGTCTGTCTTCGGGGTATCTCTGTTGATCGTTTTACACCTCACCATGGGCTTTTTTCCCAGCCGCGCGGCGGACGACGGCACCCTGGATGCTGCCTTTGACACCGACGGTATTGTGACCACTGATTTTGGCAGCGCTGACTTTGGCTACGCTGTTACGACCCAAAGTGACAACAAGATCATCGCGGTTGGATACGCCCGTGTGGGGCAGAGTTATGACTTTGCCCTTGCCCGCTACAACAGCGACGGCAGCCTCGACACGACGTTTGGTAATGCGGGGAAAGTCACCACAGATTTTACTGGCAACGATGAACATGCTTACGCCGTTGTTCTCCAGGACGATGGCAAGATCATCGTCGCTGGTCTTACCTATGTAGGCGAAGCCAGCGACTTTGCCCTTGCCCGCTACAACAGCGATGGCAGCCTCGACGCCTCATTTGGGGCGAATGGCAAAATCACTACCGCTTTCGAGGGATTTGCTCACGGGCAGTCCATTGCCGTTCAAACCGACGGGAAGATCATCGTCGCTGGCCTGGCCTATATCAACGAACAGTATGACTTCGTCCTCGCCCGCTACAACAGCGACGGCAGTCTCGATACAGCGTTTGGCACAAATGGCAAAGTCATTACCGACTTTGGCGGTGACGATTACGGGTATATCCTCAATATTCAAAATGATGGAAACCTGATCCTCGTTGGTTACACGGACGTCAATGGCACAGCGGATTTTGCGCTCGCCCGCTACCAGAGCGACGGCAGCTTCGACTCCTCGTTCGGTGCAAATGGTCAGGTAATTACCGACTTTGGGGGCGAGGAGTTTGGGTTCGGTCTCGGCGTCCAAAGTGACGGCAAACTGGTCCTTGCCGGCTACACGGACGTCGATGGCACAGCGGATTTTGCGCTCGCCCGCTACCAGAGCGACGGCAGTCTCGACCCCGCGTTTGGTGCAAATGGTAAGGTGATTACCGACTTTAGTGGTGAGGAATTTGGTTATGGTCTTAGGATTCAGGGCGATGGCAAACTTGTGGTTGTGGGCCAGGCCAATCTCACAGGTACGCACGACTTTGTCCTCGCCCGCTACAACAGCGACGGCAGTCTCGACACGACGTTTGATGGAGACGGCAAAGTGATCACCGACATCGGCGGCAATGATCTTGCCAATGGGCTGGCTATCCAAGACGATGGCAATATTGTGGTCGTCGGCTATTCGAATATCAGCGGTAACCCGGATGTGACCCTGGCGCGCTACTATGCCAATGGCAACGGGCCTGACCTTACCCCGATCAGCACCTTCACGCCGCCTGCAACGAGCACACTCACGCCAACCCATACACCAACACCGACCTCCACTGCAACGAATACCCCGTCTACGACAGGTACTGGGACCCCTTCAACGCCCGACCCGACATTAACAGCTATACCCTCCGGTACGCCTGTCGACGAGCTGACGCCAACCCCATCTGGTACGGGGCAACCCTTGACGCCTACCGCCACCCCCACCTTATCCGCTGATAGTTTGAAGGTCACGCTCCTGCCAGGCCAACCGGCGACGTTGAACTATCGCACGAATCTAGGCTGTAGTTGCACGATCGATTTTCCCGCCGATGCCGTGAGTGAACCGACCACATTTGTCTATCAGCCCTTGATGGCGCCGACCAGGCCGCTGGGTGCCTATTATTTTGCGGGGCTGGCCTTTACACTTACCGCTTATCGCAACGAGGTAGCCCTTGAAAACTTTGGTTTCAATCGACCAATCACGGCCACCATCGTTTGTGTGGGTGGGGAAATGGACAATCTCGACGAGGAGCGGGCGCAATTACTTACCTACGATCCGGCCAAGGACCACTGGTCTGATAACGGCATTGCACTGGTTGAGCACAACCTGGCCGAGCACTCGCTGGTTGTCTCGATTACGCACCTGAGCGAATTTGCCCTGGTTGCGCCTGCCCGTTCCAACAATGTTTTCTTGCCGGTGATCTGGGGCAATCGCTCGTAGGGCAACGATGGATTAGATGCTGATATCGGGTGTGCATCTCATCTCCTGACTCGATCTTGGCGCTTGCGTAACCTTGCAGGAGCTCTATGTCTTACAGGCTTCGGCGCGAACTTGTTTATTTATATCAGCAGATACGGAATCCGATCGAGCAGGAGGCGGGCGCCACGCTGGTATACGTGGCCCTGGTATTCCCGGTTTTGCTCGGCCTGGCTGGTCTGGCGATCGACGGCAGCAATCTCCACGTGCAACAGCTACGGGTGCAGACAGCTGCCGATACAGCAGCGCTGGCCGGAGCACGCGCTATTGCCCTAGGGCAAACGACAGCCGGGGTCGGTCACGAGGTGAACAGCCTGGCAACAGCGAACGGCGCTGACAGCGTCACCTGGAACTATATTGAGGAAGGGAGTGGCGTCCAGGTGCAGGTGACGCGCACCTTTGCGACCTATTTTGCCAAGGTCATCGGCTATTCAACATTGACTGTACAAGCTACCGCCGCCGCCCAAATCTCTGCGGTAGGGAGTATTGGGAATCTTCTACCGATGATCATTATGTGTGACGACATGGACAACGATGACGACCCAGGCTTCACGCTCGGCGCTGTCTATACCTTTTGGTCCAATGATATGACGGCGCCCGGCAACTTTGGTTGGGTGGATTGGGATGGCACCCCGGTGAGTGAGAATGAATTGGCAGAGAGTATCGCTCACCCTAGCAACAGCGGCACATGGGAGATCGGCGACTGGATCCCGGCGGGGCCGGGCGTCAAGGCTGGTTCACTTGTGCGCGAGGCGCTTAGCATATGGCTTGGCAAGAGTGTCACCATTCCCCTCTATGATGCTGTAGCTGGCGTAGGAGCAAATGCGAGCTATCGGATTTGTTCGTTTGCCGAATTTGTTCTTCAAGACTACAACTTTTCCGGCAGCAACAAATGGGTGCGTGGCATCTTTGTGCGCACCCTAAAACAGGGTGGCAGTAGCGGGGAAGTCCCGCCAGATTTTGGGGTGCGCAGTGTGCGCCTGGTGAAGTAGACAAGGCGGCGCGGCTATCCTTGCTTTTTGGTAGCCTTTCTTTTAGTGGAAGAAAATCTGTTCATACCGAAATAAAATGTAAGTAAATCGTAAGCTTCAATCGCAGAGTGATAGTGTACAATCGAAGAATCTCCACTCTTCTTTCATCCTGAGACAATAGTTCGGTTGGCACTTGGTCTCGTACCAGCGAGAGGCGAGACTTTTGTCCCACGCTACGCAGCCCTTTCACCGGAGAAAGTGCCTTGCTGCTGGCAAAACAACAACAAGACCTGGACAAATCAACGACATGTATAAAGAAGTACTCTATACGGTAAGTGCATCGATGCTGTGGGGGGTGTTTCCGCTTTACCTAAAGACACTCTACCCGGTACCAGCCTTAGAAATATTGGCACATCGGATCATTTGGGCTTTTGTGTTTGCCATCATCGTCTTGCTATGCCGCCGGGAAGGGTTTTGGCCTGGATGGGCGCTTTGCAACCTGAAGACAATCGCCTTGTTGGGTGCTTCCGCCCTGCTTCTGAGCATCAACTGGCTGCTCTATATCTGGGCGGTCACTGCCGGCTATATCGTTGAGGCTAGCCTGGGCTATTTCATTGCTCCCTTACTCAACGTCTTGTTCGGCGCCGTTTTCTTGCGGGAACAACTGCACGCAAGACATAAGATAGCTGTTGCAACGGCTGTGCTGGGGATCGTGTACGTTACGCTCCACATCGGATCCGTACCTTGGCTCGGCTTAACGGTCGCCACCGTTTTTGCTGGCTATACTCTCCTAAAAAAAATAACTCCACTAGGTGGAGTTGCAGGATTGGCCCTGGAAATGGCGGTGCTCATTTTCCCGGCTCTGTTCTATTTAGGCTATTTAGAAGAGAGCGGGCGCGCCAGCCTGACCCACACCGGAATCGTGACCGCCCTGAAAGTGGGTGGCATAGGTATCTATACGGCTGTACTTCTACTGGTATTTACAGCTGGCGCCCGCAAGCTACCACTCGCCACATTGGGTTTCTTACAGTACTTGACGCCCTCCTTCCAATTTCTCATCGGTGTTTTTCTGTTTCATGAACCGCTATCTGCACATCATCTGGTAGGGTTCAGTTTGATCTGGGGGGCGCTTGTCATCTATTGGTCTGGCGCCGCAACCGCAGTTTCGGACAGGGCAGCCTGCGTCGCGCCGTTCATCAAACGCAGGGTCAGCCTGGTGTTTCAGACGAGTACCCGGCCCAATTAAGAGCGGGGCTTGAATGGTAGGGCATGAACAGTAAATCGACTCAAAGTACGCTACCCGCCATTCACTCCCCGTAGCTCGCTTCTCGTCCCGCCGAACAATTTACTCCCCAAGCGAAATCAGGT
>QEUW01000061.1 GCA_003577005.1 Chloroflexota bacterium | reverse complement strand
CGCCAGGCTATCGCTATAGAGGCTAAACCCGGCGTTGTTAAAAGCGCTGATACTATGAAAGAGCGCATAAAAAACACCTTCCTCCACTCCTTCCTCCTCAGCAAAGCGAAAATAGAGCAGTAGTGTTCCGGCCAGTTCGGCGCCAAAGACCAGAAACATGATACGCTTGATCAGCTTTACGACCCCGCCAACATGAAGCGAATTGATCTGCGCCTGTAGAGTCAAGCGCTCTCTGAATCCGATACGCCGGCCACTAAAAAAGGCGATAAAGGTGCCTACGGTAATGATCCCAAACCCGCCAATCTGAATCAGCAACAGGATGACGACCTGGCCAAACCGGCTAAAATCGCTACCGGTATCCATTACAGTCAACCCGGTGACGCAGATTGCGCTGGTTGCCGTAAATAGGGCGTCCAGCAGCTCTACCTGACGACCGGGTACATAAGAAATGGGAAGCAAAAGCGCACCCGTTCCCAGCAAAATCGCAAATGCAAAGGATAGGGCAACAATTTGTGCAGGTGACAACCGCCGCCTGTTCCGATTTTCGCGTGATAGATAAAAAACAAGCCGCCGAAAATTGGTCTCCATGCCAACGTTAGACCACTACCAGAAGGATTCAATGCTCGAAAAACCCTTCGGGCCGGCTAGACCCGAAGGGTTCGTTAACAATTGACCGTACCGGTGAGTCTGTGATTACACCGGCAATGTCGATCAAGCTATGACACTGCTCGAGCGACCACTCTGACCCAATCACCCGGTCAGGGCGCGTCTTTGCCCGTGTTTGCAACAACGGTTAATATTATCACTGATTGCCAAACTTTGCAATGAAACAGGGCAATCGCGAACTTACGAGATACACACTGGGCCACGATGGATGTCACGCCGGAGGCGATGACCTACGCCAGGTGTGGGAAAGCAGGTTCGCGATTGCCCTGGCAATCGCGGTGTGTCCAGCAAAAGGGACGAGGAGGTGGCTGTCACTGGGCGCCAGCGTGTACGGCAAAGAGGTCGAGCTACGGCGCCCAGTGACAGCCACCTGGGGCGCGAAAATTTCGGGCACACCCGGGCAATCCGCAAACTTTGAGTCAGAAAGTTGACAGAGGTGGACGAGGCGTTACTCTCAAGATGGGGTCAAGCAAGGGGGTTCATCGATTAACGTTTGCAAGTCGCCCTCCGGGAGGTGTCTGGAAAGGGTTCACGGTTCGTGAACAGCATTGGACACCTCCCGGAGGGCAGTAGCGCGACGCTTCGAAATGTCAACAGAACTTAGATACTGCAGCTCTCTTTGAGGATGGACAGCAATTGTCCGTCACTTGTCAATCCCCATCATCGTCGTCATGGTGGTGTCTATGCGACGCGATCTCAATCTCTTCGGCGACGACCACACCGTCCGCTCGCTGACGTCCCTTCGCCTTGACCGTAACGCCTAGCGCATACTCATCAAGGTCATCTTCCAGTTCGGTGTTGCTCGTCACGTCGAAGACGTACCGGCCGATCCGCCACAAACCCACCAGATTCCCGTCCGCCGGCAACTCGAGAATTTCGCCGCGGTGTTCGATCTTGGGCAGGGGCAAGACCTCGATCTTGTTGGCGAGGATGCTGCCATCACCCTGGAGACGTCCCTTCACCTTGACCAGCAATCCTTCAGCAAAGGCGCCGTGGTCCTGTTTGAATTCGGTCTGGTCGTTGGCGATCACTTTCTTGGTACCGACCATCCATTCCCCGGTCAGCCCGGGCGGGAAGGAGATGATCCGGCCACTGTAGCGGACCTCGGGCGCCGGCAACACCTCGATCTTCTCGGCCTGGACGACACCACCCTGTTCGCGGCCGTGGACCTTGACCCGTTGGCCGACAGCAAAGTCGCCGTGACGATCCTTGAGTTCGGTCGCCTCGCTGACCATCACTCTCCAGCCATCGATCTCCCATTCGCCCATGAGCGTATTTTCGGGCAACGACTGAATCACACCGGCGAAACGAGTATAGCGGCCGCGCTCTTCCACCAGTTCGATCTGGGCAGCGCGCACACTGTCATCATCCTGGCGCCAGCCGGCAACCTTCACCTTCTTGCCCAGAGCCACCGTCTGGCCGTTGAGCTTGATCTCAGTCTGGTCGCTCACCTGCACATGCTTGCCGTCGACCGTCCATTCGCCGATCAATGTCTCTCCGTTTTCACTGGGCAGACTGTCGATAGTACCGTGGAACTCCACCCATTCGCCGCGGTCATCGTCGTTGTCATCGCCATTGGCGCTGCGCGTCACCGCGATCAGCACAGCAGTCAGCGAACCGTTTGGCCCCAACAGCGCAGTCACTTCGACAAAGGCGCCTTCGGCTACCGAGCCCTTGTGTTCGTCGATAAAGGCTCCCGGCGGAACGGTGACCGGATTGCCGGCGATCTTCCACTGCCCGTAGAAACCGGTGGGAGGCAGTTCGTCTACGACACCGGTAAAGCGGACAACCAGCCCCGGCGTCTCTAATGGCGGCGGCCCATCGCGCCTACCCCGTGCCTGCACCAGCACAGCCAGGAAGGAACCTGCTTCGTCCAGCCCCTTGACCTTGACCCGGTTCCCCGGCTGCGGGTTGCCCTGAATCTTGGCAGTTGGGCTCAGGTTGACGGTGATCCCGTCGACCGTGACGGTATTCTCGGTATCGTTCTGCGTGATGCTCGTCAGGTTGCCCGTGAGGTGGAGGAAGTGCTTGGTACGTGTCGTATGTAGATGGTCAGCAATGATCTTGCCATCGCGCGCCTGGCCTTTGATCTTGACCCATCCGCCCTCTACGAGCAGACCGACGCGGGCGCGAAGCTTGGTATCATCTGTCACTTCGACCTCGATCCCGCTGACGTTCCACGTACCGCGCAGACCGTTCTCCGGCATACTGTTGATCACGCCGGTAAGGTGGGTATGGCCGGGGCGATCCTCATCGGTGTCATCGTCGTCGTCATCATCCCGGATGGGGTTGATCTTGACCACATGCAGCGCCAGCAGTCTCCCATCACTCTGGATAGCGGCGCGTACGCTTACCCTGTCTTCGCCCGCCACGGGGTTGCCAGCGACGAGCGTCGTTGCCGAACGCAGGACCAAGATCCCATCGACGGTAAGTTCTGTCTCATTCAGCGTATCAAGCGGGCCGATCAATTTGACCAACGGCAGGCGGGGCAGAACCTTGATACGCACGGCCTGCAGAACGCCCTCCTCACTGTCTTCGCCATAGCCGTAGACGCGCGCCCAGCTTCCTACCACGAGCGGCCCGACGCGTTCATCGATGCGGGTGTCGGTGCCGCGCCTGACCGCCACGCCGGCCACCGTGATCAAGGCGCCATCGTCCGAGACGTGGTCCACTGGGCCGACCAAAATCGTTGGCGGAACTTCTGGCAAGGGCGGCACAGTACCAAAGTTGGCCCAGGTGACACCGGGCGCAGCAACCATGCTGAGGCCGGCTATCAACAAGAAGAAGAGGATGAAGAGACCAGGCTGACTGCGGATGACGGGCGACGCCGGCCGCTGTTGTGGCTGGCGCGAGGCGCGTTGGGAAATGTTTGTCTGATTCATCTTGGCATTCTCCTAGCGCTGCGTCACCGGCAAGAAGACCTGATAGGCAGCGGCGCCACAGGCTGTGACCGCTACATCGTCGATAAAAAAGTCAGTTACCAGCGAGTTGTCAGTCTGGGCGACAAACTTGAGCTGGATGGCTTGGCCACTATAGGCGCTCAGATCGACGACACTCTGTTGCCACTGGGTGGCTGTGCTGTCGCTTCCCAACGTCAGGAGCGAGTGCATGGGGTTCCCTGCCGCATCGGCAGCGATCACCGAGAGGCCGTCAAACTCGCCGCTGTGCTCCTCACTCTGTACCTGCCACCAGAAACTCAACGAGACCGATGGTTTGTCGGCAGGAAGCGCCAGCGGAATCGACAACTGGTCACTGGCGCCATCTACCCCTGCCAGCTGGGCTGCTTTGGCGCCGCTGCGGGCATTGAAATCACTTAACAACGTGTAGCTGCCATTGGTGGCGCTCTGCCACCCACTGCCGCTCTCGAAACCGCCATCGGCAACCAGATTGGAGCAGTTGGTTGACTGGGCGACAGCGAAGGTGCTGATAGTGGCGAGGAGCAGCGCAGCCAGTAAGACCAACGCTACCACTCGGGTGCGAACAGCCCGCCTCACGGGCCGTGGCCGCGCACTTACAGACGGATGAGACATACGAACTCCTTTCCGCAGGTTTGGTTGAATATAGAACCAGCGAATTTGTGTCGGGGGTAGAGACAGGGCGGCAATGTAGGGTTCAACTGCACTGGACTTTAGCAGGAATCGGAGCGTTGCGCTTTACTGACGTTGCGCAAATAGCCGCTGTGCGGACTACGTAGCACGATCGTACGCGGGATGTGGCACAAGAGAAGGTAGGGCGGCGCGATAAGTACCACTCACCGACACTCACTGTACGCAACAAATGGTCCCAGTTAACGTTCCAACCTGGAGCACCCTGACCTGTACGCAACTCATGTGTATCCAGATGTGGATCAGATGATTTTGCCTTTTGTGCGTTTCATGTTGTATATTTGTGTGAGTTTGATAGTAGCACATACGCTCGGCGGCAACCGGCCACTCCCTGCGGATTTCCAGACTCTACCACCAACAGAGGACAGAAACACGGAACCAAGGTAGCATTCATTTTGTACGAAAGCAACAGCCAATAGTCGAGGAAATGAATGCGTCATTTGTTGCAAATGTTGTTCGACGGAAGCTAGTCACCCTGGCGACCGGCTGTTTGCCAGTGATTCGCCGCAGAAAAGATCCACAGTTTAGCCACATAAGATGTGAGAGACTGCCAACCAATACACAGAATATACATATTTATCACACAATACACATACACAAGCTACAATTCAGCTAGATAATCACATAATACTGAGGATTTTTTCAAAGATACAGATGCTATCCGCTGTTCGTTTGTGGAAATTTGTGGATTTAGTCAATGGCAACCGACAAAGCTCCATTTTTTGGCCGTCACATAATTGTGGAACGGCTCACAGAAAGTACACAAACAGAACCTCCAGCCGGATTTGCCATCGTCGGCGCCCGCATGACCGGCAAGAGTGCTTTGCTGCATCACCTGGCCTCGTGTTTCCGGCAGAATACCAATCAGGCCCGAGCCCCGGCTGCGGCAGAAGGGAGGTTGACGCCTGTCTATCTCGATTGCACCCTCCTTGAGAAACCGGAGGAGCTTTGGTCTCGGCTCTACACCACCCTCACCCATCTGGCAGACCCGGCCGGCGCCGTTGGGTCTCTCACCGATGGTTCTCCGCCCCAGTGGCGTCAGCTCTTGACGACTCTAGTGCGCGAGCGGCGCACACAGGGGCAGCGATCCATCTTCTTGTTGGATAACTTTGACCATTTGCTGGCCACTGATCCCTGTACACCTGATCTCTGCACCGCACTGAGTATACTGAACACCCTAGCCGTCGTGATTCTGACAACGTGCAAGCCGCTCTACGATGTCAATAGCGGCCGCGCTGTTTCCCGCCTGATCAGCAACATGACGCAACTCTTCTTGGGGCTGATAGAAGAGGATACAGCCACCAGCTGGCTCGCACACCAACATCAGGGCGTCAAGATGGCCGCAGCAGTGCGCACCGCATTGCTCGCCTGCACCGGTCGCCACCCCTATTTGTTGGACAAAGTAGGAGAATGCCTGGCGGAGATGCAGCTGGGATTGCCGGCAATTCAGGAGTGGCGGAAGGAACACCTGCCCTTCTTGCAGCTACGGCTGGCTGAGCATGGCCGGCCGCTCTTTCTGACCCAGTGGCATCTTCTAGCCGAGCCGCCGGCTACGATTGGTCCGGCCGTGATGACCGCGCTAGTAGAACGTTTGCGGCGCGGCCCCCTGCCGCCCGATGAGACGCCGAGAGAATGGCTGCCGGCGCTCAACTGGCTCTTCAACCAGGCATTGGTTGCCTATCATTGGGGTGACCGCGGGCCGGTGTACACAATCTATTCGCCGCTCTTGCTTGATTTTTTGAACCATACCGCGCTGCCCACACCTGCGGTCAAGAGCGCTGACTCCGCTCCAACAGTGGACCCGGCGGTCTATCAGAACCTGACCAAGATCGAAGCATCGTTGTTGCGCTATTTCGAACAACACAGCCAGACATTGGTCTCGACCGACCAGTTGCTGGCCGATGTCTGGCGCCGGCCCAACGCCTCGACCCGGCGAGTGCAAGAGGCGATCCGCCGTCTGCGTCTCCAGTTGGAACAGCAGGCGCCACCCATCGGCGAAATTAAAAACGAACGGGGCCGCGGTTACCGTTTTGTACCTGCTTCATCTTCCACAAACTTTTCTCGGTGAACACTTATGCATCTCTTTGCCATCCCTAATCTGCCGTTGATTCAGCCTGGCGACGACCTGGCCGCCCTGATTTGCGCTGGTCTTGCCGCAACCGGTGATCAGATCCAACCGGGTGACATCCTGGTAATCGCCCAAAAAGTCGTCAGTAAAGCCGAAGGCCGGCTGGTGCGGCTGGGCGATGTGACGCCCGGCGCCAAAGCCAGGGAAATTGCCGACGTAGTGGGCAAGGACCCGCGCATCATCCAGGTGATCCTCGACGATAGCCGGAGTGTTCTGCGCATGCGCCGCCATCTTTTTGTGGTGGAACAACGAAGCGGCTGGGTCTGCGCCAATGCCGGTGTAGACCGCAGCAATATCGAACCGGGGCCCGATGGTGCCGAGTACCTGGCGCTGTTGCCGGCAGATGCCGACGCCAGCGCCGCCAGATTGCGGGCAGCTATCGAGCAACGTACTGGGGTGGCCCCGGCGATCATTATCAACGACAGCCACGGCCGCGCCTGGCGCGTGGGGACCGTGGGTGTCGCCATCGGCTGTGCCGGGTTGCCACCGGTCTGGGATCAACGGGGGCGGCAAGATCTGTTTGGCTATTCCTTGCAGAGCAGCGAAGAATGTATTGCCGATGAACTGGCAGCCGCAGCCACTCTGCTCATGGGGCAGAGCGATGAGGGCCGGCCTGTGGTCGTCGTGCGCGGCTATTCCTTACCGCCCGCCGCGCCGGCGCCGGCGCGCATGATCCAGCGCGACCCGGCTACGGATGCGTTTCGATAGTGGGGGGGATGAGTGATGGCTGCTCTTAAGCTCACTTATCATCCATCACTCATCAAAAAATTGCTCAGCCCGAACAGATGTACTAAAATACGCCTATGTCATACAACATCATTGCCTGGCGCGAGATCCTGGCCCGTGTTTTTGCGGGATTTACCGAACAGGAAAATGTAAGCCCTGAGTGGTTGATCAACCCAGCGACGCGTCGCCGGCTCAAACTTGATAAGCTCTACCCTGAGGCGGGGATAGCGGTACGTTTTGTGGGGCTAGTCGCCAAAGGGCAGGGGCGTTTGAGCGATTGGGAGGTGCTTGAAACAGAGCAACGAGACCAGACCCGCGCAGAACTATGCCGGCTCAACGGCATCCAGTTGGTGCTGATCGACCCTGAAGAGGACCCGGTGAAGCAGTTGGATCACTTGCTGCGGGTGTTGGCACGCGCCAGCCGTACGCTGGCCCAGAGCGACCAGCCGGCGCCCCACAAACAACGATGGATGCCGGCGCTCAACCGGGCGCGCACCACAACTGCCGATCTGCGCGCCCGTGTGGCCCGTACTCCCGAACAGATGATGGGCACGCTCGCCGAAGGGTGGCGCGACCGCGAGGCTGGCTTAGCCAGTCAACCTACTGTGATCGAGCCAGCACCACGCCGGCGGGCTCGCACGGTCACCTATGCTGTCGGGCAACGGGTGCGCCATGATCGGTTTGGGCCAGGGGTTATCACCGCGCTCCGGGCAGAGGAAAGTGACACGACGCTCACTGTTCTTTTCGACGGTGAGCAAGAACGCACTTTTTTACTGTCGTTGGTAGAAGAGAAGCTTGCTATTCTATAGTCGAAACAACCAACAGCGTCGCTCTAAGAGTCCATTTGAATATTCGCCGCCCACACCGGGTGCGTTGCACGTGAAACGTGCGATGCACCTCTGGGTCAACCGTAATTTTCAAATAGACTCTAAGGCACAAACTCTCATACTATGCCCGATAGGCGTCAGCCAGAACTACAACTATCGCCTGCAAAACTTAAAACCCACCCGAATAACGGCTGCGGGTCCGACAGGTACATCTGCGAATAGGTACGGTCGCAAAGTTACTCGGATGGGCACGCAGCGATATGCACCGCTAGTGGTCGTACCGCTCGCTTTCAAATGCAGCAGTTCCGTAGCTGGCGCGAGTCTCCTGTTGGCTCTCCTGGTGCATCCGTAACAGGAGAGCAGCCGTCAGGCGGGTGTTCTCTTCCAGGGCAAGCTGCAAGTGAAAGCTTTCACCAGCTGCGTAGATCAACAAAAAGTAGAGGACACCAATCAGCAGCACCCCAAGCCCAGCAATAATACCTCCGGTCGCCGAACTGAGTAAAACGCCAATCGCGCTGTCGGGAGGGACAAGATCGCCCAACAGTTGCAGCCCAGCACCACCGGCCGCGATCCCGGCGAAGATTGCCAGCAAGATGGCTACCACCAATACGATCCAGGCCACGATCTTTAGAATCCAGCCCACCAGGCGCAACACGCCAAATCGCTTTGGTACGGTCATAACCCCCTCCCGAGAGTGTCTGGTAGATTATTGCGGTTGTTGAAAACAAGCCATATTCTACAATAAGCAGGCCGGTTCCGCTAACATGGTAACCGGCCTACTTTTTTCTACAGAAAGGCACCCACGACCACCCGGCGACGAGACGCCCAGATCATTTCATTGTACAAACATGGCCCAGGTCTAAATACCCATACTATCCCCATCTATACGACCATTTTGCAAACCATTCTCAGGTTGCTCAGGCACTTGCCTTTACTGGTGGGGTGGCTCCTTCGCTTTTGGCAGTTGAGTCGCTCTTAGCCGGCTCACCCTTGGCAGAGTCAGCCTTGTTGCCATCGGAGGCTGTAGCGCTTGTTGCTTCGCCTTCTTTTGCTGCTCCCCCTGTACTCGCCCTGCCATTTTTGGCGCCATTTTTGCTATCCGTGATATACCAGCCGCTGCCCTTGAAGTGAATCGCCGGAGGGCTGAGCCGCCGCCGCACCTGGACGCTCTGGCAGGCCGGGCAGAGAGGCGTGCTGGTATCGGAAAAAGATTGAAGTTTTTCAAACTCATTACCGCATTCTTGACAAACAAACTCATAAATTGGCATCGTACAACCCCTTTCCTTCAGTTATGATCGTAACCAAAGAAAGTGATCAGGAAAATTGAACCTAATCTATAGCCCATTCGTTTAACAACATGTGAGGCAGTATAATCATCTTCAGGACGCTTGTCGAATTTTGTCCTAATTTTGAAGCGGTTTAAGAGGTACGCAAGTGCTCAGATGCAATGCACTTGCAGAACGCGTTGCATCTCTGGATGCAGATCCAACTGCATACCTTCTAGCAGTTATTAGCCAGAAAAGTTACTTTTGCAATGACATTCAAATTTGTAAACCAGCCACTGCTGTCCGGCCGTTTTGAACCCGAAGGCATCTATCTACATGCTCCACTGCCCGGCCCGCTCCAGGTTGTGCAGCGGTGGGGTGACCATGCCGAGTTCTATGGCCGGTACACCTACTATGGGATACCCCTCAAGGGGCACCCCGGGGTGGACATTGCCACCCCTGTTGGGACCCAGGTGTTAGCCGTCGATAAGGGTCGTGTCGTCGAACTGAGCTTTGACTTGTTGGGGTTTGGCCGCTATCTCAAGCTTGAACACGCCTGGGGCGAATCGTTATACGCCCATCTCGCAGAGACGCTGGTAGATGCCGGCCAGTCGGTGGCGCGTGGTGAGCGCATCGCTCTGAGCGGCGATAACGAAGGCCAACTCTCTCCCCACCTCCATTTTGGCCTGAGAATCCGGCCCTTCCAGCGTTTCGATGGGTGGGGTGGCTTTACGGACCCGCTGCCCTTTTTTAGCGTCGCTGATCTGGACTTGCCGGACGAGGAAATCCCCGATGCGGTACCTACTTTTCCACCGCCACCACTGGTCGAAGAACGAGAAGGGGTTCGACGTCCATAGACCTGTTTTTCTATACTCAAATCAGAATGAGAACCGGAGTTCTACTTTACACACGCATTCCGGGAAAGGTTGGCGAAAATCCGGGTTTCAAATTGAACGCAGTACAGTAGCCAATACACTGGCATTCTATGGCTGATCTCTACTCGTACAAAATCTATTCCCCATATGTCTGCCATCTGGCCTTTTGTGAGCCTTGTTGTGAGAAATGGATTTTTGATGATCTTTGGCAAATTATGGAATTCATTATTTTTCGTTGTTGTAGTAGAGAGGCGGAAAATGGGGAAAAAGGTTGCTGCTGGGACGCAACCTACTAGAAATTGAAGTAGAAACTTTATAAAGCGTGCTATATTGTGGTGTTAGTGAACTGGATGTTGGTCTGGGGAAGGTGGACAATCTTGGGTACTACTATGCACAATTTGAAGCTGTTTGCTAGTGTGAAAGGAGCGGAGGCTAGATATTGTAGAGATTCCTGCTAATACACCAAACGACAGTAAAGTCGCGATAACGTTGTTCGCATTGGGGGAAAGTGTGCCAATCTTTTGCACACTTTATCCGCACATTTTACGCTGGCAAGTCTACACCGGCTGGCAAATCTCGGTCGTTGCTATACAGCTGGCCGTAAGGAAAAATCAATAAATTACGTAATTTGGCTTAGCCTTTTTTGGCAATATCTTGTTACACTAGACTTAGAAAATTTTCAGTAGACCGCAAGGTTGCCAAGGCCGACTCAGGAAGGGAGACCGGGTGTGCGGACTATCGATCTTATTCAATCTACTTGGGGTCGTTAGCCCCAGGCCAAGCATAGGAGGCGGGGTGTGAGTACTCCAATACGCGTTTTATTGGCAGACGATCATGCAGTGGTGCGCGGAGGGATCCGCGCCCTGTTAGAACATGAGGAAGGTATCGAGGTCATTGGCGAAGCCGACAATGGAGAAGAGGCCGTCCGTATGGCGCTCCGATTGCGTCCTGATGTCATTCTGCTCGACCTGATGATGCCGCTCAAGACCGGTATCGAGGCTATCGAAGAGATCAAACAGGCGAACGAGGATGCCCGCATTCTTGTTCTAACCAGCTTTGCCGATGATGACAAGGTCTTTGCCGCAATCAAAGCGGGGGCCATGGGCTATCTGCTCAAGCAGACGACGCCAAATGAACTTTTTCAGGCCGTGCGCGATGTCTATCTTGGGGAATCATCCCTCCACCCGACAATCGCACGCAAACTCATTCGCGAGCTCAACCGGCCGACCACCTTGCCACCGGTCGACGAGCCGCTTACTGACCGCGAGGTCGAGGTATTGATCTTTCTTGCCCGTGGCCTTGCCAATCAAGATATCGCCGACCGTCTCGTGATCAGCGAGCGCACCGTTCGCACGCATGTCAGCAACATCCTCAGCAAGTTGCACCTGGCCAATCGCACCCAGGCTGCTCTATACGCGCTCAAAGAAGGGCTGACCAGTCTGGAAGAAGTGGAATCTTAGCACGCAGCATCAGCTGATCAAACCTGGTTGAATCGAGCTGTTGGGTGAACCTATCTTTACCTGTGTGGCCGCAAGGACGAGATCTCAAAAGGTCTCGTCTTTTTTTACGACAACCAGTACCCCTGTTCTTGTTCTTTTCTACAGCGAAAATCTTCGCATCTCCATCATTTATCTCACCCCATTGGCCTGCGGCCTGTTCATTTGTCTTTCGAAAAACCATTCAATTTAATGAAGGAGAACCAACAATTTAGCAGATGAAAATCTGGCGTTGGCACGCCATAATCGAAGCCACGTTCCGATCCGTTCCTGGCAGTTGCCTTACAGCGCAAGGTTGACTGTCAGGTTGGTGGCAAACAGAATGGCTTCGATGCTGTCACGCCGGTGTGTACCGGGTCTGCTCATGATATTCGTAGGCGCAGCGATCGCGTTTGCATGCAGTGCAAGCCAGCCGCCAATTATTTCGGAGCAAGCACACCCTACATTGGCTGGTATAGCCAACAACCCTGCCCTGCTTGACGAAGGACAGGTCTACGCACCGCAATTGCTAAATCTCTCCAGTGCTTGGGAATTCCCGTTCGTAACAACGGATGTTGTCATTGCCATTATCGATTCGGGTATCAACCGGGAACACCCCGAATTGGCGGGCCGCGTGCTATCCGGGTACGACTTTATCTTTGAAGATGATGATCCAAACGATGAAAACGGGCATGGCACCCATATCGCAGGGATTGCTGCGGCCAGCGGCAACGGTACTGGCGTTGCAGGTGTCTGTGGCTTTTGCAAGATCCTCCCGGTCAAGATCGTCACAGCCAGGGGGCAGTACAGCCCTCTAGGCGTGCGCGAGGGTCTCAAATATGCCGCCGACCAGGGGGCCCATATTGCAGTGTTGAGCCTGGGCGACCATGTTGGTTCATCGCTCATCATGGAAGGTATCGACTACGCGCGCGAGCGGGGTCTCTTGATTGTGGCCGCTGCCGGCAACAATAATTCGTCGATCCCTTTCTATCCGGCAGCCTACGAAGGAGTCTTTGCCGTCAGTGCTTCTGACCGGGCCGACCAGAAATTGAGGAGCAGCAATTACGGGGCTCACATCGCAGTGGCGGCGCCCGGCGACGCTATCCTCAGCACCTATCACAAGCTCGACGACGAAACCGGCGGCTATCGGAGCATGAGCGGCACCAGTATGGCCGCCCCCTTTGTTGCCGGCCTGGCTGGTCTTCTATTAGCGCAAGACCCAGAACGCACGCCTGAGGATCTGGCTCGTCTGATCACAACGACAGCCGTCGATCTGGGGGAGCCTGGCTGGGACCCTATCTTTGGTTATGGTCGCATCGACCCGGTGGCCGCACTCGCGGCCGAGGCGCCTGCTCTCCCCCCTCTGGCGGTTGTTGGCGGCTCCGTCTGGTATGACAACAACCAAAACAACCAACGCGAAGCAGATGAACCATTTGGGCTACCCTGGACGCCAATCGTTGTGCGCGACCATCTGCATCGCATGGTTGGGTTGACCTATACCGGGTTGTCAGGGGAGTGGCGCTGGACAACCGCCGCACCCGGTCTCTATACGATTGACACGACCGTGCCGTTGACCACTGTAGTGACCGCCGTAAGCTCGCAGCAGATTACAGTGACACCCCCTGCAGCCATCGAGGGTATCAACTTTGGTGTGGTGGCCCGGCCCACAACTGCTGATCTGCGCTCCTTTGCCGTCAACCGCAACAGCAACCTGGTCTATCTCTCCTGGCAGGTGACCGACTTGGTGCGAACCGTACAGATCGAACGTGCAACCTTACTGGATGGCGCCTACGATCGCGTGGGCTCGGTGCCCACAACCGCGCCGAACGCATCAGCCGCACCCGTCCATTTTGTTGATTTGCTGCCGGCGGAATTCGACCAAACAACCCTCTTTTATCGTCTTCAGCTTGCACCTGGGGATGTGATCATCGGCCCATACATGGTGGAGCCGGTTGCGAGTGAGCACACCCTTTTCCTCCCATTGGTCAGAAATTAGTCCAGGGTAGCTCTGTTTTACCCGATTTTCTGAGCAGTCATCATGACCCGCGGACACCGAAAGCGTTCACGAAGTGGGCCGGGAACCCCCAGGGTGGCGCCATAAAAATGGCAGCGTACAACAAAACAGCGCAACACAGAGAACCCAGAGGAGACACAGAGTCCACAGAGTGTCTTCTCCACACAACGAGCCAGGGCGCTTCTCTCTGTGTTGCGCTGTTTTGCCCTATTTTCACAGCAGCAAAAGGTGCCTTTCAAAGCAACCGCGGTTTAGTTGCCGGGCCCTGCCGCCAACTCCCAGCCAAAGTAGACCGCTGCATCACCATCCAACTCATAGTACTCAACCTTCAGATCGTACGTTCGACCGGCGAGATAGATCTCCACCGTGTGCGGGCGCTGTAACCGGGGTCGCCACAGGTCGATGACCAGGTTATTGTCTATCCAGACCCGCGCTCCATTATCGGCGGCGAGCGTCAGGCGGTAGCGGCCTGGCGTAAAGGTCGCCTGGCGCTCCCATGTCACCGAGAAGCCATCGGGCGGCACGCCCGGGTCCGGGCTGCCCACCCTCCAGTCAAAGTCGATAGCGGGGTCGATGCGTTCGACGACGGGTATCCCTTGTAGTGCCGGGTTGGCGAAATAGGTGCCGCGCCAATGTTCGCTTACCGCCAGCGGCTCCCAGAGCAGGCGAATACGGGCTGGGGTGGTTTGGTTATAATAGTCCAGGCGCAGGCGGTGGGGGCCGCCATCCAGCGTACGTTCCACCGTAACGGTACGCAATTCGCCGTCGCGCCAGGCATCTATCACCACCTGTTCGTTGATGAAGAGCCGTGCGCCATCGGTCACTTCGATCGTGAAGCGGTAGCGGCCGGGGGCAAAATCCACTGTCCGCACCCAGCGTACGCTAAAGCTGTCTGGGGGCAGTTGGGCCGTAATCGATTCTGGGCTGCTCGCCCCCCAATCGAAATCGAGCTCGGCGTCCTGGCGAATAAAAGCAGGCGCCCCGAAAAGCGCCGAATTATCCCAGTAGGCGCCTAGCCATCCCTGGACCGGCCCAGGCGCCGGTGGTGTGGGCCGCGCCAGCGCCCCATCTCGTGTGGTGGGGATCGCCAATGGTTGCTCAGTTGACGTGGGTGTTGGTGTGTCTGTTGGCGTAGGCGTAGCGGTCGATGTCGGTGTGTTCGTCGGTATTGGTGTGTCGGTCGGTGTCGGCGTCGGGGTAAAGGTCGGGGTAAAGGTTGGCAACGGCGTCGATGTAACAAAGGGTGTGATGGTCGGTGTCGGTGTTTCTGTGGCTGGCGCGGTGACAACAAATCCGGTGGCGCTGCGCTGGCGTTCGCTGCCCGTGACTGCCGTGATCATGTATGACCCTGGGCGGCCCCAGCGCTCGTTGAGAGGGTAGACAAAGTCCGTGGCAAAGCGTCCACTTGCGTCAACCTGTGCCGTAGCCACCAGGAGCGCTTCGTTACCATCAGCCAGGTGGAGCGAGACTGACTCCCCTGGTTCCCACCCCGTACCGATGACCTGGACAAAAACCCCCGCCCACCCCGAAGGCGGGTCGATGACGATCTGCGGATCAAGTTGCGCTATCGGCACCGGCGTAGGTGTCATCAAGATGTTACGGACCCGGTCGGGCATGCAACCGGTCAAGAGCGATACGAGTGATAAAAGCAATATGAGAATGAGCAAGCGGCTGGTCAGCCAGGGACTTAACCTGGCAATTAGAGTCGTGACAGGTGACAGGCAAATGGCCCACCGGCCGTGGCGGCGACACACGCTTGGAATTGGCTGGCATAACAAGATGAGTTCCTCCCCGCTGAAAGAGATATTCGCCATTGTACCATGACGTTCCGCATTTTGCGACCAGATAATCTTCTTTGGGTGCGTCCGAAATTTGGGGCAGGGCAGCATTCCGGGAAAGGGCCACAATCACCTTTAATCACAAGAAGCTCTCCAGCCCTTTCCCGGAATGCTGGCGTCGTCACTTCGCCCCCACTCCTGGACGCATCCGTCTTCTTGCGACTACTGTACGCAGCGCCTTTGTCTTTGCGACAGAGGCTCGTGTGGTGTAGGATAAAAGGGTGGTCCGTAAATGGTTTGCAGTCGAGTCTGACGATGACCCATACTCTTCTCTCGCGGCGTGGTGTCTGGCTTTCCGTACGCAGTGCGCTGGTTGTGGTGAGTTTGTTGGGAATGGGCGCGACCGGGTGTGCGCGCCTGCTACCCATGCAACAGCCTGCAGGTACACCGGTGGCGTTGCCGACTCCTACCCCGACCACCGTAGCGCAGCCTCCAGCCGCACCGATCGATGTGGCTGCCATCGACGACGCCGGTTTTGACATTGCCGAGCAGCGGACGATCAGGGTCTATGAGCGAGTGGCGCCCTCTGTAGTCAGCATCACGACCAGAGTGTTGCGCCGTAGCTTCTTTTTCGACGTGATCCCCGAGGAAGGTTCCGGTTCCGGTTTTGTTATCGACCGCGAAGGCCACATTTTGACCAACTATCATGTGATCGAAGGCGCCGAAAATATCGATGTGAGTTTTAACGACCAGACCCAGCTACCGGCCCGCATCGTGGGTGTCGATGCCCGCAACGACCTGGCCGTCCTCCATGTCGATGCGCCGGAGTCGTTGCTGATCCCGGTCGAATTTGGCTCATCGGCCAATCTGAAGGTGGGACAGCGTGCGATTACAATTGGCAACCCGTTTGGCCAGTTTGGCCAGACGCTCACCACCGGTGTGATCAGCGCCCTCAATCGCACGCTCGAACGGTCGGGGGGGCGCGTCATCACCGGCATCATCCAGACCGACGCCGCGATCAACCGCGGCAATTCGGGGGGGCCGCTGCTCGACAGCAGCGGGCGCGTCATCGGGATCAACGCCGCCATTTTTAGCCCGACGGGGACAAGCGCTGGCGTTGGTTTTGCGGTGCCGATAGATACGGCGCGGCGGCTCTTGCCCGATCTGCTCACCTTGGGGCGTTATCGCCGGCCCTGGTTGGGCATTCGCTATGCCTACCGGGTGACACCAGAGCTGGCAGAAGTGTTGCGTTTGCCCGTCAACCAGGGGTTGCTGTTGGTGCAGCTCTTCCGGGGTGGTCCCCTGGAACAGGCCGGCGTCTTGGGCGCCCAGCGCGAGGCGGTGTTGGGCAGCCAGCTTGTCTATCTTGGTGGCGATATCCTGTTGATGATCGATGGAAAGGAGATAGCCAGCACAAGCCAACTCGAGGCGTTGCTGGAGACCACCTACCAGGTGGGCGACCAGGTGCAGATTACCCTGTTGCGCGATGAACGCCACTTTGAAGTAACCGTCGAACTGGCTGAGGAGCCTAGCTAACAGCGCCTCCGATTGACATCCATCTCTGAACCAAGTAGTATATGAAACAAGGTGTGGACCCCACATTTGAGAGGAGACCCCTTGCAGATCACTGATATTCGTCTGGTGCCATTAAAGACGTTGCGTGAGGTTGGCGTCATTGAGCCAGCCTGGAATGTGGGCGGGCAGATGTCGTTCACCGTCGGCGGCGGCTCATTTGTCGAGGTGCATACCAACGAAGGGTTGGTGGGTATTGGGCCTGGCTTTGACCCTGGCCTCTTACCTGCAGTCAAGCATGTACTGCTGGGCGGCGACCCTTTTGCCGGCGAACAACATGCGGCGAGGCTGCGCTATTTTGCCGCCGGCTTACCCTACCGCGGTGTGGCTGGCGTCGATATTGCGCTCTGGGATCTCACGGGCAAAGCCTGTGGCCAACCGCTCTATAAACTCTGGGGGGGCAGCCGCACTAGAGTGCCGGCCTACGCCAGTTTTGTCCGCCTCTCGACGCCCGAAGAGCGGGCGGAACTGGCCGGTCGTCTGGCCGATGAGGGGTGGCAGGCGCTCAAGCTGCGCATCCACCACCCCACGATGCGCGAAGATCTGCGGACGGTCGAACGGGTGCGCCAGGCCGTGGGCGACCGCATGGCAATTTTGGTGGACGCCAACCAGGCCCAGTCCGATGGGACATGGCAGCCCGGCATCCTGTGGGACTTCCGGCGGGCGTTAGAGACGGCCAGGGAGCTGGATCGCATGGGCGTTTACTGGCTAGAAGAGCCGCTCCCCCGCTTTGCCTTCAAAGAGCTGGCAAGACTTAACCAGGAAGTAGCTATGCCCATTGCCGGGGGTGAAAACAACCGGGGTTTGCACGAATTTATCCAGATGGTCGAACAGGGCGTCTACGATATCCTCCAGCCGGAGAGTATGGTACTCAATGGTATTACCGCCTTGCGCAAAATAGGTGTGTTGGCCGAACTATATGGCAAGCAGGTTTGTCCCCATCATGGCGGGCGCGGACTGGGGACTATTGCCCATTTGCATCTGGTCGCTTCGTGGGCTCACTGCCCCTATTTGGAACTGCTGCATGACCCACCCATCGGCGAATACGAACACGGTTTTGCTATGTTGAGCGAACCGCCTCGTGTAGATGGCGAGGGTCTGGTCGCCGTGCCGGAAGGTCCGGGGTTAGGCGTCGAGATCAACCCTGATTTTATTGATCGATAACCACCGCATGAGAATAGAAACAAAAATCGAGCGCACAAAAAGAACCAGGAAAGATGGACAATGACCACAGAGACGAGTGACTTTAAGCCCGGCCTAGAAGGCGTGGTGGCGGCCGAAACCCGCCTGAGCAGCGTAGATGGCCAGAAGGGTGAGCTGATCATCGGCGGTTTTTCGGTGGAAGAACTGGCGAGCCAGGCAAGCTTCGAGGAGATCTGCTACCTCTTGTGGAACGATGCCCGGCTGCCCAATGCCGAGGAGCTGGCAGCGTTCAAGCGGGAACTTGCACTGTTGCGGGAGCTACCCTCTGCAACTCAGGATCTGTTGAAGGCGGCCGCCGAACGCAAAGTTCATGCTATGGACGCCCTACGCATCGCCGCCGGTTCACTCGATCTGGACCTGAGTGAAGCAGATGACGAGCAGCGGGCCAGAGCGCTCACGGCGCGCATCCCGACTGTGGTTGCTGCCTACTGGCGTCTGTTGCAGGGGCAGCGACCCCTTGCCCCGCGCCAAGAGCTGGACCATGCCGCCAATTATCTCTATATGCTCACTGGAGAGACCCCAAGCCCTGCCCGCGTCCGCGGGTTGGAAACCTACCTCAATACGGTGAGCGACCATGGTCTCAACGCCTCCACCTTTACGGCGCGCGTCATCATCTCTACCCAGTCGGACATGGTGTCGGCCATCGTTGGCGCTCTTGGTGCGCTCAAGGGGCCACTCCATGGGGGCGCGCCCGGGCCGGCGCTGGATATGGTCTTCGAGATCGGCGACCCGGCCAAAGCTGAACCCTTCATGCGCGCCATGCTCGACCGCGGCGAGCGGCTGATGGGCTTTGGTCACCGCATCTACAAAGTGCGCGACCCGCGCGCCGATGTCCTCGCCAGCGCCGCCGAGAAAATGTACCGTGCCGACGGCGACATGCGGCTGTACGACCTGGCAAAACAGGTCGAAAGCGTCGCCATCAAGCTGCTCGATGAATACAAGCCCGGTCGCAACCTGCGCACCAATGTAGAATTCTTCACGGCGCTGCTGCTCCACGGGCTGGATTTCGAGACCGACCTCTTCACACCGACCTTTGCGGTGGGCCGTGTTGCGGGTTGGATCGGGCACTGTTTCGAACAGCAGAAGAGCGGGCGCCTCATCCGCCCGCAGTCAGTCTATACCGGTGAGCGCAACCGGCGCTGGGCGCCGGTCGAGCAGCGATAAGCACACAGGTGCAACGGTGGGCGATGGCGCTGTGCGCCCGCCATGTGATAGGCCACCATTATGATAGACCATTGTCCAGCGCCAGCAAGCTATCGCTCTCTTTGTGATTTGATGGTGCCGAAAATGGATCGGAGAACCTTGTATGACCCTCACCCGTAAACAGATCCTTGTGGGTGTTGCCTGGCCCTATATCAATGGCGAAAAGCATATTGGGCAGATTGCCGGCGCCTATCTGCCGCCGGATATCTTTGCGCGCTACCAGCGGATGATGGGTCACGATGTGTTGGTGGTCGGTGGCTCCGACACACACGGTACACCGATTGTACTCAAGGCCGACGCCGAGGGCATCACCCCCGCAGAGGTCGTGGAGAAGTACCATGCGCTCTTTATCGAGGGCTGTCTCGCCATGGGGCTCACTTTTGACCTCTACACCCACACTGATACGCAAAATCATTGGGATGTCAGCCAGCAGATGTTCAAACGCCATCTGGAGACTGGGTACATCTATCGCGACCGGCAGCAACAGCTCTATGACCCGCAGGCCGGTCGCTTTCTGGCCGACCGCTATGTCGAAGGTACGTGCCCGGTCTGCGGCTATCCGGAAGCGCGCGGCGACCAGTGTGACAACTGTGGTAGCCTCTTCGATGCGCTCGAACTAAAGAATCCGCGTTCCAAGCTTACCGGTAACACCGAACTGGAGATCCGCGAGAGCGAACATTTCTTTCTCGACCTGGGCCGTCTCAACGAACCGCTGCTGGCGTGGATCAACGAAGGCAAGGAGCATTGGCGGCCCAACGTGCTCAATTTTACGCGCGGCCAGTTGCGGCTGCGCGAACTGCGTGGCCGCGCCATCACTCGCGATATCGACTGGGGCATCACGGTGCCGGTGCCGGGAGTGCCGGACAGCAAACGCATCTACGTCTGGTATGAGGCAGTTATCGGCTATCTGAGTGCGGCCATCGAGTGGGCGGCGCTCAGTAGCGAACCAGAAGCATGGCGCCAGTGGTGGGACGCTGAAGTAAACCCCACCGCGCTGATCTACAACTTTATCGGCAAAGACAACATCCCCTTCCACACTATCATCTGGCCGGGCATGTTGATTGGCTACAACGATGGCCCGCCGCCCCATCTCAACCTGCCCTACGATGTGCCATCCAACGAGTACTTGAACCTGGGTGGCGGCAAATTTAGCACCAGCCGTGGCAATGTTATCGGCTGGAACACGGTGTTGAGACAATTTCAGCCCGACGCCTGGCGCTATGTTCTCACGGCGCTGGCTCCAGAGACGGCTGATGTGGAATTTACCTGGCAGGACTTTATGGACCGGGTCAACAACGAATTGCTTGCCAACTGGGGCAATCTGGTCAACCGGGTGTTGGGCTTTGCGTACAAGCGTTTCGAAGGCCGCGTGCCGGCGCCCGGCCCGCTAGACGAGAGCGACCAGGCGCTACTGGCCGAGGTTCAGGCCGGCTTCGACAGCACGGGGGCGCTTTACAACGCTGTCAAGCTCAAGGCTGCTTCTCAAGAGGCGCGGCGGTTGAGCCAGCGGGTCAACCAATATCTCAACGAAAAAGAACCGTGGAAACGCATCAATAGCGATCCGTCCGGCGCCGCCACCGCCGTCTTTGTCGCCCTACAAGCCATCGACTGGCTCTCGCTGATCTGGGCGCCCATTCTGCCACATAGCAGCGAAGCGGTGCATCGCTATTTGGGGTATGATGCACCGATCTTTGGCCGCCAGTATACCGAGACCGTGGAGGATGCGCGTGGCAGTCATCTTGTCCTGCGCTACGACCACAGCACCGCTTCTGGGCGTTGGGTGGCCGACCCGCTTCTGGCCGGCCAGAAGCTGCGTGAGCCAAAGGCGCTCTTTGAAAAATTAGAACCCGCCAATATGCACGGCTGGGTCTAGGCGGAAGGGCTGGCCTGTTGCACACTGAACCAGACGAACAACGGAACTTTGACAAGCTCTACATCCAGCATCCGCGGCGCTGGGTTCTTGCGATCCTGGTGGCCTATCTGTTGCTTGCCACCAATTTTGCCCTCTCGACCCCGCCCTGGCAGGCGCCCGACGAACCGGCGCATTACAACTATGTCGCCTACCTGGCTACTCGTGCCGAATTGCCGGTTTTGCAGATGGGAGATTATGACCAGTCGGTATTAAGCCTCCTGCACCTGACAAGATTTGGAATCGACACATTGCTCCCTCAGTTGCGCTATGAGTCTTACCAGCCGCCGCTGTTTTACCTGGTGGCGACTCCGGTCTACTGGGCGACGGGCGGTAGCTTGTGGGCGTTACGGCTCTTCAACGTCTTGTTGGGTGCGGGTGTCATTGCCCTGCTTTATCGTTGTCTGGAACTTGTCTTCCCCGGCAAAGCGTTGATTACTGTGAGCGCTACGGCGTTTGTCGCGTTCTTGCCTATGCATGTGGCGGTAAGCGCGGCGGTAAACAACGATATCATTGCTGAATTGTTGGTGGTGGCAAGCCTGCTGGTGCTGCTGGTTTGGATGCGGCGACATTTCCAGCCACCGGCAGGGGAGCTGCCAACGGGCCGACTTCTCTTGCTCTGGTTGGGTGTGCTGCTTGGCCTGGGTTTATTGACAAAGGTCTATGCGTACGCCTTGCTGCCTATCTGCCTGGTGACCATTATAGCCGTCGAGGTGCGCCGGGCTGCGGTCCCTTTCTGGCAAGGGGTGCAGACTGCGTTGTGGGCGTTGCTGCCGGCATTGGTGCTGGGGTTGCCCTGGTGGGTGCGCAACTGGCTGGTCTATGGTCCGTGGGACCTGTTGGGAACAGCATGGCATGATCAGGTAGTCGTAGGCCAGCCGCGCACCGTCGAGTGGATCGCCGACAAAGGTTGGGACCACTATCTTGAGCGGGCGATCACCGTCACATTCCGCAGTTTCTGGGGCGTCTTTGGCTGGCTGGGCGTCTTTATGGATGAGCGTATCTATACAGCGCTCTTGCTCTTTAGCGGTGTGATCTTCCTGGGCGTGCTCTGGGCGCTGGTGCGGCTAATTTCGGGCGGGCCCGATATGGATATGGATGATTTTCAGTTGTGGGTATTAGGGCTTTTTGCCCTGATCGTGGTTGCCGTCGTTGCCAGCTATGTCTGGTATAACCTGAAATTTGTCCAGCACCAGGGGCGCTATTTCTTTTGGGGCTTGTTGCCACTCAGCACCTTTGTAGCGCTGGGATGGCGTGAAGTGTTGCGGCCACTCCAGGGGCTGATCACTGCACTCTTGACCGGAGTCATGGCCTTCTCCATCGGTCTGATTGGCTATACCACCGGGAATATGGATAAATGGACGGTTGCAACTGCGCTGGCACTGGCCCTCTTTCTGTTGTGCCAGCCCCTCCTGCTTGCTGGCGCACAGGCAGAGAGCGGTTACGGAATTCGCGCCTTTCGGCGTCTCGGCCAGATCCGCTGGCTGGTGCAAGTAGGCGCGCTGCTGCGACCGGTTGCATGGGCGATGCCATTTCTCTTGTTAGCCTGGCTCGATCTGCTGATCCCGGTGCTTTTTATCCTGCCTCAACTGGGTAGCTAGGCTAATGGTCAAAGGTCAATTGTTCATGAGGTTCGTACAGCGCTAATCGATCAATGATCGGCGACATCTGTTTGGTCAAGAGTTGTGTATATGGTTAAGGGATGATCACCATGCAGTCAAGCCTTCACATGCCGCAGGGCGTTGCCCTCCCTATTCGGCGTTCGGTCTTTGATTTTGCCGGCCTGCTTCTGTTAGTTGTCGTGTTGGCCGTGGTTGCAGGCAGTGCGCTGTGGCATTTTTGGTTTGTCAACCGCATCTATTACGGCGTAAGTATTGCCGGCGTACCGGTCGGCGGTATGACGCGCGCCCAAGCATTGCAGTTATTGGACGAGCGCTTTGCTCAAACCCCCTTGGCGCCGTTGAGCCTGCACTATCAAGGCCAGCATTGGCCCCTCTCCATTTCACAGGTCCCAATCCAGGCCGACCTGCTGAGTGCGGTCAACCAAGCCTATCTGGTGGGACGGCAAGGGGATTTTTCGGCGCGCATGGTGCAACAGATCCTCACAGCTGTACGCGGCCGTGATGTGACCCCACCGCTCGGTGTGGAAGAGGGGGTGCTGCATGCTGCTATCGCTCAACTGGCGCCGCAGGTCAACCGGCCCGGTCGCACCGCCGGCCAGATCGGGGGGGTCGCCATCCCCGGCCAACCGGCTGTGACGGTGGATGTGGAGCAGACCACACAAGCCGCGCTCGCTGCCTTGCGCACCAGCCTCTGGAACCAGACGATCCAGGCCCCTTTTGTAGTCCAGGAAGAGATGCCGACCGCGCCTGCGCCAGCTCCCGCAGCAGTTGCTTCGATCTCCTCCATACGCCCGCTGCGTGTACGTGACGACGCAACCGGGCTGGAATTCGCTCTGGATGGAGCGGCGCTCGCCAAGATTCTTAGCACCGCGGATAGCACCCAGGTGAACGAAGGCGCGTTGCGCGATCTGCTCACCGGTTGGGCCGCCCAGATCGACCTGGCGCCGCGCGACGCCCGGCTGCATTTTAATCCCGACACCGGCGGCATCACCGTCATCCAGAGCAGCGCCCATGGCCGCAAGCTTGACATCGACGCCACCGCAACTGCCGTGCGCGAGGCATTGGATATCGGCGCCACCCAGGCTCAGCTCGTAGTGGAGGATGTGGCGCCGGCGGTGGATGCCAACCGCATTGCCGAAATGGGCATCCGTGAACTGGTCGCCAATGGAACAACCTATTTCAAGGGCAGCAGCGCCGCGCGCATTCGCAACATCGAGGTAGCGGCCGAAAAGTTCGAGGGCGTCGTTATTCCGCCTGACGGCATCTTTAGCTTTAACAAGATCGTAGAAAATGTCACTTCGGCCAACGACTTTGAAGATTCGCTGATCATCTGGGGGGATCAGACCGTCGTCGGCGTGGGTGGCGGCGTCTGCCAGGTTAGCACGACGGTCTTTCGCGCCGCCTACAACGCCGGCCTGCCCATTGTCGAACGCTACAATCACGGCTACATCGTCGATTGGTACGGTGAACCAGGGCTGGATGCCACCATCTTTACGCCCAGTGTGGATTTTCGTTTCCGCAATGATACCGGCGCCTATCTGCTTATCGACCCGGTGGTGGACAGCGCCAACGGCGTCATAACGTTCAACTTCTACGGCACCAAGCCTGACCGCGTCGTCACCATCGGCGCCCCCGTGAAGACAGATATCGTACAGCCGGAGCCGGCGACCTACACGGTCGATGCCTCGCTGGCGCCCGGCCAGCGCAAGCAGGTGGAGTGGGAAAAACCGGGCATGACCGTCACCGTGACGCGGACGATCATGGAGAACGGCACCACCCGCACCGACACGCTCACCAGCCGCTACGTGCCCTGGCGCGCCGTCTATCTGGTCGGGCCGGGGAGCGATGTTCCTACCACACCCGCACCGGAGGTGGAGGCCACGGAGGTGGTCGAGGACGCACCTACCTCGTAGGATAAGACTTCCTGCTGAGCGCGCTTACGAAAATAACAAATTCTGCGGAGTTCGCACGCCCACGTGCGAACCCCATGCACATGCCAGGTACCTAATGGTCTTTGACAATCAAAACGGGTAGTTCTCATAGCGGCGAGCACACCGAGTGGCAGCCCTCCAGTTACCTGTTTTGTTCGTCAAAACGCCGACCCCGCCGCCATCCCAAGACCCCCACCACCAGCCCGACGCCCACCACCCACGCAACCAGCCCATATCTCCACAGCGGCGGCGCAAACCAGAACTCGACAATTGCATCACCGGCAGGCACAGCGACCGCCCGGAGCGCATGGTTGGCGCGCAGCACATCGGCCGCGACGCCATTCACCGTTGCCCGCCACCCCGGATACCAGACCTCGCTCAGCACCAGATAGCCCGGCGCCGTCATCTGTACGCGCATCGTCATCCGGTTGGGGCCGGCGCGCAGCACCTCCACCGCCCCCGGCCCATCTCCCGGCGCCAGCGCACCAGGGGTACCAATGCTCAACAGCACAGTCTGGCTGGGGTCAAACCCTTCGGCCGGGAGTGGGTCGAGCATGTTCTCCCGCGCAATTGCCTCATAGACCAGCCACGCCCGCGGCA
>QEUW01000588.1 GCA_003577005.1 Chloroflexota bacterium | reverse complement strand
TCGGCACGGCTCGATCAGCCGCTTTTGGCTCCCAGTGTGTACCTCTGGACGCCAGCGTAGGGTGCGCGTATTCTCGCAGTCACACACCAGGGGTGCAAACGTTGACAAACTCGAGTACACTAGTGGTAGAATACGCTGCCAATAAGTTTGCAGGAGGGGTGGCAAGCGTGACAACGCAAATTGCAGCAACTACCCCAAGCAAAGGCGATTGAGTACGAGAACGTGGGATGTACTGTTCTATCAAAAGGAGGATTCCGATGGCGTTCACCTATACCAACAGCAAGGGCAACAAGTACTATCTGCACTCGCGCCAGACGACGCTGAAGAACGGCACCAAACAGACCATCTACTTCTTCGCCAAGGAGGAAAAAGATGGCGTGCAGAACAGTGTCCCTGCTGGCTATGAGGTGGCCGAGAGCAAGAACGGGCTGCCCGTGCTGAAGAAGAAGAAGTAACCGGCTGCGCGCCAGCCCAGCCAAACAGCCTTGGGTTGGGCCGAAGACTGCCCAACCAAAAACGAGGGTCCACCCTGCTGGGGTGGACCCTCGTCGATTTCGGACCAAAAGCGGCGGGTAAACCGCCCGCCCTTTACTCCTGGACGCGCTGCACGTTGACAGCCGTCGGGCCCTTCTGGCCGTCCTGGACTTCAAACTCGACCTTTTCGCCTTCCTTCAGGCTCTTATAGCCCGTGCCCAGAATGGCCGAATGGTGCACAAAGACATCCTTCGCACCCCCGGATCGCGCAATAAAGCCATAGCCCTTCTGGTCGTTGAACCACTTGACCGTGCCAATCTCCCGCTTCGACATTTCGAAAACCTCCTAATACTTGTGAAGGACTTGTTGCGACGCCCAGTTGTCTCCAAAATGCCTACGCAACAGAACGCCCAGACCTGTGTAGGTCTGGGCGGTGGTTCAACATCCGGATCAGACTAACAGCGTCATACATGGGCCACTATACATCGAAACCCAAGGCGCGTCAAGTACTTTTCCAGAGAAACAACACGATTTGTTGCGACTGGCAGCCACACTTGTGACAAATTTTACAAGCGCCGCCATTCGGCGGAGAGCCGTGCCGCTCGCTCCCTGGCTATAGTTCCTCGTCCATATCATGCCCGTGCGCGTGGCCGTGCGCCAATTCCTCGTCGGTCGCACTGCGCACCCCTACCACCTTAACGCGGAAGCGCAGCGTCTCACCGGCCAACGGATGGTTGAGGTCGACCACCACTGTGTCGGTGCGAATCTCCGCGATATAGCCCTCTACGGTCTCGTCGGTATCCTCGTCATATAACTCCACAGGCATACCCAGTTCCAAGTCCATGTCGTCGGGAAAAATATCCAACGGCACTTCCTCAAAGGCTTCGGCGTCGTACTCACCGTAGCCCTCAGACGGTTCGACCGTGACTTCCTTTTCCTGGCCTACGCGCATACCATAGATCGCCCGTTCTAGGCCGGGGATGATCTCCTCATACCCCTGCAGGAACTCGATCGGGCCTTCCTCTTCGGTGGTTTCCACCACTTCGTCGTCCACCTGCAGCGTATACTCCAGGCTGACGACTACCCCATGTTCGACTGTCTGAGGTGCATTCATACGGTTCCAGCTTTCTGCCTATGGCCTTGGGCGCAACGGGTACACCGCCGCCGTGAATACAATGGATGACCGGCGCTTTTCACGCCGGTGGATGACCGGCGCTTTTCACGCCGGGCTGTCTGCCACGATACACTGCCGCCACACGACCTGCTGTAGTGTACTCCATCGAAACGTGTACCCTGAAACGTGTACCCTGAAACGTGTACCCTGAAACGTGTACCCTGAAACGTGTACCCTACGAAAAGAGGGGTCTTGCCCAACATGCATGTCGTGTGTCTGCCCAGCGCTGCTCCCCATCATAACCCAGCTTGACATGCACGTCCAGTAACGTCCAGTAGATAGATACCTCCCGATGGCTCTCCCGCTGGAGGCCGGGCCAGCGTCGTACTGCGCCCGCCCGGCGCTCAAACCGCCGAGGCTCAACCACCACGCCCCCCAAGGGGCTGGGCAGAGAGAGCGCCGCCCCAGTGTGGCGTATCACGCTTCTGCAACATGGGCCATCTCAGAAGCGCGCCTGCACCGCCGGGGGATCAATCCCCCGGCTAAAGAATGACGCCCGCTCAAGCGGGCTGTTTGCATGCGCTGCCGGTAGCAGATGCGGTCTTTCTAACCGCGCCTTCGATGCAGCCCGTATTGCTGGAAGTCCCTTGCAGGGGGGCGTCGCTCCTTCGCCCGAAGGCTTGGGCGCCGGGCAGGCGAACCGGCGTTCAAAATCTGGGATCACTCAGGGTCGTTGTTTAGCCAGATCGTCGGCGAGCTGGCGCTGGACGCGCCAGGATGGCAAATTGCCAGTTGCACCAAATGGGCGCAGATGGTATAGTCTCGGCGTTTTTGATCCTCCGCCTTGGCCGATTCGCGTACGTGTGCCATTGACACGCAGGCGAAAGAGAGGGACCCCACCATGCAACTTGCCCCTGGTGTCTACAGCCTTGGCGTGGCCAAGGGCTTTGCCTCCCATGCGTTCCTGATCGACGGCAGCGATGGGCTGACGCTGATTGACACCCTGTTCGACGCCAACGCAGCCGTCATCGTCAACCAGATCGGCGCCATCGGTCGCAGCCTCGCCGATCTCAGGCACATTGTGCTCACGCACGCGCACCGTTCGCATCTGGGCGGGCTGGCCGCGCTCAAACGCTTGAGCGGGGCCACCATATACAGCCATGCCTGGGAAGCCGACATCATTGCCGGGGAACGCGCCCCGCAGCAAGTCTCCTGGCGACCCCAAGACCCGATCGTGACCTATCACTTCCAGATCGGCAACAACCTCAACATCTCCAAACATGTTCCCTGCGCCGTAGACCGCACGGTCGTCGACGGCGATCAGGTCGGGCCGCTGACGGTGGTCCATACGCCAGGCCACACACCGGGACACCTGGCCTTCTGGTTGCCGGCGCCCCGCATTCTCTTCTGTGGCGACGCAGTTGTGACCTCGCCTAAGTTCATGGCCGGGTGGCCTGGGTTTGTGCTCAATAAACGGCAACACGCGGCGTCGCTGCACAAACTGGCCGGCTATGATGCCGAAATCCTCGCCTTTGGGCATGGAGAGCCGATCACGGTGGACGCAGCCGCGCGCCTGCGCGGCCTGCTCGCATCCATGCAGGCTTGAAACAACCCCTGTGACGGGGAGACGGTGGGCTGCCCAAGGGCATCTGGGCGCAAAGCCTGCCCCGCAGGTTAGAAGGTTCAGTTCTGCTCCCGACCGGCCTGCCGATAGGCGCCCCCTTGCCATGGGTTGGCTTTGAGTTCCCTGTCATACTGGCGCAACGGGTGGCGCGCCGGGTCCAACTGCTCGCCTGTGTCCCATGGTTCAAAGGCATTTTTGATATTGGCCAGCCCCGTGGCGGCCAGTTCGGGGAAGTGACGCAGGATCACCGTCTTGAAGTCGGTCGCGTCGATCCACTGCAACCCCTCTCGGGTATAGACTTCCTCATTGTAGCAGTCGGTGTAGAAGCGATCCGCCTGCAACCGCCGGGAGGCGTTCAGGATAAAAATCTGGAACATGGTTTCGCCAAAGCCAAAGCCGCTCGGGCGATGCCCTTCGGCCAGCGTGCCGATCATCAGGTCGAGTTGTTCCGCGTCTTCAGGCCGCTCCCCATAGACGGCTTTGAGCTTGGCCACCGTTTCGCGGTCGTCGGTCAGGTCCTCGAAGGTACGGATTGGGTTGAGACCCAACTGGCGGCGGAACTCGTTGTAGCGCGGC
>QEUW01000587.1 GCA_003577005.1 Chloroflexota bacterium | reverse complement strand
GGTGCGCTTGATGCCGGTGGCAGACACAACTCGTTTCACGCTCACGCTGCTCTTGGCAATGGGATTGCTCGCCCTCTCGCTCCTGCTCTTGTTGCTCCCTGTGCAGTGGATGATCGGGTGGATCTTGAACGGCAATGAACGCCAACTGCTCGCGACCGTGCAGAGCGTGACCACGGCGCTCGCCTACACCCTCACCCTGCCCGACTTGCAGCGGTTGCTGCATGATTGCCTGATAGACAGCTTTGGGTGTACGGCCATCGCTCTGTATGTGAAAGGGGATGGGGAGCAGCTGTGCGCCGTCCTGCAGGAGCCATCCAGTCCAACCAGCTTTCCCGCCTTGCCGCTGCACGGTGGCCTGGCCGGGGTGCTGACCCAGTCTACCGAGCCGGTCGAGACGAGTCGGTTGGCCGCAAGGCTGGCGCATGTCTCTCTCTCGGCGGGGGAGCGCGAGGTCCTCGCCGCGCCGGTCGTGCTCTGGCTGCCGCTGCACTCGGCATCGGCCTTGCAGGGGCTCCTGGGGTTGGGGCCTCGGCGGGGCGGTGAACTCTTCACAGGCCAAGAGCGCCAGTTGTTGATGACGCTGGCCTATCAAGCGGCCACGACCCTCCACAATGTCCAACTGATGGCCGCCGTCAACGCGGCCCATGACGAACTGACCCAGGTCCACCGCCAGCTGTTGCTGGCGCGTGAGCAGGAATGGCGGCGGATGGCGGCTGAGTTGCACGACGGGCTCCTTCAACAGTTGCTGGGCATCGGCTACCAGCTGCACCGTGCCCAAGGGCTAACGGCCGCGCGCTGCGCAGGTAGCGGCAGAGGAGGGGAGCCGCTCGCCGTGGTGCTCGCCGAAGCCCGACAAGAGCTTGCCCGTGCAGTCAAACAACTGCGCGCCCTGCTGGGGGCGCTGCATCCTGCCGATCTGGAGGTCGTCGGGCTACGTGCAGCCCTGACCGAGTACATTGAACAGATCAGGCAGCCGCTGGGGCCGCAAGCACCGACGATCACCTTGGTGGCGGGCAACGCGGATCCGCCTTTGCCGGCGCTGCACCAGCTCTGCCTGTATCGGTGCGCGCAGGAAGCGGTGCGCAATGCCCTCCGCCACGCGCAGGCCCAGCACATTCGCATCCGTCTGCAGTGGTCTCCAGAATGCAGCCTGGTGGAGGTGGTGGATGACGGACAAGGCTTTGTGGTGCCGGAACGACTGAGCCAGTTTGCACGTCGGAAGCACTTCGGGCTGATCGGCATTGAGGAGCGGGTGCGTGCGCTGGGGGGCAAGGTATGCATCCGGTCGCAGCTGAGGGGTGGCACCACCCTGCTGGTATGGATCCCGAGTGTTGAAAGACAGGAGGGTCAGAACCAGCGCGAGCAAGGCGATGGATGTGGTGGAGAGGAGGGAGACGACCGTGGAGAGGCGAGACGCAGCCATCCGTGTGGCCCTGGCCGATGACCACCCGCTGATTCGGGTGGGGATCCGCACGGTGTTGGCAGAGACGAGTGACATTGAGTTGGTCGGGGAGGCCACGACAGGTGATGCCGTCTTGACCCTCTGTCAGGAGCAACGCCCCGACATCCTTTTGTTGGACTTAAGCATGCCCGGTCCAGCACCGCAGGAGACACTGCGCCAGCTCCGTATGCACTGTCCGCAGGTCAAGACCGTGATCTTGAGCGCGCACTTGAACGGCGCTTATATTCGCACCACCGTTGAGACAGGCGTGGTCGGCTATGTGCTTAAGGATGAGGCGTTGGATAGGATGGTCGAGTCGCTCCGCGCCGTCGCCAGGGGCGAGGTCTGGTTCAGCCAAGCCGTCGTCCAGAAGCTGCTGGCCTGGCGGCAGGACACTGCGACCGTGGCGGGGGTGCAACTCAGCGAGCGCGAACAACAGATCCTGGCCCTCCTGGCTCAGGGTTGGTCCAACGCCCAGATTGCTGCCGAATTGCACCTGGCAGAGCAGACGATTCGCAACTATGTGAGCAACATCTACCAAGCGTTGGGGGTCTCATCCAGGGCCGAGGCGGTGGTATGGGCGCTGAAGCATGAGATTGAACCAGGCTCTACAGTTGCTGCGTAGCACCGTAGTGCAAGGGTAGTCGTTATGAGCAGGGGTTATATGTGTGAGGTATAGCCTTAGGATTACCTTCATCAGCTATATATAGTAGTTGTGCAGAATCTGGTAAGGCTTGTTCCGGTGATTCAACAAAATTATTAGTTAGACGTACAATTTTGGGTAGTAACGTGAGATTATCTCACACCGGCAGAGGGTAAACTGGGGTGAGAAGGATCTCCTTGACCGTGAAAATGTGCGTAGCTAAGCCCAACGCCATGGCCGGTGAACGCTGCTGATACTTTTTCTGCCCACCGGCTCCGGCAGTCGCCGACGCAGCGTGCGGTGGGGCCGGCACCAGTTGTAGACGCTCAGACTCCACCAGCCCAAGGCCGTTTTGGACTCTGGACGACGAGCAAAGGCCAGCGTCTTGCGCACCTGATAAGCACTCATGCGGCGCGCGGTTCCATTGCGTCGTTCAATAGCCGAGGTGTTGGGTTTACCGTAACCCAGCTTCGCCAGCGCCTGGGCTACACGTCTGCGGGAGCCATGAGCATAGCGAATCTCCACCTGGGCGACCCGACCGCCGACTCTGTGCTTGACCAGTTGCACATGCGCCAAGGTACGCGGGATGCGGAAGCGCGGCTTGGGCGGGCGACCGCGGTGAGTGGCGCGACTCGGGCGATAGGGCTGGCCGAAAATCTCAGGAAGGAGGGTGGCATAGCTTGGCTCACCATCGGTGAACAGCACCAGATCATGGCGATTGTGCAGACGAGAGGCGCTCTCCTCCAGCAGCCTGCGGATCAAGCGTTCGTCGCGTTTACCCTGGACGTGAGCGAGGACGAACTTGCTCGTTGGGTCCATCAGTTCGGCTTCCCAGGCAGGCTGGCGCCTATCGCCAGCATAGCCATGTCGTTCATCGGCTTGCAGCGCCCTCGACTTGCACCGCTTGCGCGTGTTCATCGTGAAAGGCTTGTCCATGTTCACCCAGCCGTTGGTTCAAACGCCGCACCGTGCTGGGGTCGACTTGGACTAAACGCGCCGTCCCTTTCAACGAGCAACCTTCCGCCAGATGTTCGCCGATGGCTACCGCTTTGGCTTCGCACACTTTCGTGTTCCACAGCGCCGTCTGCTTGCGCTCACTGAACTCGCCGCCACAGGCGCGGCAGCGCAGGTAGCGAATTCGCTCTTGGCCGTACACCTTGCGCACAGTCAGATTGTGCTGACCGGCCTGCCCGTACAGTTCGCAACGCACGTTGACACATGCTAAACTGTCCAGGGGAGATCGTGTGAGTGTGGGAGAGGTTGTGTCCATACAACTATCTTACCTGCACCCACTCGCATCTCCCTTTCATCTGGTTGGTGATAATCTCACGTTACTACCCGGTGCTGCGCCCGGATGAACAAGTCGGCTTTGCCGTCTTGCCTCGGCGCTGGGTGGTGGAACGCACTTTTGCTTGGCTGGGACTCCAGCGTCGGCTGGCCAAAGACTATGAACGTTTGCCCGCCAGCAGTGAAGCCTTTGTCTACATCGCCATGACCCGTATTATGTTGCGTCGCTTAACCCGTTCATGACCTTTTCAAACAGTTTCTAAGACAGCGCAATCCATCCCCGCACAAGAAGGAGCAACCGCATGGCCCCATCCTGGCACACCCTGTTCGATCTGTCTGGCCATCACGCCCTGGTCGTGGGCGCGGGCAGCGGCATCGGCCAAGCCGCCGCCCAGGGTCTCGCCGCCTTTGGCGCGCAGGTCACCTGCGCCGACTTGGATGCGGCG
>QEUW01000060.1 GCA_003577005.1 Chloroflexota bacterium | reverse complement strand
GTCATCTCGCACAAAATCGCCGTCTGATAACCCGAGCCCGTACCGACCTCCAACGTCTTTTCTCCCGGTTGAAGCCTCAGCGCCTGCGTCATCCAGGCTACAATAAAGGGCTGGCTGATGGTCTGCCCTTCGCCGATGGGCAGGGGCGCATCCCGATCGGCCCACTGGCGCAGCAGCGACGGCACAAACCGCTCGCGCGGCACCCGCGCAAACACCGCACGCAACCGGGCATCGCGAATTTCAGGCCAGATTTGCGCCCAGGGAAAGTTCGCCGCCGCGTCCGTCATAGCCTCATCATTGCTCATTTGCCATCCATCACCATTCCCTACTTCCCATTCCCCACCCCGGTCCTTAATCACGCAGAGCAGCCATCAACAGACGGGGCAAATTATGGCGCAACGGGAAAAGGTCAATATATCCGACATGGCCGCCATTCTCATGGATCTGGAGGTTCAACAGCGGATGGGACCCCAGGTTGAGAAAATCATCCACCGGCACAACCCGGTCATTCGCCGCTGTGATGATTGTCGTCGGAACTGTCAGCGAATGAAAAGCGTCACGAGAAATCGTGTAGGCGTTGAAGTAGTCATCGGCGCTGTGCAGATCGCCAAAGTGTTCGCCATACCGGGCAATCACCCACTCGGTCATCGCCAGGATCGACGGGATCTTTTCCAACGGGGTAAAGTCATACAGCTCAGGGAAAAGACGTTGTTTGGACCGCAGCGACCGCAGCCAGCGCCGGCGAAAATAGCGTAAGTAGGGCGGCCGCGCATCGAGCGCTTCGGCGCACCGGCGCGGGTTGAGCGCCGGGTTGAAGGTAATGACCCTGCTCAGATTGTGGATGGGCTGGCTGGCATGGCGCAGGGCCAACCGCAGCGCAACGTTGCCACCCATCGAGGCCCCGACGAGGTAGAAGGGTTTATCACCCGCCATGGCTGCTACATGAGCGGTCGCCACCGCGATCTCGTCCAGCAGGGTGCCCATAAAGAAACCGCGATTGAGCGCATACGGGTCGAGATGGATACCGGGGCCATGGTCGCGCGCATTGAGCCGAAAGACATCGTAGCCGGCGCGAATCAGAGTATCGGTGGTGACGAGGTTGTAGACCGAGTGGCTGCACCCTTCCCAACCGTGCAAGACCAGCACAAGACCACGGCTGCCAAAGAGCGAGAGGCTGGGCGTATAATAGCCGTGCAGACGCACCGGGCGATCCCAGCCCCACCCGGTCTTGTCTTCACCGGCATCGATGACGACCAGATGTTCACGCCGTCCGGCGGCCAGGTCGCGCGGCGGGTAGCGCGAGAGCATCGTCTGGACATCGGCATGGCGGATGAGGCGATGCGGTTGGAAAGGCTGCACCGGGCGGTGTTCCAGATTCAGACTCATAGTTGTCATTATACCGTTCTTATCCTTCTGCTGCCATTTTTGTCGCCGCCTGTTATCAAAAGCGGTTCACAGAGAACGCAGAGAAGACACTGAGAGCGCCGAGGCTCTCAGTGCTCTCTGTAAAAACTCTGTGTACTCTGTGAATCGCTTTTGGTCGCTCTGTGAACCGCTGTTTGTTCACTCCCCATAAGGGCAGAACCTTTGCAACCTTGCCCGCTTACGCTACAATGAATGCCTATTTATATTGCGCTCGTAATGAGCGTCAGTCATTCCTGAGGAGCGCTATGCTCAAATCGGTTCATACTACCTCTACCGGGCCCAACGGCCAACCGCCGGACATCCCACCGGTTAGACCTGCCAGCGGCGCACGGGTTGATGGTTTTCAGCAGAAGATTGACGCGCTCTGGTCGCGCATCGAAGACGCAAAAGCCCAGGGTCTCTATCATTATTTTCAGGCTGTAGACGACCTGGATGGCCCCTGGGTAGAGACCGAAGGCCAGCGCAAGCTCATGTTTGCTACCTACAGCTATCTTGGCTTGCTGCAACACCCTCGCATCGTCGCCGCCGCTCAAGAAGCTATCGCCCGCTACGGCGCCGGCACACACGGCGTCCGCATCTTGGGGGGCACGCTCGATCTGCACGTCCAGCTTGAGGAGCGCATTGCTCGCTATGCCGGGCGTGAGGACGCCATCGTCTTTAGCAGCGGTTATGTCACCAATCTGGCAACCATCAGCACGTTGGTCAATCGCGGTGATTGGGTGATCTCGGACCGTTGGAACCATGCCAGCATCGTCGATGGTTGTCTGCTGGCCCAGGGCGAATTTCGCCGCTTTCGCCACGACGATATGGCCGATCTAGCGCGTGTGCTCGAACAAGCGCCGCGCCAGGCGGCCAAATTGATCGTAGCCGACGCTGTCTTTAGCATGGATGGGGACATCTTCAATCTTCCTGCCGCACTTGAGCTTGCCGAACGCCACAATGCCTGGCTCATGGTCGATGAGGCGCACAGTCTGGGCGTGTTGGGCGCCACGGGCCGTGGCATCGAAGAACATTTTGATTTACCCGGCGCTATTCATGTCAAGATGGGTACATTGAGCAAGACTATCCCCGGCGTCGGCGGCTACGTGGCGGGCGACCGCAAACTGATCAACTTTTTGCGCCACACGGCGCGCGGCTTTGTCTACAGTGCGGCGCTGCCCCCTGCCGTCGTCGCCGGCATCCTGGCTGCTTTCGATGTGCTAGAAGAGGAAGGGGGCGAACGCAACCGCCTCCTCCAACGCAACGTTCAACATTTTATCGGTGGCCTCCAGGCAGCTGGTTTTGACACCGGCCGCACCTGCACACCGATCGTGCCCATTATGGTGGGAACCGAAACGAACGCCCTGACCATGACCCGTTATTGTCAGGAGCGCGGTCTCTTTGTCCTGCCGGTGCTGCCGCCCGCCGTGCCCGAAGGCGCCGCCCGCCTGCGCGCCAACGTCACCGCCGCACACACAACCGAGGATATCGACTTTGCCCTGGGCGTCTTTATCCAGGCAGGAAAATTGGTGGGGGTGATCTAAGGTGTAGCGGCGGTTTCCACACCGCCGCTACAGTCTGGCTCTGTGACCTACTGGACGCTTCCTCTCCCAAACTCGCACCTCTTCATGCACATCGTCTCGATCAGCCTCGGCAGCAGCAAGCGCAACCAACGAAGTGAAACGACCCTGTTCGGCCGGCGGATGGTGCTGGAACGGATCGGCACGGATGGTGACCAACAACGGGCGCGAGCGCTCTTTGTCGAGCTGGACGGCAAGGTGGATGCTTTTGGCGTGGGCGGGGCGGACCTGGGGATCACCGTCAATGGTCGCTATTATCAGTTGAGAGCTGTCCAACACCTGGTGGCAGGGCTGCGGACACCCGCGGTAGATGGTGGGGGTGTTCGTGCGGTGATGGAGCGGCAGATCGCCCGGCGCATGGAGTTGTTGTTGCCGGCGCCCGTTGCGCCCCGCCGCGTTCTTATTGCCACGGCTGTGGCGCGCTACGATATGGCGCGCAGCTTTCTCGACGCGGGCTACGATGTGATCCTCGGCGACCTGGGCTTTGGGTTGGGGATCGGCGTTCCTATCCGCTCGTTGCGTATGTTGCATCTGTTGGCGAGGTTGCTCTTGCCTGTCATGAGCCGGTTGCCCTTTGAGTGGCTCTACCCTACCGGCGAAAAACAGGAAGAGATCAGACCTAAATTTGGGCGCTGGTACGAATGGGCCACGGTCATCGCCGACGATTTCCACTATATCAAACGCCATCTCCCCGAACGGCTGAACGGCAGAATCATCGTTACCAACACCACCACGGCGGACGATGTGGAGTTGCTGCGTGCTCGCGGGGTGCGCTATCTAGTCACATCCACACCGCGGCTGGAGGGGCGCACTTTTGGCACCAATGTCATCGAGGCCGCGCTGGTTGCGCTGGCGGGCAAAGGGCGAGCCTTAACACCAGACGAACTGGCTAAGATGCTGGGCGAGGACGATCTAAAACCGACGGTGTTGGCGCTTGACCGGCCTCTTTCGAGCATCTAGGTGGCAGAAAAACGCACCGGATAGTGTGGCGTCAGATTGCTTCGCCCAAACGCTGGCGGTCAAAGCGCGTTTGCCAGTCGCCGTTGGGTAGGGTCATCTTCGCTTGCAGGCGGGCCTGAATTTGCTCGTCCATTTGTCCGGCGATCGTATCCCAACTGTTGCGCGCCAGCAGCGCTTGTTCTTTAACCCGGCGCACCCGGCGCTCCTCGTTCCCTTCGGCCAGTGCGGCTTCCACTTGTTCTACGAATGCGTGCGGCGTCTCGCCGATGCGGATGTAGTCGCCGTACAGTTCGATGATGTCCGGAAGCGGCGTCGAGACCACCGGCTTGTGTGCCGCTAGATATTCCAGCGTCTTGGTGGGGCTGAGAAAGCGGGTGGACTCGTTCATGGCAAAGGGCACCAGCGCCACGTCAAAATAGGCCAGATAGGCCGGCAGGTCACGATACTCCTTCATGCCCAGATAGTGCAGGTTGGGCGCCTGGGGCAGGTCGTCGGGGGCAATCTTGATCACCGGCCCCACGAGCACAATCTGCCAGTCCGGGTGGGTCTGAGCCAGATGGGCCAGCAGCGGCAGATCCATGCGCTCGTCCACCACGCCAAAGTAACCCAGCACTGGCGCCGGAACTTCTGCCAGGTCGGGCGGACGGGAGAGGTCGCCATTGGCGGCCTGGGCAAAGTGAGCCGTCTCGACGCCGCTGGGGAAGAGATGGATATTCTGCGCGTAGGGCAGCCGCGAACGATAGAGGCTGGCGCCGCCGGCAAAGACCACATCGGCCGTGGCCAGGAGCCGCCGATCCAGCTCTTTGAGCGCCTCTGGTGCGCCCTTGAAGGCGGCCAGTTCGTCCATCACGTCATAGATCAGCAGACGAGGTGTCAGGGCCTCGACAAATGGTTGGGCCATCGGTGTGTAAAGCCACAGCAGCGGGTCGAGGACCCCCTGGCGAGCCAGGTAGTCGAGCAACTGCCGTTCGTATTCATCTTGTGTGCGTGGGTCGCCGTGGCCGATCCACTCGTCTTGTTGCGCCGGCTGGTGCAGACAGAGCACCGTGACCTCTTGCGGCGTGCGGCCAGGGTAGACTTTTAGCACCGGCTCGCTGATAGTCGTGTCTGCCATTGGCTCTTCGACAAAGAAGAGCCGATAGTTGCGCGCCAGCCGGGTGAGCAAATGCTGTGGCCGCTGCCAGACAAAACCCCAGCGCAGGTGACTGATACAGACCAGGTCTTGCATGGAAAACTCCTCATGGAAATCGGGTAGACAGGGAAACAGGTAGACAGGTGATGCCGACCTGTTTCCCTGTCTACCGTATTTGAAAAGGGCTTACTCACGGGTGGCGCAAACCGGCCGGCTTAATCGGCTCCGGTGGCGGGTGCTCCGACGCGGGTGCGGCCGTTTGCAGGGACGTGTTTACCCGCGCCGGCCGTGGTGCGTGCAGGCTGGCGATGGGCCACGCTCTCTGTGACAACACGGCTTTCGATGCCGCCCATCGTCTTAAAGCAGGAACCGGCAAAGAAACCGTCGCGGATCGAGTCGGCAATACCCTGAAAGATCCAGCGACCGTAGCGACCGATGGGGTAGATGTGTTGCTCCTCTAACTTGCGGATCGCCTCCTGCTTCCAGCGGGAGCCAGGGTAGGCCCAGGTGTAGGCCACGTCGATCCAGGTTGGGTCCACCACTTCAGCGTCGCGGATGAACTGCCAATCCTGCAACTCTTTGACCACCGCGGCGCTATAGTCGGCGATCTCCGGCTCGCTGGGTTTCTGCCCCCCTGGATAAGCCCGCTCGATGTAGATGCTGACGCAGTCGTTGTCCTGGCGAGCCGAAGCCGGCACAAAGGAGCGGTCCACGTTGCTGTAGAAGCCGACACGATGAAATCCTGACCTGGCATCGGGGTTGTAGAGCCAGTGATCATCCGGGCACCGCTTGCCGCGCGTGGCGCCGATATTGAGCACCAAGACCGAGGTGTAGGGGTCGGCCGGGCTCTCTATGTGGAGGCCGGTCATCTGGAGCATCTTGTTGAGCGGCAGCGTCGAGATCAATGTCTGATAGGGCAGGGCCGTGCCGTCGGCAAAATGGAGCTCTTTGGCGTCGGCATCGATTGTGGAAACGCGCTTACCATAACGCAGATCGCACAGATGAGCCATCCGTTGCGCCAGCACATTCAGCCCCTCGGCCGGGTAGATAAACTGGACATTGTAGCCGGCAGCCGGCGCTTCGTCGAACGCACCCTGGATCACATGGGAAAAATTCACTGGCGACTTATAAGCATCTTGCGGCGCAATGTGCTTGTATAAGCCGGCCGTATAGAGATCGTGAAACGGGTAAAAGAAAAGACGGCACAGTGTGGGCCCGAAATGCACCGACATCCATTCCTCCATGGTGCTAAATGGCCCCGAACCATTGCTCAGTTCTTTGAGCACTTCGCTCACCGTTGCTTTATCGAGAAAGCGCAGATGGTTTTGCAGCGGATACGGCACATAGAGGTCCTGCTCGCGGAAGTAAACCGACGATTTCCGATAATAGGACTTGGTCGGCGCGAGCGTGCGGATAAAGTGCAACACGGTCGCGTCGCCGCCAAAAATCCAATGCCCACCCCCCACCTCAAAACGATAGACCTCGCCATCGGCCGGCGCCTGAGCCAGGCGCTGGTTGTCACCAGGGCGTACATAGTATGAAGAACAGATGCCACCCGGCTCAGTCGCTGCCTCGAAAACCGGCAGTCCGGAACTCAGTCCGGCGGCTAGCCCGGTGACTCCACCTCCCAAGATGTAACTCTGCATGGTTCGTTTCTCCTGCCCGGCTACCGCCGGGCGCACAACAATACGAATGGCGCTGAAGAAAATCTCTCTCGTGGTGCTCGTTAGCCGGGCGCTGAAGCAGACAATGATGCCAAAGGCGCCGAGGACGGTGCAACAGAGAGCGTCTGGTGCTCTGTGATCACTTCATCAAAGAGTCTCTCCCAGCGTCTGACCAAAACGGCCGCACTGTACTCAAGTTCAATCTTGCGCCGGAGGTTACGACCCAGCCTCCAGCGCAGTTGCGGATTATCGATTAAATGGCTGATGGCTTCTGCCACCCGCACCGGCGCTTCATGGGGTGTAAACAGACCCGTCACCCCGTGGGTAATCTGCTCTTCGGTGCCATTGTCGCACGTTGCGATCACCGGCAAACCGGCGGCGCCGGCCTCGCTGATCACATGGGGCATACCCTCCCCGCGTGATAACCAGACAAAGATGTCCAATCCGGCGAGCAAGCTCGGTACATCGGGCCGGTCACCGAGAAAATGAAGAACATCGCGCAGCCCCAGGTCGTGCGCCAGTTGCTGCAATTCTTCGGCATATTCGGGCATAAAGGCATCCGGCCCGCCGATGACCAGAAACCGAGCGGATGGATGTTCGTGATGGACCAACGCCGCCGCCCGAATAAAGTCCTCCACCCGTTTTTTGCGGTCCAGCCGGCCAACCCAGCCGATCACAGGCGTCTCATCATCCACCTGCCAGGCCGCCCGCACGGTCGCTCGTTGCGTTGGGTCAAACTCATCCAGATCGACCATCGAGGGGATCTCCAGCACATGGTGCGGCCGATCTGCTATTTTCGTCTGCGCGGCCTGGCAGATCGTCTGGCAGACACCGACGTAGCGGCTGGTAAAATGTTTGGGGCCGGCCAATGCCTCGCTCACCAGGCCGCCATGTTCAATCAGCGGTGGCCGTCGGGCAAGCTGTTCCAACGCCGGGTATATATCGGGCACGGCCTGGCAGGCAACCACGAGATCATAGTGCGGCATCTTGCGCGCCAGGTAGGTGACGGTCTCCTCAAACGAAAGCGTGTAGGGTGTCTGATCGACGGTCACCCCTAGCGCAGCAAGCTGGTCGTGGGTCTGCTTGGGCATGTTTGGTTTGCGAAAACAGGCCACCACTTCGAGTTGGTAGCGTGCCGGATTGAGATGTTTCGCCAAGAGCCGCACTTCGGTCTCTTCTCCGCCTACCACCAACCAGGCAAAGACGAACAGGATGCGACGCCGCGGTTGGGTCGCCCGATTGGCCTGGAAAGGAATCACTCGTGAAGACCCCTCAAGACTAGACACGTTCTCTCTCCTGTACTGGCGCGCTCGCCCCGTTCGGCGAATGTGCCGCCTTCCTCTGTGTTCGGGTAACCAATTCAAGATGCTCAGGGATTTCCAAAACCGCCTGGATGACCTGGGGCTGGTAGCCTGCGGCCAGCCAGGTAAGGAAGGCTGGTGCGTCATCAAACGCCACCACATCGGTGATGACCTCTTCCTGGAGCAGAGGTGCATAGGCGCGCAACAGGTCGATCGTTTCGTCGGCCAACCGGCGGCGTGTCCAAAACTGCCCCAACCCTGCCGGCACGCGCCCAATCTGGGCGCAGCGGATGGTGAGGCCATTGTGGTGAAACTCTTCTCCCAGACGCAGTTCTGCTGCGCCACCCTGGTAAAAAGCCAGATCAATGACCGTGCCCTGCGGGCGCAGGCTGCGTAATCCCTCGTGCAGGCTGGCTGCGTCGGCTTTGCACTGGAAGACCAGGTCGGCGCCCCGATCGCCGGGGCCGTGACGCCAACGCTCTTTGCAGTAGCGCCACGGTTCGATCTCGGCTACATCGATGCATTGTAGACCCAGGGCACGCGCTGTTTCCAGGCGTGGCCCGCGGCTATTGGCAATGGCAACCTCAGCGGCGCCACAGTGCTGAGCAAAGAGCGCCGTCAACAGACCCACGACTCCGGCCCCCATGACCAGGATTGTGCGCCCGCGCACCCCTTCGCCTAGACTGCGCACATCCCGCCCCACCGTTTCGACGGCCGCATGCAACAGCGCGTTGGCGCAGATCGGCCCCATCTGGGCAATGTAGATGCCAAGGATGGGGTCGAGATCAGCCGGTAGCGGCATGTAAAATTCATGCAGGGCATCGGCGGTGTGGCCACTCTTATGTCCATAGGTCATCGCCAAGACGTCACCCTCCCGAACATTGCTGGCCCGGCTCTCGGTGACATAACCGACTTCCATGTAGCCCACGAAGGGCACGGGATAACGAACGCTCGGCTCGCCATGATGAAACAGGCCAAATTCACTATCCCACGAAGCATGTAGATAGGGATTGGTCCCCCGGAAGAAGGTAAGCTCGGTACCGGATGAGATGCCGGTATAGAGCGTCGCCAGGCGGAAGTGATTGGGCGGCGGCGGGCCCTCTTCGTACCGAAAGAAGTACGCCTTGCCCTCCTGTTCGACACCGAGCGAGCGAATGGTACGTGTGTCAGCCATAACCTCTCTCCTTCTGAGAAAATTGCTAGACTCCAGACAGTTCAATCACGCGCCTCTCATGCGCCGACTGGTTAGCGGCTGTGGTCACCCGGTGGGTCTTCAATGCCTCACCGTATGATGCGCGAATGCGATTGGGTTTGCCCTGGACAGCATCGATAAACGCTCGGTCTTCGCGAACAAAGGGGTCGCCTTCGGCGCGCCGAGTGGGCCGACCGCGGCCGACGTCGATCATGATTTCGAATTCGCTCAGTTCAATCGCCATGCCCTCGCAGAAGAGATGCAGACCAATACGGTGCGGCCAGTTGAGCAGACAGGTTGAGGCCATCGTACCAACTGCGCCTGAAGCAAAACGCAGCGTCACGGCCGTGGCGTCATAGATGTCGGCATCGGGCAGGTGGGAGCGATGCAGCTTGCCACCAACCGCGTAGACTTCGTCCACCTCACCCACAAGCAGGCGCGCCAGGTCAAAGATATGCGTTGTCTGCTCTACCAATTGGCCTCCAGATTGTTCCTCCCGGCGCCACCAGGCGGGCGGCGGTGTGAAATCCAACCAGTACCCCAGCGCCAGGCGGGCGGGCCGTTCGGCAAGTAATTGCTGCGCCTCTTCGGTCGTATCCAAGTAGCGCCAGTGATAGCCGACTGCTGTCACCAGCCCTTGCTCGGCCACACGCTGCGCAATTGTCGCGGCCGTCTGGTAGTCGGCCGCCAGCGGCTTTTCGACAAAAAAGGGCAGGTCTCGCTCGAGCGCAGCCAGCTCCAGTTCACCGTGAGCAAAGGGTGGCACACAGATGTAGAGCGCATCAAGCGTCTCCTTATCCAGCATTTCGGCGTAATCGGCATAGACACGCCCATGACAACGTTCAGCCAACGCGCTGGCCCGTTCCACCACAGGGTCGGCCAGGGCGACGACAGTGACATCTTCGAATGTGAGCAAGTCGCCCAAGTGACGGGTGGCGATGCCGCCTGCCCCGATAAAGCCGACACGAACAGGCTTCATGGTCTCCTCCCAGGGTTATTTGGCTATGCGATGCATGCCTCAACGGCTGGCCGAGACGGCTAGCTTGCTGTGGCCAGCGCTGTTTCATAGATCTCAGCTGTTTCGCAGCCCATACGTTCGGCGGTAAAATGCTGCCTAAAACGCGCCTGTCCTGCCTGCGCCCAGCGCTTCCGCAAGGCAGGTTGGCGGAGCGCTTTCACAATGGTCGTGGCGAGGCCTGTGCTATCACCAGGCTCGACTAGGCAGCCGCTGATGTCATCTTCGATCACTTCGCTCGTGCCACAGACGCGGGTGCCGATCACCGGTACGCCGAGTGATAACGCCTCAAGCGCCACCACGGGCAACCCCTCAAAGAGCGAAGGCAAGACAAAGAGATCCGATGAGGCCAGCAAGTGGTGGACATCCGTACGCCAGCCAGCAAAGAGGATATGGGATGGGTCGATCCTGCGCGCTGCAATTTGCTTGCGCAGCACCGGTTCTTCGGGACCATCACCGGCCCACAGGAAATAGGTATTTGGTTCGGCGTCCAGGATCCGCGGTGCGGCATCGACCAGATAGCGATGGCCCTTCTGGACAGTCATCCGTGCGGCTGTAAAGACGACTTTTGCCCGTTCTGGCAAATCAAACTCGCGGCATAATTGCTGGCGATCCGGTTTGACCCGCGGTGTAACGATGCCGTTGCGCACCAGGCTGGCCTTGTCTTTGGGTACGCCAGCTGCAATATAGGTACGCCGCACCTCGGCAGAGACAAAGATAAAGCGATCCACAACCGTAAAGATGCGTTGATAGGCTGCCTGCTGGTTGCAGTCCGTGAGCAGATAGGGTAGATGCTCGGTGCGGACCACCGCCGGGACACCGCTCTCCCGCGCCGTATACACACCGTTCTGTCCTTCCCAACCGATGCCAGCGTGGCAGTGAAAGATCTGGATCTGCATTCGCTGCAACCAGGTTGCCAGCACCTCATCCGCCTGCGCCTCATCGTCCAGGGGCAGCGCGAGGGTTGTGCAGCCTAACAACCTGGCCCGGTCCAATATGCGCGTGCCGCGTGAAGTGGCCGGGCAGACAAACAGAATCTGATAGCGCCGCAGTAACTGTGCGGCCAGGGTCAACATGTGCTCGCCCAAGCCCGACGGCTCCCGGCTATCGGTATAGAGGCAGATCGCCAGGCGCCCACTACTGCGGTCTGCCACATCAATAGGCTGGATCCGGTTTACCCTTGCTTTGCCGTTCATTTTGGCAAAAAGGCGTTGCTGACGAGAGAATTCCGCTGCGTACGGCTCATAAATCGGCCGCTCACCCTGTTGATCGGCGTAGCCCCACAACCCGTTCGGACAGTGGCGGCCGTCCTCCCAACCCGGGTGATCCAAAACCGGGTAAAGGCAGAAACCTTCGATGGGAATGCCGCTGCGCATGGCTGCCCGCACCTCACGGCCAACGTAGCGCAGCCAACCTGGCCGATAGCGGCCCTCGGCGCTTGTCTCGGAGATAAAGAGTGGTCGTCCATAGCGATCATAGACTTCAGCCAGTATCTCTCGAAAGGGTTTATAGAGAGGACTGCGTCGGCCCAGGGTGCGCCCGTTATCGATCCACTGGTTGTGAGCATAGTAATTGACGCCGATGGTATCCAAATAGTGTTCTTGACCACCCAATTCCGGATAGATTCGACCTGCTATCAGGTCCCACGCCTGGTATTGCGCCAGCCGATATTCTTCGACCGCCTGGCGCTCTTCCAGGCGCTCTGGATGCGGCACGATATTGATAACTGGCTCAACCACAGCAATGCGAGCGCCTGGCGCAGCCTGCCAGATCGTCTCAATCGCTGCGATGGCAGCCCGCGCCAGTTGCACCTTCAACTCCATGCCGCGCCCACGATTGTAAGGGTACATTCGTCCGACCTCGCCAGCCGCCCAACTGAAATAGGATATCTCATTGATGGGCGTCAAAAACGGGGTGGTCTCCATTTCACTCGTCAACAGCCGTACAAAAGCATCGACCATGCGGACAAAACGACGGACAAATTCGGCGCTGTAAATATCTAGATCATCAGGCCAGCCATAATGGCAGAGATCCCAGATCATCTGCATCCCTGTACGTTCCGCGGTGTGGATGAGCGGTAACACACTGGAAAAATCATAATGATAGGGACGGGTCTCGATCAAATGCCAGCGGATCCCACTACGAACCGTTGTAATATCCAGGTTTCGCAGCCGTTGAAAATCAGCGAGGGTATGCCGGGTGTGACAGGTGGCTTCGAGCATATCTAATCGTTGCCCAGAAATTGGTCGGTGGCAGGAGCACTCGAAGCCCGCCATAAAGAAACTCTGAAAGATCGATTGTTCCATAGATATAGATGTACAGCTAACCGTAATACTGTTTGCGCACTTAGGTGTCCAGCGCAAACCGGTGAGGTGCAGCTTCTCAGCCTAACATCAGTGTAAAAAAATTATAGAAAGAACGGATTCAAGCTACAATGAATCCCGTTTGAGAGCTAAGGTACAAAAAGATACACATTATATTTGATTTTGCTCTCCATCTGGCTCCTCTTTTCACCGTCTCCTCTCTTCACCGTGATGGGGGTCGACGCAAATTGTCGGCTCATCCTTCCATTCACAACCCACCGTTCACAATTGACAATTCCCTCTTCTCCTATCAGAATGAAGCTATGACAGAGCACGGCCTGGAGGTGATCCTCACCCACGAACACACCGATTTTGATGCCCTGGCCTCGTTGCTGGCGGCATCCTTACTCTTTCCCGATGCGGTGCCGGTGCTGCCCGGTCAGTTGAACCGCAACGTGCGTGAATTTGTTGCGCTCTATCGCAACCAGTTCCCCTTTGTGTTGCCAAAAGAGCTGCCACGGCGGCCCATCCGGCGCATCATCATGGTAGATACAAATAAAGCCAATCTGCCTAAAGGGGTACGCGATGAGACCGAAATCCTGATCATCGACCATCACCGCCAGGAGAAAGAGGAGGCTCCCGCTGAAAAGAAGACGGGGAAAATGCAATTGTGGCACGAGCCGCTCGGCGCCAACACGACGCTCCTGGTCGAAAAGATCAGCGAGCAACAGATCGACCTCATGCCTGTGCAGGCTACGTTGCTCGCCCTGGGCATCCACGAGGACACAGGCAGCCTCACCTATGCCTCGACCACGCACCGGGATGCCCGTGCGCTCGCCTGGCTCATGGAGCGGGAACAGGGGGTCAATCTGGAAGTGTTACACCAATTCTTGCGCCATCCGCTGAGCGAGGCACAACGCGATCTGCTGGAGACGCTCATCGACAACAGCGAGTTTCATCCGGTAGGCGGGCACACGATTGTCATTGCCGCGGCGTCTGCGCCCGGCTTTGGCGACGAACTGAGCACCCTGGCCCACCGACTACGCGACATCCACGATGCCGATGCGATCTTTCTGGTCGTCCAGTTGGATGAGCTGGTGCAGGTAGTGGCGCGCAGCGTCAGCGACGAAATCGACGTAGGCGCTGTGGCGCGCCAACTGGGTGGTGGCGGCCACACACGGGCAGCGGCCGCACCGGTGCGTGGCGCCACGCTGGTAGAGGTGTGCAAACGTATCCTCGATCTGATCGAAGTACATAGCCAGCCCAGCGTGACCGTGCGCCATATCATGACCAGTGGCCGGCCCCAGATGATCGCGCCCGGCCTACCTGTCGCCGAGGCCCACGCCTTGATGCAGCGCTACGGGCACGAAGGGTTTCCTGTCGTTGCCAGGCAGCTCGACGGCCACGAACATCTACTTGGCGTCCTCACCCGCCGCGAGGCAGACCGCGCCATTACGCATGGCCTGGGCGACCGCCCGGTGCGCCGCTTTATGCAGGCCGGCGAGATCACCGTCCGCCCGACCGATTCGATCCCAACCTTACGCCAGCGCATGATCGAGAGCGGCTGGGGCCAGATTCCGGTGGTGGATGAGCAGGGAGCGATCATCGGCATCGTGACGCGCACCGACCTGATCAAGTTATGGGACGACACCACGCCCCCCGAACGCCACGCCGACGAGATCGACCGCCGGCTGCGCGCCAATCTGGCGCCAGCACAACTTGAACTTCTCCGCCTCATCGGCCAGGAGGTGGAGCAGTTGAACTTTGCCGTCTACATTGTGGGCGGCTTTGTGCGCGACCTCCTGCTCAACAGTTCCAGCGCCCGGCTGCGTACGCTCGACCTGGATATTGTCATCGAGGGGGATGCCATTGCCTTTGCCCGCCACATCCAGGCGCGCTACGGCGGGCGCGTCGTCACCCACAAACGCTTTGGCACAGCCAAGTGGATTCTGGATGACGAGACCCAACCGCTGCAGCTGGACAGACTGTTGGCTGACTTTACCACCTTACCCGCCGACAACGGCGCCGAGCAGGTTGCGGCGGACCTGCCCACCCACCTCGACTTTGTGACGGCGCGCACCGAGTTCTATACGGCGCCCACGGTCTTGCCTACGGTCGAGTTGAGCAACATCAAGCTGGACCTGCATCGCCGCGATTTTACTATCAATACACTGGCCTTTTCGCTCAACCCTGATCGGTGGGGGGAGTTGCTCGACTTTTTCGGCGGCCTGAATGACCTTGAGCACGGCCTGATCCGCGTGCTGCATAGCCTCAGCTTTGTCGATGACCCCACACGCATCCTGCGCGCCGTACGCTATGAGCAGCGCTTTGGCTTTTCCATCGAGCCGCGCACGCTCGAACTGCTCCAGGACGCCCTCGAACTGCTCGACCGCGTGACACCTGCGCGCGTCCGCCATGAGTTGGAGCGCATCTTGCAGGAGGCCCTGCCAGAGCAGGCGCTCAAACGGCTGGCCGCGCTGGAGATTTTGGAGCGCCTTGACCCGGCGCTTACGGTAGATGAGTGGGTAGAAGATCGCTTTGCGCGCCTGCGCACCGCCTTGCAAAGCCCGGATATGGACTTGCGCCTGGCCAACGAACCCATCGAGCGACTCTACTGGGGGATGCTCGTGCTCCGGCTGCCCGCTGCCACCCATGCCGCGCTCCAGGAACGGTTGGCGCTACGCAGCGAAACGCAACGGTTGATGAAGGGCCTTGCCCAATTGCAGGCGGTGAGACCGCAACTGTGTAACCCCGATCTGCGCCCCAGCGTGGTGGTCGAGTTGCTCGACCCCATTGACGGTGTGGCGCAAGCTCTCTATATCATTGCCAACGTTGACGCTCAGGTTACAGCCCACCTGAAACGCTATTACACCGAATGGCGGCATATACGCTCGACACTCACCGGCGCCGACCTGCAACGCCTGGGGCTGTCGCCTAGCCCTCTTTACGGCCGCATCCTCACCGCTTTGCGCGCCGCCCGGCTCGATGGGGCCGTCACAACCCCGGCGGAGGAGTTGGCCCTGGCGGAGACCATTGCGCGTGAACACTGTCACGATTGACAAGGGGCTCGCACGTGGGCATGCCAGCCCCTTGATCCGAGGATAGCGGGCAGCAACCAGGGCTCAGGCGAGCGGTGTCTCGGTGGGCGACTGCTCTGCTTCCCCTAGTTCGACCTGCACTATGTGGTGCCCGCCGTCGTCTGCCAACGGGAGCTGCTCCGCAACAACGGGTTTGCCATTCAGTGTGGCCTTGCATATCCCACGGTTGACACCCCGCGGATTGTTCACCTCGATCTCGTAGATTGTTTTGCCGTAGCGATAGCGCAGGCAAAAACCCGGCCACGCTTTGGGGATACATGGCGCCAGGCGCAGAGTATCCCCAAAGCGGCGCAGACCGAGAATTGCCTCGATGCCCAACCGGTGCATCCAGCCCGCGGAGCCGGTGTACCACGTCCAGCCGCCGCGCCCCGTATGCGGCGGGATGCTATAGACATCGGCTGAGATCACATAGGGTTCGACCTTATATCGCTCGGCCTTCTCTGGCGTATCTGCCCGGTAGATGGGGTTGATCAGCCGGAAGAGTTCTTCGGCCAGGTCGCCATCGCCCAGCTCGGCAAAAGCCCAGATCGTCCACAGGGCAGCGTGCGTGTACTGGCCGCCATTTTCGCGCACACCGGGCAGATAGCCCTTGATGTAACCCGGGTCTTTGGGAGTCTTGTCAAAGGGTGGGGTAAAGAGCAAGAGCAGCCGCTCCTCGCGCTTGACCAGCCGTTCCAGCACAGCTTGCATCGCCTGTTGCGCCCGCCGCCTGTCTCCGGCCCCGGAAAGCACCGCCCACGACTGGGCGATGGCATCAATCCGGCACTCGCGGTTTTCGGCCGAGCCGAGCGGCGTCCCGTCATCGTAGTAGGCGCGGCGATACCAGTCGCCGTCCCAGCCATTGTATTCGAGCGCATGGCGGATCTTCTCGGCATCCTGTCGGTAACGTGTTGCCGCCCGCTGATCGCCTACCTGCTCGCACAACGCGGCAAAGCGGGTCAGCGTGGCATGGAGGAACCACCCCAGCCAGATGCTCTCACCCTGGCCATGAATGCCGACCCGGTTCATGCCGTCGTTCCAGTCACCCCCGCCGATGAGCGGGATGCCATGTGGCCCTGCCGTTGTTCCTCTCTTCAACGCCCGCCGGCAGTGTTCGAGCAACGAAAAGCTCTGCGGCGTCGCTTCGTACTCGCTATACCGTTCTTCCTCGCCTTCGATCAGCGGTTTGCCGACCAGAAACGGCACTTCCTCAGTTAGAATAGACTCGTCGCCGGTGGTGGTCACATAATGAGCCGTGACAAAGGGAAGCCAGAGGAGATCGTCGGTGATGCGCGTTCGTACCCCACGACCCGATGGCGGGTGCCACCAGTGGAGCACATCGCCCTCCTCGAACTGGTGGCGTGCAGCGCGCAGAATCTGGGCGCGCGCCACATCGGGCCGGGCGTCCACCGCCGCCATCACATCTTGCAACTGGTCACGAAAGCCATAGGCCCCGCTGGACTGGTAGAGCGCCGACCGCCCCCAGATGCGACAGGCCAGTGACTGGTACGGCAGCCAGCGGTTGAGCAGGAGATTCATCGCCGGGTCAGGTGTCTCAACCTGTACGATCCCCAAGATCTGTTCCCACGTATCATGGACGCCCTGCCAGGCCCTTGCCACTTCTTGCTGATCCTGAAAACGCTGCGCCAGGGCCAGCGCCTCGTCGCGATCGGCGCCCTGGCCGAGGAGAAAGTACAGTTCCTCGCTAGCGCCGGGGGGCAAGTCCACATGCAGTTGGAGGGCGGCGCAGGGGTCAAGCCCGGCCTGGACACGGGTGCCCAACCCGACACGCGTCAGCCCGGCTGGCCGGCGCAGCGTACCGAGACGGCCCAGAAACTCGCTGCGGTCAGCGGTGAGGCTGTGTGGCTCCTTGCTGCATGAGAGAAAAGCCACCCGCTCGGAAAACTCAAAGCTATAGGGGTTGCGAGCCAGCAGTGCGTTGGTATCGTCATCATATTCAGGCATGATGGTCAATTGCGTACTGTCACGCTGCACACCTAACACCCACTCGGCGTAATAGGTGACGGTGATGCGCCGGGGGCGCGATGACGCGTTTTCCAGCCGCAACTGGATGATCTTGACCGGCGCATCGGGCGCAGCGAAGAAGCGCGTCACCTGGCGCAGGCTGTGGCTATGGTGCTCGAAGATGGTATAGCCCATGCCATGCCGCACAAGGTAGGGGGCCGCTGCCGGCGCCGGTTGCGGCAACGGCGACCAGATCTCGGCTGTCTCTTCGTCGCGCAGATAGAGCGCCTCGCCCGGCCCGTCGCAGACGGGGTCGTTGCGCCAGGGGGTAAGACGGTTCTCGCCGCTGTTCTCGGCCCATGTGTAGCCGCCGCCGCTTTCGGAGATTAGAAAGCCAAAATCAGGATTGGCGATCACATTGATCCAGGGCGCCGGTGTGGTGTACTTGCCTGGTCGCAAAAAGATCACATACTCGCGCCCATCGGCGCTAAAGCCGCCCCAGCCGTTGTCAAAGTGTAGATCATCCGGCCGCACAAGCGCAGGCGTCTCATCGGGCACCTCTTCGGGCCCGAGCAGTGGCTCGAAAAGGGGTAGACTTGTGGGCTGTTCGAGCAACTCGTCCAGTTGTTCTGCTAATGGGCCACGGGCGCCATCCAGGAAGACGCGCGCCACCGTCTGCAAGAGGATCGGGTCGGCTTCGCCCAACTGGTCCTCGCGCAGGATATAGATGCCGCCACGCTGGTTGATCCAGCCCGTGCCCTCCATCCGCTCGATGAGGCGATGGATAAAGCCTTGCAGCGCCTGGCCGTAGTGCGTCTCTTCCGAATTCAAGATGACCAGGTCGATGAGCAGCCCGCGCCGGCGCCAGTACGCATGCGCCTGTAACAGTTCCTGAAGCAATTCGCCATGCTCTTCGCCCGCCACCCGCACGAGCAGAATCGGATAGTCGCCGGAAATACCATAGGCCCAGAGGCCGGACTGGTTCTTTTCGTTGGCGGACAGTACCGCGGACGGCGCGCGGAGCGCAGGGTAAGGATAGAAGAGGAGCGATAGCACCTGCTGGAAGCGCTCGATCTGCGGGCTGGTCAGGTCAAACTCGCGCATCTCTCGTTCAGCAGCGTGCCGCGCCCGTGTAAATGTACGTTCGACGGTGGACCACTGGTCATAGCGCCCCGCCAAGGCGATGAGCGCCTGGCGGGTGGGTGCAGTGAAGGTCAAGAAAGCAAGTTGGGCAGCGCTATGAGGTGGCAATTCGAGCTCTTGCCCCAGCGCCATGATCGGGTCCAGCGTCGCTCCGGTGGTTCCACTGAGCCAGGAGCCGGAGTGACCAGCGTCGTCCGCGAGCGCTGCCGGCCGGCGGCAATCGCCAACACGGCCCAGGAAACGCGCCCGGTCGCTTTCATGTGCGCCGGTGACAGGCAGGCCAGATTCCACTATAAGCCCATGGGCCAGGAATTGGGGTGACTCGGTGTCGGCGCGCGGGCGGCGGCGGAAGATCAGCAGGTTTGCCTCAGCATCGTATTCGCTTTCGATAAAGAGCTTGCCAAAGGCCGGGTGGCGCAGGTCGGCGCCTGCCGGGCCAAGCACGACTTCACCGTAGGTCGTCAGCCGCAGCCGTCGTGGGCGGTCGCTGTCATTGGTCACGGTGACACGGCGCACTTCGACATCATCCTCCGTTGCGACGGTGACGGCAAGGTGGAGCGCAATCTCGTAGTCACGCCGGCGGAACTCGACCACATGGGGCAAATACTGTACTTCCAGGTATTCGGGCGCAACGCCCGTGGGTTGCAGACCGGCCGACCAGAGCGCACCCGACTCGACATCTTCAATATAGAGCCACGAGCCCCAATCATCCAATGTGGTGTCGGCGCGCCAGCGTGTCAACATCAGGTCAGAGGTCTGGCTAAAGCCGGCGCCAGCGTTGGTCAATAACACACCGTAGTGCCCATTCGACAGATAGTGGACTAGCGGCAACGGTGTATTGGTCGGCACGCGCCACGCGTCGGCTGTCACGGTGCGCGGCGGGGGGGACAGTTGGGTTGTCTCTTCCTCGTGCGGGTATTGCAGCGGAACCCCACGCGGCGCCTGTTCCTGCAAAAGCAATTCGACACTCTGGATGCGTGGCTCGTCATGAAAATAATCGACGATCTGGGTAGCTTTGAGCAGGTCAACCAGCGCCAGCATGATCATCCCCTGATGGTGGGCCATATACTCGCGCACGATGGCGTACTCCTGGCCAAATTTGAGGCGCGACCGCGTAAAATCAACCGCCTCGTACAAGCCGTAACGGCCCCACAGGCCCAGCGTCTTGAGCGCCTGGAGATTCTGGAACACGGCCTGCGGGCGGAATGGCAACGCCAGCAGCGAAGCGTAGGGCGCGATCACCAGGTCATCGCCCAGACCCCGTTTGAAGCCTAGACCAGGGACCCCAAATGCACGATATTGATAACTCATCGCCGCATCAAAGGCGTAAAAGCCCGATTCGGAGATTCCCCACGGCACCCCCTTTTGGCGGCCGTAGGCGATCTGGTGGTCGATCGCGGCGTGACAACTGGTATAGAGCAAGGTCTCCTTATAGTGGCGCATCAGCAGCGGTGGCATCAAATACTCGAACATCGTGCCGCTCCACGAGAGCAGTGCTTCTTTGCCTGAAGCCACCGTTGTCAAGGGCCGGCCCAGGTGGAGCCAGTGGCTTTGCGGCACATCATACTTGGCAAGGGCGACCACGCTCGCCATACGTGCTTCAGAGGCCAGCAGATCATAATAGTTGCGATCAAGCTGGCCGGCGTCCAGATTGTAGCCGATGTGAAAGACTTCGCGCCGCTTGTCAAAGAGAAAGCCAAACTCCATCTCGTTGATATAGCAGTCCGCTTTGGCAGCAAGGGCGGCAAAGCCCGCGGTTAGCATCTCCGCAGTTGACTGCGCGGTTGCCAGCTCGCGCTGAAAATCTTTGCACCAGGCAAGCGCCTCTGCCGCCTCTGGCGAGGCGCCCTCTGCATCGGCGAGCATGTGGATGAGCGGCCCGAGGCGTTCCTGGGCGGTTGCGCTCAAGGCTGCGATCTCGGAAAGCCGCGGGGCAGGGGGCAGCGATTCGCGCAGATGGCGCCATGCCTGGCGTACCGCAAGCGGCGCTTCGTCGCTGGTGAGGTAAGGCGAAGGCTCGTAAAAGCGCGCCAGCCACGGTTGGAGACGACTCAACTCGCGCTGCCAATCGCTCAGGTGGTGATGGATGCGCTCGACATAGGCGCGCAAACTCTGGATCAACTCGGTGTCGAGGATCGCTCCATGGTCCTCGATCGATGTAAGCAAGATGCCATCGATCACACGGCGTTCCTCTTCGGCCAACCAGGTCAGTAAACGATGCCATTCATCGGGCCGGTGGCGTACAGCGAGCACTTGCTGGCGTACCTGGGTCAGGTAAGAGCGCATCGGCGCATCGACCGTCGAGTCGATACGGGCCAGCGTAGCCAACGGCTGGTCGAGCAGGGCAAGCGTATCGAGCAAGCCTTCCCACCGCTCCCAGCGCCAGAGGGGTTGCGCTGGTTGGGCCAGGCAACCATGTTTGAGTGCGACCAGCGCAGCGGCCAGGTTGCCGCTGTCCACCGTCGAAACATAGCGCGGTGGCAGTGGTTCCAGTGTACGCGTATCGATCCAGTTGAGGAAGTGACCCCGATAGCGGTCAAGCCGCTCCAGCGCATCAAAGCTCGAACGCAGCCGGGCATAGAGTTCAAGCCCGCCAAGATAGCCCAAATCGTAGGCGCCAAGCGCGGCGGCCAGATACATGCCGATATTGGTCGGCGATGTGCGGTGGGCGACGCTCCCGCGGGGGTCCTCCTGATAGTGGTCAGGGGGCAACCAGTTGTCGCCCGGGCCGACATAGTGTTCGAAAAAGAGCCAGGTATGGCGCGCCAGGCGGCGCAGTTCCGCTTTTTGCTGGGCGTTGAGCGGTTCGTCATCGGCAATGTCGGGCAGGCTGATCCGATAGGCGATCCGCCAGGCCAACAGCCAGGTCGCGAGAAAAGGGGCCACGAGCCAGATGCGCCACGGCGCCAGGTAGAGCGCCAAGACAGCAATGGCTGCGGTCAGCAGATGCGCCGGCAGCATGTGCATGATCGTAGTCGTGGCCGAGACCTCGTCGCCAAAAACGCGCACCGTCCGCGCGGCAGTGGTCCACTCGAGCAGATTGCGCCGGCGGATGTAGAGGCGCACCAGCGTTGTGGCGATGGCGTCGGTGTAGAGTAGGGCTTCGTAGGGCAAAAAGGCCAAAAAGAGCAGCCAGCGCAAGCCGTGACTGACCAGATCGGTTCGCACCTCGCGACCGGCGGCGATACGGTCCTCGCTTGCCAGATAGTGCCTGGCGCCACGCAATGCTGCCAACAGCAGCGCCAGCCCCGGCGTCGCCATGCCGAGTAGCGTCCAGAGCAAGGGCGAACCGGGCAACACCGTCCACCCCAGGACTAGCAGCGTCAACAAGGCCGGAGAAAGTAGGCTGCGGCGGAGATTGTCAAAGATCTTCCACCGCGCGATCCGTGCCAGGTCGTTGGGGATGGGACCGTTTACAGAAGGAACCCTGCGCCCCAGCCAGGGTAACAGTTGCCAATCTCCACGCACCCAACGATGGGTGCGCAAGATACTTGCCAGGTAGTGGGGGGGGTAATCCTCATAGAGGACGATATCGGTCACCAGCCCAGTGCGCCCATGCACACCTTCGAAGAGATCGTGGCTGAGCAGCGAGTTCTCCGGCACGCGGTCTACCAGGCTCCGCTCGAAGGCATCGACATCGTAGATACCCTTGCCGACATAGATCCCCGTACCAAAGAGATCATGATAGACATCCGAGACGGCGCGCGTGTAGAGGTCGATACCGATGTCACCGGCAAAGACACGAGTAAAGAGCGAGCGATTAGCGCTGGTCGGCTTGACCGCCGTGCGCGGCTGGAGGATCGAGTAGCCGGCACAGATCTTACCTGTTTGCGGGTCGAAATGGGCCCGGTTGAGCGGGTGCGCCAGGGTGCCGACCAACCGGCACGCGCTTTCACGCGGGAGCACCGTGTCGGCATCGAGCGTAATCACATAGCGAATCTCTGGGAGCAGAGCGAGATCCCCGAGCTGGATCACAAACGACGTTTGGGGGTCACCCCGCAGCAGCCGATTGAATTCATGGAGCTTTCCCCGCTTCCGCTCCCACCCCATCCAGACCTTTTGCAGTGGATTCCAGAGGCGACGGCGGTGAAAGAAGTAAAAGGGGTCAAACGGATATTGGTCATTGAGCGCAGTCAACCGCTGGCGCGCCCGGGCCAGGATCGCCTCATCTTCAGGCCGCGTCTCTTCCGGCGCATCGGCAAAGTCACCCAACAGGGCAAAGGTCAGGTTGTGATTTGGGTCGGGGTTGCTCAGATAATGCAGTTCGAGCTCGTCGAAGAGCGTATCCACATCGCCAGGCTGCGACAGGAGGGCGGGAATGACGACCATCGTCCGGCACGCAGCCGGAATGCCTTGCTCGAATTCCAGCTTTGGCAGGGTGCGCGGTGGGATCAACTGCGTCACCAGATAGTTGACCAGATCGACAGCAATGGTCAACGCTGGCACAACCATCAGCAACGCCGCCAGCAACACGAACCAAAGCGAGCCACCGGCTGCAACCGCGTAGGCCACCGCTGCCGTTGCGATGAGCAGCGCAATCAGCGCGATCGCGCCGAGATAAAAGTGCGTGGGATGGGCAAGCACCACACGCTGGAGCCGGCGCCCTGGACCAGGCCGAAAACGAAACTGCTGCTCTAGCGCAGTGCGACCTGCGCCAATCAGGTGGTAGCCTACATGGCATTCGCGAGGAAGCGAGAGCCCGGCCCACGGGTCCACCGGTTGGCCGACCGGAGATGCTCCATTGGTTGCCCCAATGGCCTCGTTCTTCCGAAAGGCTGTGTGGGCGTATTCGATGGCGGCTGCGGCGATCTTTTCTTCGGAGTGTGCGCTCCTCTTGGCCAGCGTTTCGATGACCTCACGGTACCGGTTCCGGGTGTCGAAATCCGTCAATGGGTAGAGGCCGGCAGGGTCGTCTCCCAGAATTTGATGTACCAGACTCACATATTCAAAAAAAGCAGGCCAATCTTCGCTGTTGATCCGCCGCAAGCTGGAAATTGCAAAGGCCACGGTGTCATTATCTTCTGGCCGGTACTCCAGGGGGACAAAACCGGGAAGGGCCGTGGCCAGCTCCTCAACGGTCGCGTGGCCTGTGATACAGCTGCCTGCCTGGACGACGCTTTCGAGCAGCACAATGCGCAGCATAATTGGCAGCGCCCAGAGTTCGCCCATAGTTAACGGGCGCCGCTCCTGATAGGCGGCGATAAAGCGTTGGAGGCGGGCGGGGTTGAATTCGATGCTGTCGTAGAGCAGATAGTCACGCGCCACTGCGTAAATGCGCGGCTGACCGGCCAACGCTCCACCTGCGAGTTTTGGCAACTCACGGTAATAGCCTTCCGGCAGATCCTCGTCGATCTGGCGCAGCGTCTGTTCGATGATATAGTTGTTATCGAGGAGCCATTCGGCAGCCAGCGAAAGGGTCAGGTCCTGCTCCGACGCCTGGATAAAGAAATGGTAGAGCGCAGCCAGCCGCCTTTCCAGTTCAGGAAGGCGGTCGAGCAACGGTTTCTGCCGCTTGGGTTTGGGGTCAATCGTGTGGGATGTTGCAGCAGCAAGAGCGGCCTTTTCTAGCGCCCCTGTGGTGGTGGCCTCAGATCTGGCCGGGTTAACCGGTTCATAGGTTGGCAAATCGCTTATCATCGGTATTCAGATTATCTCTCGATTTTCTTGAAGTGTATCCTCTTGATAGGAGTTTATGCAATTACCTGGAGACGTCGCGCCCAGATGGGGCCCGCTTGGCGGCTGCCGCTAGAGTGGCGGTGCTCCCAACTGCGTAATTCCCAACTTGAAATAAGCAGCAAGAAAGGACGGCTCTCCGCCCCTCGCTTTCATCTTCTCATGCAAACAGCAACGATACTGCTGCTTGCATTACGATCGTAATTGACGATCGTAATTGACGATCGTCAATTACGATCGTCACTATCGTCAACAAAGTTGGGATACACACCACACCAGGTAAAAATATCGGAGGCAAAAACACGCCCGGCTTTACCGCTTTTAACGGAAATCAAACCGCAGATTACACAGGTGCCCAAAAGCAGAACCTGCGCAATCTGCGCAATTTGTAGATAAAGACTCTGGCGAATCGCCGGGCGCCGCACGCTCCTATACCGTCACCGGTTGCGGCATGTTGAGCCGCTCCTGACTGTGGAAGGTTGCTTCCTCGAACGCCAATTCGGCTGGGGTCGGTTCGATCTCATGTTCTTCCAGATCTTGAGAGACGATCACCGGTACGCCGGCGTAGGTCATCAAATTGTAGGCCAGGCTTCCATAAGGCCGGCGATCCTGGTGAACATGACCGTGGGCCGACAGCAGCACCAAATCAATGTCCTGGTCTTGGATAAAGCTGTGGACTGTTGCCGGGACATGCTCGCCTTCGAGCACATAGGTCTGCGGCTCCGGTGACAAGCGGGTTCGCAACTGGTCGAAATACCGTTCAGCTTCCTGGCGGTTGCGGTTCACCACACGCTCGATCAGCCCGCGATCCTCGTCGCTCAACGGCATCCGTTGCAACAGATGGGGCGGTGTTACCACATGGATCAGCGACAATTCGGCCCCATGATAACGGGCAAGCGCCGTTGCCTTGCCCAGCACGTGTTCGGCGCGCGGCGA